>CAZKJO010000023.1:9484-36401 GCA_964553105.1 uncultured Weeksellaceae bacterium | reverse complement strand
GGTACACATAAAAAGGAGTATAGAAAAGGAACGGACCCAAAGAGCTTTGTAGAAATCACCTACGAGGGAGAGACCACATATTCTGAAGATGAAGATTTAGCCATGGATGCTTTGGCTGAAGTTATCGGAATTAAATTAGTAGAGAAGTTGAGAGAAGACGAAAGCGGAACTTATACTTCTTCTGTTAGCGGTGGCTTGAGCAATATTCCATATGGTAGTTATAGTTTTAGAATCTTCTTCCCATGTGGACCAGAAAATGTTGAGCGATTGATTCAGGTTTCTAAAGACGAAATTGCACGAGTGATTGCAAATGGACCAGACGCTAATGATTTGAAGAAGTTCAAGGAAGCTGAAATCAATGATTACAAAGAGAAAGAAAAAATAAATAGAACTTGGATGAATATCTTGTCTTCTGAAAACTTAAATCCAGGAGCTAGGGAAAGATATTTAAGCTTTTTAGAGCGCCTGAATAAGCTAACCGTCAAAGATGTTCAAAGAGTAGCGAAAAAATATTTAACAAGAGATTATATTCAGGCAGTTTTATATCCAGAAGAAATGGCAGAAACGCCTAGAGTAGAAGAGAAAACCAAGGTGAATGCTAAGGTCACTAAAGATGAAGTAGTTAAAAACTATTATCAAAAAATTGGTGGTTTAGAAAAGCTTCAAAGCATAAAAACTACGCAAATGGAATTAGATTTATTAATTAATGAGCTCAAAATGGAAGTTAAGATGTTGCAATCTGGTGAGGATAAACTTAAATCTATCTTGAGCGTAATGAATCAAGAAATTGTTGCGGTTGTGAATGGTGATGATGCCTATAAAATTCAAGGTGGGCAAAAGATGGATATGGCTCCTGCAGAAGTAGAGCAAAATCAGAAGAAATTCCCTGCTAAAATGTTGATGTTACCTGAACTTAAGAATAAAGTAGAGGCTTATCAAAAGGGTGACAAACTATACTATGTTTTAGAAAGTGCAACGGAAAAGCTAACCTTTGATGCTACGACTGGTTTACTAACAGAACGTGTAGATAGCTTGGCAAATACATCATCAAATTATACTGATTGGAAATCTTATGATGGAATTTTATATCCAAGCAAAACCAAAATTATAACAGCTGGTCAAACTTTAGTTCAAAATGTAAAAACATTAAAGTTTAATAAAAATATTCCCGCTACCGAGTTTCAATAATCAGATGATACAAAATACTTTTATAAATGCCTTTACGTTAAACCGTTGAGGTATTTTGTTTGAGATTAAAAATTAAATTTTTTGAAATAAGACTAAATTATCTTTTAAGTTAGAAATTTAAATATTCATACCTTTGTATAAAATTAAAATATGTCATTAACAAACGAACAAATACACGATCTAGGAGAAGAAATGGTAAAGGTTTTTAAGACCATTTACGATCCAGAAATTCCTGTTGATATTTATGAATTAGGACTTATCTACGATGCGCACGTAAGCACGGATGGAGAAGCGAAAATTCTTATGACGCTAACATCTCCCAACTGTCCGGTAGCAGAAAGTCTACCCATGGAAGTAGAAGAGAAGGTAGCGCAATTAGATTTAATTAAAAAAGCTAGAGTTCAAATTACTTTCGATCCACCATGGTCTCAAGAATTGATGAGCGAAGAAGCAAAATTTGAGCTAGGAATGTTATAATTTTTCCGTATATTTAAAATCGCTTTTACTGTAACTATACAGAATTCAATGCGACTTATATTTAAAACCCCCTATTTATGGAAGTATTATTTAATTCATTACCACTTATATTAATTGTAGGTGTGGTAGTCCTTAGTTTTTTTGGATTATGGTTCACGGTTAAACAACAAACTGCAGTCATTGTAGAGAGATTAGGACGATTTCATTCGATCCGAAACTCAGGTTTTCACCTTAAAATCCCTTTTATTGACCAAATTGCTGGTAAAATTTCATTAAAAATTCAGCAATTAGATGTTGTCGTTGAAACTAAAACTAAAGACGATGTATTCGTTAAATTAAAAGTATCTGTTCAATATGTTGTTATTAGAGATAAAGTATATGATGCATTTTATAAATTAGATAATCCATATGCTCAGATTACATCTTATGTATTTGACGTGGTTCGTGCTGAGGTTCCAAAACTTAGATTAGATGACGTTTTTGAGAAAAAAGATGATATCGCTATTGCCGTTAAGTCAGAACTTCAAGACGCCATGAACGAATATGGTTTTGATATCATTAAAACATTAGTCACTGATATCGACCCAGACGAGCAAGTGAAACATGCCATGAACCGTATTAATGCTTCAGAACGTGAAAAAGTTGCAGCTCAATACGAAGGTGATGCACAACGTATTCTTATCGTAGAAAAAGCAAAAGCTGAAGCGGAAAGTAAAAGATTACAAGGTCAAGGTATTGCAGACCAAAGACGTGAGATTGCTAGAGGTTTAGAAGAGTCAGTAAATGTTTTGAACAAAGTTGGAATTAACTCCCAAGAAGCCTCGGCTCTAATTGTAGTTACCCAGCATTATGATACTTTACAAGCGATTGGAAGTTTAAACAATTCGAATTTAATTTTATTGCCTAACTCACCACAAGCCGCTGGAGATATGTTGAACAATATGGTTACTTCATTCTCGGCCGCTAATATTATTGGTGAGGAGATGAAAAAATCAAATGAAAAGAACCCTAGAATGGGGAATAAAGATCAATGAGAAATTTAATTTTAATCCTATTATTTAGTGTTGCTGTTTCAAGTTTTGCACAAGACAAAAAGTTTGAAGTAACCGAAACTGTTGAAGAGTTGCGCGCAAAAGGTTATCCATTAAATGTTTTAGAGGAATTACCTATGGTGAAAGGTTGCGAAAGTTTAGCTGGACACAAAGGATATTTGGCCAAATGCATGAAAGACCAAATAAACTTCATTTTTGCACCTTTTATGGAGGGCGCAGAAAAGGTGTCTAAAGGAAATGGAGTGAGAGTATATATTGAATTCGTTATCAATCAAGATGGAAGTATCTCTGCTGCAGAAAGAGTAAAAGTAAGTGAGCAAGATTTAGATGAATTTACGCGCGACGCCTTTGAAAAGTTTAGAAAGAAAATCAACGATGAGAAGATTTTTGTATCACCGGGAAGAGTTTATGATAGAGATGTAAATACGCTTTATGGAGTACGCTATCTTAAAGCTTTTAAAAGAGCACAGAAGCAATAAATTAGAATTATTATCAAATAAAAAAGCAGCTTATCTTTCGATTAGCTGCTTTTTTTATGTTGTGATAAGGACTATTAAATCTTAATAATCCCCTGAAGTATTAGAAGGTACATTACTCGGTAACTTATTGGAGTTCGTATTTGGAGTAGCTGATCCACCATATTTATCAATTGCCTCTTTAATTCTCTGAACCCTGTTTTCCGGACTGGGGTGAGTAGATTGAAACTCCGGTGGAGCTTGTCCACCACTTGCTTCATCTAAGATTTCCATCACACGTATAAGAGCATGTGGGTCATAACCCGACTGAACCATAAACCTAACGCCAAGTTCATCTGACTCAAGCTCGTCTTCGCGACCGTATTTCATATTTACCATATTACCGATCATTTGTGCATATTGAGCCGAATTCATATCTCCACCTACAACACCTGCAGCACCAGCCAAGCCTTGGGTTAAATCTTGCTTTGCCATTTGTTGGGCTGAATGACGCGCTACCACATGACCAATTTCATGCCCTAACACACCGGCCACCTGATCTTCGTTTTCTAATCTTTTTAACAAACCAGCCGTAATGAAAATTTGACCTCCTGGCATCGCAAAGGCATTGACTTGATTAGGGTCAGCTAAAACATGAAACTCATATTGATATGGAGTTTTACTCGCGTCGCTGCTCTCTACTATTCTTTTACCCATTACATCAATATATTGCTGAACTTCGGGATCTTGATACAATCCTCCTGATTCTTGTATCATATAATTCCTTCCGTCTAATCCAAGCTGAATCTCTTGTTCTGGCGTAATGTTAATATGCTGTTTTTCTCCAGTAATCTCATTTACAGAACTCGAAGAATAATACTTGAAAAGGGCAAAGGCTGCAATCACTAAACCAATGATTAGCCTTATTTTAAATCCATTACTTCTTCTCATAATTTTTTAATATATTGTTTATAAAAATACATAATAAACTAGACAATATTAAAAAATATTTATTTAATATGTATTAATGATACATTGATTTGAATTAGAGAATAACAATAATAATTCCAATTCTGCATTATAAGATATCTTTATCCTCTAACATGGGAACGAACTGATAATCACCAAACTCCATTTGTTCATATCTTCGTTCGTCTACACGTAGAAACGTAAACATTTTTTGATTGACTTCACCAATTGGTACAACGCCAATACCTCCAATCTTAAGTTGTTGTAGCAAAATTGAGGGAAGAATAGGAGAGCCCGCGGTAACAATTATTTTATCAAATGGAGCAAATGAAGGCAAACCTTTGTATCCATCACCATAAGTTTGATATTTAGGTTCTAAATTTGTTTTTCTTAATATTTTTCTGCTAAAATCTACCAAGGATTTCTGTCTTTCTATTGTATAAACATCGGCTTGCATTGCCACCAATACAGCCGTTTGATAACCACTTCCGGTTCCTACTTCTAATACCTTATCACCTGGGCTAATGTCTAACAAAGAAGACTGAAAGGCAACGGTATAAGGATGTGAAATAGTTTGGTCTGCAGCAATCGGAAATGCTTTGTCTTCATAAGCATGATCCTCAAACGCTGAAGTTAAAAATAAGTGTCTAGGCACTTTATTCATAGCAGCTAAAACACTTTCATCAGAGATTCCTTTAGATCTCAATAAATCTATCAATTTTCTTCTATTACCACGATGCTTGAAGCTATCCATCTTATCCATTTTGCAAAAATGGAACTTATATTTGAAATTTTCAATTAAAAAGAAGCTAATGCTAACCTTAAAAATTTTCTTAAATTGAACCTTTATAATTTATGTTGTAAATTTGAAATTCATACCATTAAAAATCATCGCATGATAAAAGCGGGAGTTGCCGGAGCCGGACATTTAGGAAAAATTCACTTAAAGTTACTTCAACAATCAGAAAGATACGAACTTGTAGGTTTCTACGACTTAGATAAAGAGAATGCTAAGAGGATAGAAGCTGAATTTGGTTATAAATTCTTCGAGAATTTAGATGATCTTTTAGCAGAAGTTGAAATGCTTGATATTGTGACACCTACATTGTCTCATTTTGATTTGGCAAAAAAGGCAATCGAAAATAAAAAACACGTTTTTATTGAAAAGCCTATTACTAATACGCTAGAAGAAGCTCAAGAGTTAGAAAAGCTTTTGGAACAAAACAATGTAAAAGGTCAGGTAGGGCACGTAGAGAGATTCAACCCAGCTTTCAAAGCAGTATCAGATTTGGTTAAAGAACCATTGTTTATTGAAACGCATAGATTGGCCGAATTTAATCCTAGAGGAACTGATGTTCCTGTGGTTTTAGATTTGATGATCCATGATTTGGATGTGATATTATCGGTCGTTAAATCTCCTGTGAAGGAAATTAGAAGTAGTGGGGTCTGTGTTATTAGCGAAACGCCAGATATTGCCAATGCAAGAATTGTTTTTGAGAGTGGTTGTGTTGCTAATATTACTACCAGTAGAATTTCAATGAAGAATATGCGTAAATCTAGATTTTTTCAAAAAGATGCCTATATTTCAGTTGACTTTCTAGAGAAAAAATCAGAAATTATTCGAATGGAAGACGCTACAGAAGACAATATAGACGACTTTTCAATGATTTTAGAAAATGCGGAAAAAAAGAAAAAGAAAATCTATTTCGAATATCCGGATGTTTTAAATAATAATGCGATTTTGGATGAGCTTGAGTCTTTTGCTGATAGCATTGAAAATGATACCCCAATTAGAGTTACTATTAACGACGGAATTCAAGCTTTGAAACTTGCCTTGGACATCATAGCCAATTTCGAGGCAACAAAATTGTCGAGTATTAGTTAATTACTTCAGCATGATGCAAAACAAACAAACATTAAACTATGATTGAATTTGTACTATCTGCACTTGCACTAGGATTCATGTTGAGTTTGGTGTTGATTGGGCCCGCATTCTTTTTGTTAATTGAAACTAGTCTTACTAAAGGTTGGAAGGCAGCTATTGCACTTGATGCAGGTGTAATCGTTTCTGATATTGTATGCATAGCGGTCGCATACTACGGAGCCAAAGATTTAGCAACTTATATAGAAACGCATCCGTCCTTATTCAAAATTGGAGGATTTATTATTATGATTTATGGTGCTTTTATGTATAAATCCAAACCAGCATTACATATAAATAATGCAGCGGTGGTGAGCCATAATTATTTTAAAACCTTTGTCAATGGGTTTTTAATGAATATGCTGAATATAGGTATTGTCGTATTTTGGTTTGTGATTGTTGGATGGGTAACCATAACCTACCCAGAGGATTATGAGTTTCTATTGTTTATGGGAATTGCCTTAGCAACTTTTTTTGGTATAGACTTAAGTAAGATTTTTTTAGCTAAAAAATTTCAAGAAAGAATGAGTGATAAGCTTGTTTATAAAATAAGAAGATACATAGGTATTGCTTTACTCATTTTTGGATTTATCATCACTTTAAAAGGTTTTTATTCGTTCGAGGGGCTCGAAATAGAGGAGGTTCTGCCTTCAGCTCCTTTTAATCTCATTTCAAAATGAAATACGTAGTTATACTTAGTGCATTCATTTCCATCGGACTTATTGTAGCCGGAATTTATTTTGATTACAACGATGATCCTATTAAACATAAGCTTTATGGGTTTGGAACTATTTTCATGTTTTTAATTACATTCCCCTTATTTCTATATTGGAGAAGAAATAAAATGACAAGAGAAAAGTTTCTTTGGAAAAATCCCAATTCTACAGAAAATAAAAAAACCGAAGAATAAATCTTCGGTTGCTTTCATAGTCTTAGGTTAACGACTGTAGGTTTAGCTTGTTAGTTGTTAGATATATTTCAAAGTATATGCCAAAGAAATAAATCTCGAAAATTCCTTGTTAATTTTAAGAAATTTTAAATTTTAGTTTTCATTTAGCAGCTTGTATCTAAGCATTTTAACCAAAGTGAAAGTTATCACAAAAATATTCTCCTGTTTAAGGAATGAGCTGTGTGGAATCGATTCGAATTGAATCTTGCACGGAAATAGTATCCTTAGGAGTAATGGAATCTTGTGAAATTGTATCCATATAAACATCACTCCAAATCACTTTTGGTTGTTGAGGCGCTGGTTTTTCGCAGGAAGTGGCCAATAAAATGCCAGATATAATGAAAAGTTTCTTCATATTATTTATGTAGCAATTCGAGCGTTTTATTAATAATCATTTCCGGCGTAATTCCATCAAAACCCGTAGGATTATCGCTAGGGCCTAGTTTATTTCCATAAACGGATGTAGGTCGCCATTGGCAATTTTCATCTTGAATAATTCCTTCCCATGATTGTCCATAACCTAAGAAGCCTGCGTTTGGGTGAGTTACACCCCAAATTGAAACCACAGGAACGCCTACTAAACTGGCTAAATGCATGTTTGCACTATCCATGCTAATCATAAGCTGAAGTTCAGACATTTGTTTTAGCTCGTCTTTTAATCCATGGCCTGAACAAAATTCAATATTTCCGATGGTTTTCCAGTCCTTTAATTTTTCTAATTCAGACTTATTGCCGTAGATTTCAATGGGATATTTTTTGGATAGTTCGGTAGCTACTTCTTTTAACTGATCAATGGGATACATTTTACCTTGATGGCGAGCAAATGGAGCAATTCCAATTTTATTCGTTCTAGGATTGGTTTCAAATAAATAATTTTTTAAATGATGGTCTAATTCTAGTTTAAAACCCAATCTTCTGAAGACATCAGCGTATTTTTCTGTTGTAGGTTTGAGTGGTTGTGAAGTCTCTCCATTAATTAAAGCTTTTCTTGCTTTGCGATCTTTTTTAATGCTCACTGCTTTTTTACCTTTTAAAATAGAAGCTGTTGCTAAAACTTTTGTTCTAAGTACTTCGTGTAAATCAGCTATCGCATCATATTGTTTTAAGTCAATACTTTTTAATAGATTTAAAAGCCCTAAAATACCTTGATGTTTACCGTTTTTATCAAAATTGATAAACATTAGGCGATCATGAGCAGGAAATAAATCATGCATAAATCTTGGCGTAACAAAATCAATAAAAAGACCTTGATTTTGTTCCAATACATTCATGATAACAGGAACACACAAGGCGACATCACCCAAAGATGAAAGCCTAAAAACAAGTATGCGCTGTTGTTCTTTCAAGGATTTATGAATTCATTTTTGCTTTAAAAGCAATGGCGTAAAACTTAATTTGTTTAACCATGGCCAATAAACCATTGGCACGCGTGGGTGATAAGAATTCTTGTAAACCAATGTCACTTATAAATGATTCGTTGCTTTGTAGAATATCTTCTGGCTTTTGTCCACTATACAAACGAACTAAAAGGGCAGCAATCCCTTTTGGTAAAATAGCATCACTATCTGCTTCAAAAACAATTGTATCACCATCCATTTTAGCATCTAACCACACATTTGATTGGCATCCTTTTACCAATTTTCCAGCTGATTTAGCCTCTTCGGACATAGGTTGTAGTGATCTACCTAAATCTATCAAATATTCATATCGTTGTTGCCAGTCATCATAAAATGAAAACTCGTCTACAATCTCTGCTTGTCTTTCTTGAATTGTCATGGCGCAAAGGTAATAAATATGTCAGGATATTGAATAAACAACTATCTTTGCATTTCAGTCGGCTTGTCGCTTAATTCGATTTAGAATTAGGAGGAAAGTCCGGACACCATAGTGCAACGCAATGGGTAACACCCATCACCCTAGGTCTCTGATTTGGGGGAGGACCAGTGCAACAGAAAGTATGTACAGTTCGGCTGTAGTGAAACCAGGTAAACTCTGTGTGGTGCAATGCTATGTATATCAGCTGTTAAGAGTTGCACGCTCGATGCTGAGGGGTAAGCAGCTAGAGCATTGCAGTAATGTAATGCCCAGATAAATGACAAGCAATCGCTTAGGCGAAAACAGAATCCGGCTTATAGACTGAATTTTTTAAAATCTAACACTCATAATTATTTGATTTATGGGTGTTTTTAATTTTGTAGAAGTCAGCAGTTTTAAACTAAATCTTTTAATAATATGATAAAAGTTATATTTTTAATGATAACTTGCTGCTTTGGTTGAATTTAATATAAAAATTAACACATAATTATTTTTATTTTTTGAAGTCTATGTAAATTAAATCAAAATAAATACTTAATTTTGTTCGGCAAAAATGCACTATGTCTTTAGCCGATAAAATTGTACAAGAAGGATACACGTTCGATGACTTATTACTTGTACCAGCATACTCCCAAACGCTTCCATCCGAAGTAAATATTCAAACCAATTTAACAGAAAGAATTCAATTGCAAATTCCTATTGTGAGTGCTGCGATGGATACTGTTTCTGAATCTAAATTAGCGATAGCTTTGGCTCGTGAAGGTGGTTTGTCTTTTATTCATAAAAACATGTCTATTGAGCGTCAAGCGCAGGAAATAGATATGGTAAAGCGCTCGGAGAATGGAATGATTTCAGATCCTATTACGCTACGTCCCGATCAAGTACTACAAGATGCTGAGGATTTAATGCGTAAGTATAAAATTTCTGGTCTACCTGTTATTACAGAAGATGGTAGTTTGATTGGAATCTTAACCAATCGCGATATAAGATACCAAACAGACATGCAACAAAGGGTTGTAGATGTTATGACCAAAGAAAATTTGGTTACATCTGATTTTAATACTAGTCTGGATGATGCTAAAGAAATTTTGCTAAAAAACAGAATTGAGAAATTACCTATCGTTGATAAAAACAATAAATTAATTGGTTTAATTACGATTAAGGATATCGACAATTTAGCCGAATTCCCTAATTCTTGTAAAGATAGTCAAGGTAGATTACGCGTTGGTGCAGGCGTTGGTGTTGGTGCAGATACCTTGAAACGTGTTCAAGCTTTGGTAGACAAAGGAGTAGATATTATTGCTATTGACTCTGCTCACGGACATTCACAAGGTGTTATCAACAAGCTGAAAGAGGTAAGAAATGCTTTTCCCGATTTAGATTTGGTAGGTGGCAATATTGTTACAGCTGAAGCTGCTAAAATGCTTATCGATGCGGGTGCAAACGCTTTAAAAGTAGGTGTGGGGCCAGGTTCAATCTGTACTACACGTGTTGTAGCCGGTGTTGGAGTTCCTCAACTTTCAGCGATTTATGATGTGTATGAATATGCAAAACAGCATAATGTTTCAGTAATTGCAGACGGTGGTATTAAATTATCTGGAGACATCGTTAAAGCTATTGCTTCAGGAGCTAACTGCGTTATGTTAGGAGGACTATTTGCTGGAACCGAAGAAGCGCCAGGGGAAGAAGTTATTTTCCAAGGAAGAAAATTCAAGATTTATCAAGGTATGGGTTCATTGGCAGCAATGAAACGTGGAAGTAGTGATAGATATTTTCAAAATAAATCTGTAGAAGCAAAAAAATTAGTTCCGGAAGGGATTGAAGGTAGAGTTCCTTACAAAGGACCTGTGAAGGATGTTGTTTACCAACTTTGTGGTGGATTACGATCAGGAATGGGATACTGTGGAACGGAGACAATTAAAGATTTAATTGAAAACTCAAAAATGGTGAGAATTACCAATGCAGGATTACAAGAAAGTCACCCACATGATATTACTATCACCAAAGAAGCACCAAATTATTCTATATAATATATAGGTATTTAGAATATAAATGATTTTGAATCGGCCTAGAAATAGGCCATTTTTTTTTGTTCATAAATTATTTTGAGACAAAATCAAGTACAGAAATTAATAGGCCTGATTAAAAATTTTATTTCCATCATCTTATAAACTTTTTATTCCAAACAAGGCAACATCATAAAAAAAGATGACTTGCGTAATGTTAACAAAATGTTAATTAATGTAATGTTTATCATAATTAAATAAAATTATTTCTATGTTAGTGCGTAATAAACAAAACTTAATGTATTATGAAAAAATTATTTCTATTAGTTACGGCATTTTTTATGATGAATGCCATGAATGCACAAACAGGATTAGGTATCAATGGAGGACTTCTAATTGGAATGGCAAAGGCAGAATATGAAGGATTCAGTTCCTCTGATTCTGAAGTCGGTTTTTATGCAGGTGTTTTCAAGCAATTCCCTATGGGTGAGGGTTTTGAGCTTCAACCTGCCTTAAATGCGACAGTTTTAGATGGTGAGTTTGGATTGCAATTACCAATTATCGCAAAGTATTATGTTGCCCAAGGTTTTAATCTTCAAGCAGGACCTCAATTAATGATGTTTTTTGAGGATGCAGGAGAAGATTTTACAAATTTTAATTTTGCTCTAGCCGTAGGTGCAGGTTATGATATTACACCTAACTTGCTTGCCGAATTGCGTTATGGACTACAATTAAATAATTATTACACCGGAAGCGATAGCGATTTCTCTTATAAGATTAATACTTTAAATATAGGTGTGGGATATAAGTTCTAAATTTTATGTTTAGAGTTTGAAAATAGCCGTTTTGACTTTGTCAAAACGGCTATTTTGTTATTTACTCATGTGACTAAAGTTACAAAATAAAAATAATTGGAAACTTTTTGGAGAAGAAAATTTTCCATTCAACTTATTATAATTTAAGTATTTATACGTATTAAATATGACTTTCTAGGATTGAGTGTTGATTATCCTTATGAACCAAAAGTTGAATTTGGCACAGCACTTGAATAATACCACAGCATAACTTAAAAAATTAAATACAATGAAAAAGTTAGTTTTATCAGCTGCAGTTGCAGTAATGGGAATGATTGGAATGAATGCGCAGAATTTAAACACGGAAGCATTACAGATTGGAGCGAGAGCTGGTTATAATATGTCTAACCTAAGAGGTGACACACCAGAAGGATTAGATACTAAATCATTGAGTGGATTCCACGCTGGTTTATTTGTTGAGGTTCCAGTTTCTGAGAGATTTTCAGTTCAACCAGAGGTTATTTACTCTACGCAAGGAGCAAAAACTGAAGGTGAATTTTTAGGCGTGAACGGAAGTACTGAATTAAAAACTCAATACATAAACGTTCCAGTTTTAGCGAAATTCTATATCGCAGACGGATTTAACATTCAAGCAGGTCCTCAGATTGGATTTTTAACAGGTGCGGAATACGAAAGTAAAGTAGGATCTATTAGTACAACAGTTGATGATGCAACTGATGGAATGAAAGGTACAGATTTTGGACTATTATTGGGAGCTGGATATAAAGCACCAATGGGTCTTACAATTGATGCTAGATATAACTTAGGTTTATCTAACGTTTATGATGAGGATTCTGACATGTTTGAAAATGTTGGGACTGATAATGATTTTAAAAACGGTGTATTCCAAGTAGGTATTGGTTACCAATTCTAATCAGGTTGAGAGAAAAATAGAATAAATGAACCCACTTCGGTGGGTTTTTTTATTTTTATACTTTAAACAAATACTGTTATAGAAAATAGGTTTAACCTTTCAAGTTTTTCTATTCTTTATTTTCAATTAAAATAGTAACTTTGTACTTATATTATAATTCGATTAAATTAAAATATGGATCGATTTTCATTTCTAAATGCTGTGCATGCAGAATACATAGATAGCCTCTATGAAAAATACAAACAATTCCCTGATTCGGTTGATGCTTCATGGCGTACCTTCTTTCAAGGATACGACTTTGGCTCCCAAAGCTATAATGGTTTTTCGGTCCAGGAACTTGTGGAAAACCAATCTGGTGTAACCGGAGTTCCCGAAGAAATTCAAAAGGAATTTAAAGTCATTGACTTGATCAACGGATACCGAAAGAGAGGTCACTTGTTTACAAAAACAAACCCTGTTCGAACAAGAAGAACTTATACACCAACCCTAGATCTAGAGAATTTTGGACTAAGTCAAGATGATTTAGATAAATATTTCGAGGCAGGTGAAATCTTAGGAATTGGTGGTAAAGCTAGTTTAAGAGAAATAATTCAACATCTAGAGGAAATGTACTGCGGTTCTATCGGAATCGAATATATGTATATTCGAAACCCTGAAGTCATCGCTTGGATTCAGAATTGGTTGAATAAAAATTTAAAACAACCTATTCTTTCTAAAGAAGAAAAAAGACAGGCGCTTCATAAATTAAATGAAGCTGTTGCTTTTGAACGATTTCTACATACCAAATTTGTTGGTCAGAAAAGATTCTCTGTAGAAGGAAATGAATCTATTATCCCTGCTTTAGATGAAATTATTCACAGAGGAGCAGATCAAGGAGTAGAGGAATTTGTTGTTGGAATGGCACACCGAGGACGTTTGAATGTTTTAGCAAACGTTTTTAGAAAGGACTACTCGCAAATTTTCTCTGAATTCGAGAAGAAAGATTTTGAAGAGGAATTCTTTGATGGGGACGTTAAATATCACTTGGGTTCATCTACTTTAACGAAAACTCCTAGCGGAAAAGAAGTTAAAATAAATTTAGCTCCCAACCCATCTCATTTAGAAACTGTAAATGCAGTTGTAGAAGGTATTACAAGAGCTAAAATTGACCTAAAGTACAATAATGATTACAAAAAAGCAATGCCTATCCTAATTCATGGAGACGCTGCTATTGCTGGTCAAGGTATTGTATATGAGGTGATTCAAATGGAAGATCTTGATGGTTATAAAACCGGAGGTACTGTTCATATTGTGTTGAATAACCAAATTGGATTTACAACAAATTACTTAGATGGTAGATCAAGTACATACTGTACAGATTTAGCTAAAGTAAACTTAAATCCAGTATTGCATGTGAATGCAGACGATGTAGAGGCTGTAATTCATGCCGTACGCTTTGCTGTTGATTTCAGAAATGAATTCGAATCAGACGTTTTCATCGATTTGCTAGGTTATAGAAAATATGGTCACAACGAAGGTGATGAGCCTCGTTTCACACAACCAAAATTATATAAAGCCATTTCTAAACATAGCGATGCAAGACAAATTTATAAAGAGAAATTAGAAAAAGAAGGTATTGTCGGAGATGATTTCATCGCGGAGATGGAAGATGACTTCAAAAATATTCTAGAGAATCATTTTGAGGCTTCTAAAAAGATTGAGAAAAATACTTTAGATCCGTTTATGCCAGACATATGGGAAGATTATACCATTCGTCGCGAAGAGGAAATCTTAGCTGAAATAGATACTACTTTCCCTGCAGATAAAATCAAAGAAATCTCTAAGAGTATTACGACACTTCCAGAAGGTAAAAACTTTATTCGAAAAGAAGTTAGGTTACATGATCAACGCCGCAAAATGGTGTTCGAAGACAACCAAATCGATTGGGGAATGGCAGAGCTATTAGCTTATGGTTCGCTATTGTCAGAAGGATTTGATGTTAGAGTATCTGGAGAAGACGTAGAAAGAGGTACTTTCTCGCATCGCCACGCAGTAATTAAAACTGAAGACGCAGAAGAAGAGTTTATTTTATTAAACAATCTGAAAGGAGATCAAGGAAGAATGCAGATTTATAACTCATTATTATCTGAGTACGCTGTATTAGGTTTCGACTATGGGTATGCCATGGCAGCTCCGAAAACATTAACAATTTGGGAAGCACAGTTTGGGGATTTCTCCAATGGAGCACAAATTGTAACAGATCAATACATCTCTGCAGCAGAAGATAAATGGAAAATCCAAAATGGATTAGTTCAATTCTTACCTCACGGTTACGAAGGTCAAGGTGCTGAGCACTCTTCTGCTCGTGTAGAAAGATATCTGCAAATGTGTGCACAAGCTAATATGATTATTGCCAACTGTACTACACCAGCTAACTTCTTTCACTTGTTGAGAAGACAAATGAAAGCTGATTACCGTAAGCCATTGGTGATATTTACACCAAAGAGCCTATTGCGTCATCCAAAAGTTAACGCAACCATCGAAGAATTATCAGAAGGAGCATTCCAACCGATTATTCAAGATGAGGTAAAGAGCAAAAAGAAAGTAGAAAGAGTTGTATTCTGTACGGGGAAATTATATTATGATTTACTAGAGAAGAAAGAGGAAATCAAAGATGAAAAAGTTGCTTTAGTTAGATTAGAACAACTATATCCTTTACATAAAGACAAAATGCAAGAAATTATTTCTTCTTATCCAAACGCAGATTTAGTTTGGGCACAAGAAGAGCCAGAAAATATGGGTGCGTGGTCATTTATTTTAATGCACCTAAGAGAACTACCTTGGAAGCTTATTTCGCCAAAAGCGAGTGCTGCTCCGGCTTCAGGTTCATATAAAAGATGGAGCGTAAACCAAGAAAGAGTGATCAATAACGTATTTAACTTAAACGAATAAAAAACCACATCAAAATATGAGTGTACTAGAAATGAAAGTCCCTTCACCGGGAGAGTCCATTACAGAAGTTGAAATTGCAACTTGGTTAGTCGAAGACGGAGATTATGTAACGAAAGACCAACCAATTGCTGAGGTAGATTCAGATAAAGCTACCCTAGAATTACCTGCAGAAGAAAGTGGTATTATTACCCTTAAAGCAGAGGAAGGTGATGTGGTAAACGTAGGTGGCGTGGTCTGTCTTATCGACATGAGCGCAGAAAAACCTGCTGATGCCGACAAAGAAGCACCTAAAGCAAAAGAAGAAGCTCCTAAGGAAGAGCCTGCAAAACCTGCAGCTCCTAAAGAAGAGCCAAAATCTTATGCTACAGGATCAGCATCACCGGCAGCTAAGAAAATTATTGCAGAGAAAGAAATCGACGCTTCTCAAATCAAAGGTACGGGCAAAGATGGTCGTATCACCAAAGCAGACGCTGAGAGCTTTGTTCCTTCTATGGGAACTGCACCAGCCTACGCTAATAGAGGAGTGGAACGCAAGAAATTATCTCGTTTAAGAAGATCTTTATCAGAAAGATTAGTTTCTGTTAAGAACGAAACAGCGATGTTAACTACCTTTAACGAGGTTGATATGTCTGCCATCTTCGAATTGAGAAATAAATACAAAGAAGAGTTCAAAGCTAAGCATGGAGTAGGATTAGGCTTTATGTCTTTTTTTACAAAAGCAGTTGTACGTGCATTGCAAGAATTCCCAGAAGTTAATGCTATGATCGACGGAGACTACAAAGTTTCTTACGATTTTATGGATATTTCTATCGCTGTATCAGGTCCTAAAGGATTAATGGTACCAGTTGTTAGAAACGCTGAAATGTTAACTTTCAGAGGAGTTGAGCAAAACATCAAAGATTTAGCAACCAAAGTACGCGATGGTAAAATTTCTATCGACGAAATGACTGGAGGAACCTTTACAATTACCAACGGAGGAGTTTTCGGATCTATGTTATCAACACCGATCATCAACCCACCGCAGTCTGCTATCTTAGGAATGCACAACATTGTAGAGCGTCCAGTTGTTAAAAACGGAGGAATTTCAATTGCACCAATCATGTACGTTGCGCTATCTTATGACCACAGAATCATCGACGGAAGAGAATCTGTTGGGTTCTTAGTGGCTGTTAAGGAAGCCTTAGAAAGCCCAGCAGAATTATTGATGGGCGGTACAGACGATGCTAACATCAGACGTGCATTAGAGTTATAAATAGCATTTTTCTAAGCAAATTATAATTAAACTTTCAAGGTGTGTATTCATCTTGAAAGTTTTTTTTTGGGCGAATTTTCTGCAGTTCTTTTTCATCCATTGAAAAAGAACTGCAGAAAACCACGCTTTCCCGCCAATCTTTGGCCTGTGTGCTTACAAAAAATCTTGTGGAAAGAGTTTGTGCAGGCACGCCACTTTTCCACTTCGTTTTTTGTAGAAGCACACAAACCAAAGGATTTCTGTACAATCGCTTTCGCGCTCCGAGCTATCACATTATCCATTAATCACTTTTCACTCTACATTCTTCATTACTGATTTCTCCAGTCTCTATCATCTTATATTCCCAACCTAAAAAATAGCCTAAGTTTAATAAAAACCTTATTTTTACATTATAAATTCTACATTATGTCAGAACGTAAAGATTTTTCAGGCATTTCACTTGATCTTAATATACTTAGAGAGCAACCCAAAGTCCAAACACAGGAATTAGATGGCTTAAAAGTGCAAAGTGCTTATGAAAACATCCCAGATCTAAGTGAAAGATTTGTTTCTGGATTTTCACCTTACTTAAGAGGACCTTATACAACAATGTATGTAAAAAGACCTTGGACGATTCGTCAATATGCAGGTTTTTCTACAGCAGAGGAATCCAATGCTTTTTATAGAAGAAACCTAGCCGCCGGACAAAAAGGTCTATCGGTTGCTTTTGACTTAGCAACACACCGCGGATATGATTCAGATAACGAACGAGTGCGTGGAGACGTAGGAAAAGCAGGAGTTGCTATCGACTCGGTGGAGGATATGAAAATACTTTTCGATCAAATTCCATTAGATAAGATTTCTGTTTCTATGACCATGAATGGGGCAGTTTTGCCGATTCTGGCATTCTACATTGTAGCTGGTGAAGAACAAGGTGTTTCACAAGACCAACTTAGCGGAACCATTCAAAATGATATTTTGAAGGAATTTATGGTGAGAAATACTTATATCTACCCGCCAAAGCCTTCTATGAAGATTATTTCAGATATTTTTGAATATACAACCCAGCATATTCCTAGATTCAACTCGATTTCCATCTCAGGTTATCATATGCAAGAAGCAGGTGCAACGCCAGCGCTAGAAATGGCTTATACCTTAGCCAACGGATATGAGTATGTGAAAACAGGATTAGAAGCAGGATTAGATATTGATGATTTTGCGCCAAGATTATCTTTCTTCTGGGCCATCGGAATGAATTTTTTCCAGGAAGTGGCAAAATTGAGAGCAGCTAGAATGCTTTGGGCTAAATTAATTTCAGAATTTAAGCCTAAGAATAAAAAATCTTTAATGCTGAGAACTCACTGCCAAACGAGTGGTTGGAGTTTAACAGAGCAAGAGCCTTACAATAACATTGCTAGAACGGCTATTGAAGCATTAGCAGCAACATTGGGAGGGACACAATCATTGCATACCAACGCCTTAGATGAGGCGATTGCATTACCAACAGATTTCTCTGCGCGTATTGCAAGAAATACACAGTTAATTATTCAAAATGAAACTCAAATTACAAGAACCGTAGACCCAATGGGTGGATCTCATATCATTGAGAATTTAACTCAAGAAATCGCGGAAAAAGCTTGGGAATTCATTCAAGAGGTGAATGAATTAGGTGGAATGACCAAAGCTATCGAAGCTGGAATTCCAAAAATGAGAATAGAAGAAGCAGCTGCAAGAAAACAAGCCAACATCGATTCAGGAGAAGATATTATTGTCGGTATCAACGGCTTTAAATCTAATTTAGAACAAGAGCAATTCGAGATTCTATCTATTGACAACTCAGAGGTTCGTAGAAAACAAATCGAAAGATTAGAGCAAGTAAAGAGCACGCGTAATCAAGATAAAGTGGATGCAGCTTTAGAAGCCATTAAAAAAGCAGCTAAATCTGGTGAAGGAAATCTTTTAGCTTTAAGCGTAACAGCAGCAAGAGAGCGTGCAACATTAGGAGAAATTTCAGATGCTATGGAAGAATCATTCGGAAGACATAAAGCCAAAATTCAATCGATTCAAGGCGTATATGCATCGGCAGCAGCGGATGTAAATAGCTTTAAAAAAGCTAGAAAAATGGCGGATAAATTTGAGCAGAGTGAAGGTCGTAGACCAAGAATTATGGTAGCCAAAATGGGACAAGATGGTCATGATCGTGGAGCCAAAGTGGTAGCAACTAGTTTTGCAGATATGGGATTTGATGTGGACATTGCGCCATTGTTCCAAACACCCAAAGAGGTAGCGAAACAAGCCATAGAAAATGATGTTCATGTGCTAGGAATTTCATCTTTGGCCGCTGGGCATTTAACTTTAGTTCCAGAAGTGGTAAAGGAATTAGAAAAACTTGGAAACAATGATATTTACATCGTAGTAGGTGGGGTAATTCCTCAGCAGGATTATGATTTCTTATACAAAAATGGAGCGGATGCCATATTTGGTCCAGGAACTAATTTAACACATAGTGCGATTAAGATTCTAGAAGAATTACAATCAGCTAAAACAAAATAATTTAAACGAAAGAATAAAAATAAAAATAAATGAAGAACATCACAGTTATTGGTGCAGGTACAATGGGTAATGGAATTGCTCACGTATTTGCTCAGAAAGATTTCAACGTACATTTAGTAGATATTTCACAAGACGCTTTAGATAAAGCAGTTGCAACAATCGGGAAAAACCTAGATAGAATGGTATCGAAAGAAAGAATCACCGAAAATGATAAAAAGTCTACTTTAGCCAATATCACTACTTTCACTTCCATTGATGAAGCGATTACAGAAGCTGATTTAATTGTAGAAGCAGCTACAGAAAATGTTGATTTGAAAATGAAAATCTTTAGAGAGTTAGACGAGAAAGCTCCAGAGAAATCTATTTTAGCAACCAATACTTCTTCAATTTCAATTACTCAAATTGCTGCTCAAACTAAAAGAGCTGATAAAGTAATCGGAATGCACTTTATGAACCCAGTGCCCATCATGAAATTGGTAGAGGTGATTAGAGGTTATAGTACTTCGGATGAGGTAACTAATCGCATTATGGAGATGTCTAAAAACTTAGGTAAAGTTCCAGTGGAGGTGAACGATTATCCAGGTTTCGTGGCGAATAGAATTTTAATGCCCATGATCAACGAAGCAATTTATTGCTTATACGAAGATGTGGCGGGTGTAGAGGAAATCGATACCGTGATGAAATTAGGTATGGCACATCCAATGGGACCACTTCAGTTGGCTGACTTTATTGGTTTAGATGTGTGTTTATCAATCCTTAACGTATTATACGACGGATTCAAAAACCCTAAATATGCTCCATGTCCATTATTAGTAAATATGGTAATGGCAGGTAAGAAAGGAGTGAAGTCAGGAGAAGGATTCTACGATTATTCTGAAAGTAAAAAAGCAGAAAAAATAGCGTCACAATTCGCTAAATAAAAGCATTAAACTCCAATAACCTACAAAATTTGAATCCTTGGATTTTAACTTTGTGGGTTTTTTCTTTAAAATATGTCTTTAAAGCAAGTTAAAATTAATTTTCAATCATTTTACACCAAAAACAATCACAAAATCTTTATTATATTTACCAAAATTGAATTAATTATGATGACAACGTATTCGAAGTTGAGCATTGTTACGTTATTCTTGAGTGTATTTACATTCGCCCAGCAAGGTGGCGGAATGTGGATCCCAACAGAATTAAACGAACAAGAAATGAAAGAAATGGGAATGAATATTTCTGCGAAAGATATTTTCGACCCATCCCAACCTAGTATAAAAGATGCAATCGCTCACTTTGGTGGAGGTTGTACCTCAGAGGTGATTTCTCCGAAAGGATTATTATTAACTAATCATCATTGTGGTTTTGGTCAAATTCAATCACACTCAACGGTAGAAAACAATTATTTAGAAGATGGTTTTTGGGCTGAGTCTTTTGAGAAAGAATTACCAAATCCAGGTTTAGACGCAACCTTTATTGTAGATATCCGCGAGGTAACTGATAAAGTATTACAAGGAGTTAGTTCAACCGATTCTGAAGTTGCTAGAAACGGAAGAATTAAAGATAACATCGACATCATTGCAGCAAATACAGTAAAAGAATCATATCAGGATGTAATGATTAAGCCTTTCTATAAAGGAAATAAATACTACTTATTCATTACAGAAACTTACAAAGATGTGAGATTGGTAGGTACGCCACCAAGTAGCATCGGAAAATTCGGAAGCGATACAGATAACTGGATGTGGCCAAGACATACGGGTGATTTTGCTGTATTTAGAATTTATGCCGATAAAAACAACAAGCCTGCTGAATATTCAAAAGATAACGTTCCTTACACTCCAAAACATTACTTACCAGTAAATGTAGGTGGAATTAACGAAGGAGACTTTACTTTTGTATTTGGTTTCCCAGGTATGACAGATGAGTATTTACCAGCTTCTTCTATTGAGCAAATTACCACGAAACTAAATCCAGCTAAAATTGAAATTAGAGAAAATGCATTAAAAATTATTGATGGACATATGAAGAGTGATCCTCAAATAAAAATCCAATATGCATCTAAATATGCAAGAGTTGCGAACTATTACAAGAAATGGATTGGTGAAAATCAAGGTTTAGCAAAATCGAATGCTATTGCTAAAAAGAAGGCTTATGAAGCTGACTTCAATGAAAGAGTACGCAAGGCATGTTTGACAGAAAAAAGCAAAAGATGTGTTGAGTATCCAAGCTTAGTTTCAGATTTAGACAAACTAAATGAATTAATTGAGCCTTATAACTTTGCAAGTGATTATTTCGACGAGACCATTTATAGAAATTCTGAAACCTTTAGGGTTGCACTATTATTAAACAATGTCTTGGCTCTTGAGAAAAAAGAAGGCTTTGATGCTTATTACAGTAGAATTGAAGGCTATTTAGATGGTTTATTTAAAGACTATAATGCCATGGTTGACGAAGAGGTTTCGTTAGCATTATGGGACATGTACAAGGAAAACATGCCAAAAGATTTTCAACCTAAAGATGTAAATATCACAGCCGATGACATTAAGAATTCTGTAATTGTAAAATCATTGGCAAAAGACACTAAGAAAACTTTCTCTAATAAGGCAAACTTCTTAAAATCTTTAAAATCTGATGCATTAGTTTCTAAAATTGGAAAAGTGAAAAATGCTTATGAAAACAATGTAACTAAGAATCAATCACAGCTTCAAGCTCAGATTAATAACAAAATGAGAACTTATATGAAAGCTCAGTTAGAATTTATGGATGACACTAAATTCTTCCCAGATGCTAACTCTACTTTACGTGTAACTTACGGAAAAGTAAACGGTTATGAGCCTTCAGATGCAGTTTATTATGCACCAACTTCTACCTTAAAAGGAGTAATGGAGAAATATGTTCCTGGTGATTACGAGTTCGACGCGCCAGCTAAATTAATCGAGTTATACAATAACAAAGATTATGGCGATTATGCTCAAGATGGTGAAATTCCAGTTAACTTCTTAGCAACTAATCACACCACAGGAGGAAACTCTGGAAGCCCTGCTTTAGATGCTGATGGTAACTTAATAGGTTTGAACTTCGATAGAGTTTGGGAAGGAACTATGAGTGACTATAATTATGATCCAGAAATCTGTAGAAACATCATGGTTGATGCTCGTTATATCTTGTTCATCATCGATAAGTATGCTAATGCTCAGCGTTTAATCGACGAGATGACATTAGTTAAGTAATAATAACAACAACTATTTACATAAATGAATTTCATTTCGGTGAAATTCATTTATGTTTTAGGCCAAAAATCTTTCAATATGAATAAATTAATA
Organism: uncultured Weeksellaceae bacterium; assembly: GCA_964553105.1. Classification (GTDB taxonomy): domain Bacteria; phylum Bacteroidota; class Bacteroidia; order Flavobacteriales; family Weeksellaceae; genus Profundicola. Next base: position 13,818 of record CAZKJO010000023.1, on the reverse strand, counting down.
ATTTTAGCTGCTTTGGCTTTTGGGTTTGCTTGCAAGTCTCAACAAAATGTAGCGGTAAAAGATACCAGCGTTCAGGCTTATGAATTGAGTCAGTACATAGAGGAAAACGAGATCAAAGAAATGCTGTACACTTATGCCAGTGATGAATTCAAAGGTCGTGAGGCAGGTTCAGAATTCGAGTATATCGCAACAGAATATATCCGTGATTTTTATAAAGATTTAGGAATTGCTGCTGCACCTGGTACGCAAGACTATTACCAATTAATCCCTAAAGGAACTTACTCAAGATTGGCAGGTGATGCTAACAATGTGGTAGCATATATGCCAGGGACTGATAAAGCAGATGAGGTAATTGTAGTTTCTGCACACTTAGACCATTTAGGTGTTCATAATGGTAAAACCTATAATGGGGCTGATGATGATGGTAGCGGAACCATTGCGATTATGAATATTGCCAAAGCTATGAAGAAAGCTTCTGATAAAGGAATTAAGCCTCGTAGAACGATTGTTTTCTTACATGTAACAGGTGAAGAAAAAGGATTGTATGGGTCTCATTATTATGCCGATAACCCATTATTACCATTAGAAAATACTATCACAAATCTAAACATAGATATGATTGGTAGAGTGGATGATGAGCATAAAGACGATGAAGATTATCTTTATTTAATTGGTTCAGAAATGTTGAGTAAAGAATTAAAACAAGTTTCAGATGAGGTGAACAACAAACACTTCCAAATGAATTTCGATTATAGATTTGATGAACCAAACGACCCTAATAGATTTTATTACAGATCAGATCACTATAATTTCGCAAAAAATGGAATTCCTGTAATTTTTTATTTTAATGGCACACACGATGATTATCACAAAGATTCGGATACTGCTGATAAAATCAATTATCCTTTGTTGACTAAACGCACCAAATTAATTTTTGCTACAGCTTGGACTTTAGCTAATAGAGAAAACAAACCAGCTTTAGATTAATTTTTTTATTCCGTAAAGCTTTAAACTTAATATGCTTCTTTTAATCATGCTATTAAAAGAAGCAATTTTTTTATACATTTAATTTAAATAGTTATTAATGCAAAAAATAAATATTCTTTTATTATGTATCTTGATCTCCTCATGTGCAAGCATTCCACTGGCTCAAGAAAAACAACAAATCGATAAAGTTTTAAACGATTGGCATCATGCTGCAGCAGTTGCAGATGAAAATGAATTCTTTGGAGCTTTTACGGATGATGGAATTTATATCGGAACAGACGCCACCGAACATTGGACAGCTAAAGAATTACAAGAATGGTCTGTAAAAGCATTTGCTAAAGAATCAGCTTGGGCATTTGAACCTTATGATAGACATGTTTACTTTTCTAAAGATGGTAAAACTGCTTGGTTTGACGAATTATTAAATACTTGGATGGGGATTTGTAGAGGTTCAGGAGTTTTAGAAAAAGTTGATGGTGAATGGAAAATAGCCCATTATCACTTGGCAGTTGCGGTTCCTAATGAGAAAATTAATGACTATTTAGATCTGCTAAAAGAGGACTAAGAAAACAGCTATCTTAGGTTTTAGATTAATTTTCACACTTTGGTTGTTTACGATTTCTTATATTTGTTTTTACATTAAAATTCAACCCATGGATTATTTAGATTTTGAAATGCCAATCAAGGAATTGATGGAGCAGTATGATAAGTGCATTTCGATAGGAGAAGAAAGCGGTATTGACGTAAATGAAAGCTGTAAGCAAATCGATGCTAAGCTATTAGAAGTCAAAAAAGAAATATATAGTAACTTGACACCTTGGCAAAGAGTTCAAGTTTCAAGACACCCGAATAGACCTTACACTTTAGATTACATTAAAGGTCTTACCAATAACAATTTTATCGAATTGCATGGGGATAGAGCTTATGCTGATGATAAGGCTATGATTGGTGGATTTGGTAAGCTAAATGGCCAAACAGTTATGTTTATCGGTCAACAAAAAGGAAAAAACACCAAAGAAAGACAGTATCGTCGTTTTGGAATGTCTAATCCAGATGGATATAGAAAAGCGCTTCGTTTAATGAAGTTAGCTGAGAAGTTCAATAAACCTATCGTTACTTTTGTTGATACGCCAGGTGCTTATCCAGGTTTGGAGGCAGAAGAGAGAGGACAAGGGCAAGCGATTGCTTTAAACATCTCAGAGATGCTTCAATTAAAAGTTCCTGTAATCAGTGTTGTTATTGGTGAAGGAGCAAGTGGTGGAGCTTTAGGAATAGGTGTTGGTAACAAAGTATTTATGTTAGAAAACACTTGGTACTCTGTGATTTCACCAGAATCTTGTTCTTCTATTTTATGGAGAAGTTGGGACTACAAAGAAACAGCAGCTGACGCCTTGAAATTGACCCCTGATGATATGTTGAAACAAAAAATCATCGACGGTATCATACCAGAGCCTTTGGGTGGTGCGCATTCAGATGAGGAAGAAATGTTTGATATTCTTCGTGAACATCTTACAAAGTCTATCGCTGAATTAAGTAAATTATCTGCTAAGGAATTAACTAAAACCCGCCAAGATAAATTCTTGAAAATGGGTGTGTTTAAAGGTTAATTTTTCGTATATTATATAGCATCCAAAATTGACGAATCAAAAATAGTCTGAAGAATTTTGAGTTTCTTCGGACTACATTTGTCTAAAATTTTAATGGATTTAATCCATTGAAACTTTAACATCTCTGCAATCGCTTTCATAGTATAAGCTTGCGATGAGATAGTGTTCTTTGTTAATAAAACAAAGCAAAATTTTTAAAACCTATAAGCATTTTTTATACTTTTACCAATCCATGGAGAACCCTAGTGCAAATATTAAAACGAACTTTAAGCCACAGAAAATCAATACTGTAAATAGAGGTAAATTACCTCCACAAGCGGTCGATTTAGAAGAAGCTGTGTTGGGCGCCATGATGATCGATAAAAAAGGATTGAACGAAACCATAGAAATCCTTCAAGAAGAATTTTTCTATCGCCCAGAGCATCAATATATCTTTAATGCTATCACAACATTATTCAATGAATCACAACCAATCGATTTATTGACCGTTTCTAATCAGTTGAGAAAAGATGGTAAACTAGATAGTGTCGGTGGTGATTTTTATTTAATCGGACTTACCCAAAAAGTTTCAACATCCGCGCATATTGAATTTCACGCAAGAGTTATTCAAGAGAAATATGTTTTAAGAAAGCTGATTGAAATTTCGTCTAATATTATCGATAAATCTTACGACGATACTTCAGATATTTTCGAATTACTTGATGAGGCCGAAAGCGAGATTTTTAAAATTACCGATGGTAGTTTAAAGTCAAGTTATATGGATTCTAAATCATTAGTTTTCCAAGCAATTGAACAAATTAAAGCGATGTCTGAGAAAGAAGGTCTTAGCGGCGTGCCTTCTGGATTTACTGAAATCGACAAAATCACATCGGGATGGCAAGCCTCAGATTTGGTCATTTTAGCTGCTCGTCCAGGTATGGGAAAAACTGCTTTTGTATTGTCTATGGCAAAAAATATTGCAGTAGATAATAAAATACCTGTAGCTGTATTCTCATTAGAGATGAGTAGTGTACAGCTTATTACACGTTTAATCGTAGGGGAAACCGGGATCAAATCAGATAAAATTAAAAAAGGTACTTTAACAGATGCGGAGTGGAAACAACTCTATACCAAGGTTAAGGGCTTAGAAAACGCACCACTTTATATTGACGATACGCCAGCTTTAAACGTTTTTGACTTAAGAGCAAAATGTAGAAGGCTTGTATCTCAACATGGTGTTAGGTTAATTATTATTGACTATTTGCAGTTAATGACCACCCGAGATAAGGGAGCTTCTGGTAACCGTGAACAAGAGATTTCTACGATTTCTCGAAGTTTAAAAGCCATTGCAAAGGAGTTAAATGTGCCCGTTATTGCCCTGTCACAGTTGTCGAGATCGGTAGAAACACGTGGTGGAATTAAACGTCCATTATTGTCCGATCTTAGGGAGTCTGGAGCTATTGAGCAAGATGCGGATATCGTAACCTTCATCTATCGTCCAGAGTATTATAAATTAGATCACTGGGACGACGAAGAGGCAACTCCGTGTGCTGGACAGGCTGAGTTTATTATTGCCAAACACAGAAACGGTGCTTTAGAAAATATTCGTTTACGATTTATCGGAGATCAGGCTAAGTTTACGGATTTAGAAACTGAATCTTTTGATTTTGGAGGTCCTGTTATGCTTCAAAGTAGTATGAATGATGGTGATGATTTAGGATTTACTGCTTCATCCGAAGAAGCTTTCGGTAGTGGATTTGG
>CAZKJO010000023.1:0-9384 GCA_964553105.1 uncultured Weeksellaceae bacterium | reverse complement strand
TATAGTAAATCTATACTTTCACAATTAAAATAAATTATTGAATAAAGTGATTTTCTCTGCTTTTCAAGCTTTATTTAAATTCTAATGTTGAACCGAGAGCTAATCTAGCTGAATTAAAATAAATTAATATTTCTTATAAGATTTATGTAAAGTATGAGGCCAATCACTTCATTATTAGACGAATATGGCGAGGGTCATCAAAATCACACAAACAAACTCATTCATTGGATTTATGTACTAATTATTTTTTTGGAGTACTACTACACTTTTGTGGTCAGTCAAATTTTCTGAAGTCATGGGAAACTATCTAAATTTAGTTATTATCGCCATGCTATTACTTTGGATATATTATATTCGACTGTCAATAAATTTAGCTTTTGGAATGTTGATTTTCATTTTCTTATGTTTTGGTTTAAGCTATTTGATTGAAAGTCAATTCGGAACTGAAAGTTTAGTCTATACAGCCTTAGTGGTCTTCTTTTTAGCTTGGATTGGTCAGTTTTATGGACATAAAATTGAAGGCAAGAAACCATCATTTATTAAGGACTTACAGTTTTTATTGATTGGCCCAGCGTGGTTGTTGCATTTTATTTATAACAAATTAAATATTTCGATTTAATTTATTTTTGAATTTCCTGAAGGATTCTGAATTGAGATAAATAAGCATTAAAAATCCTACCTTTGTGTTACTCCATGAAGATAAAAGAACACATTCAATTAATTTTAAAGACTTTACCGCATAAGCCGGGTGTTTATCAGCATCTGGACAAGGATGGAAAGATAATTTATGTAGGTAAGGCTAAAAATCTTAAAAAGAGAGTTTCTCAATACTTTCATAAGGTGCATGATGGAAAAACTCGTGTTTTGGTAAAGCGAATTGAGGATATAAAAACCATTGTTGTTGATAATGAATTCGAAGCTTTATTGCTTGAGAATAATTTGATTAAAAAATATCAGCCACGTTATAATATCATGCTCAAGGACGATAAAACCTATCCTTGGATTTGTATTAAAAACGAGCGTTTCCCAAGAATTATTTACACCAGACAGCTTAGAAAAGATGGTTCTGAGTATTTTGGACCCTTCGCCAGCCCCAAGATTGCCAAAGGTTTATTGAGTCTTTTTAGGGAGATTTATACCTTACGAACTTGTAATTATGATTTATCACCAGAGAAAATTGAGGCTGGAAAATACCGAGTTTGTTTAGAGTATCACTTAGGGAACTGTTTAGGACCCTGCGAAGGCTTGCAATCCGAAGAAGATTACATGGAAATGGTAGAGAATGCCCGAAATATTCTGAAGGGTAATTTTAAAGAAACCAAGCAGTATTTGACAAAGAAAATGCATGCTTATGCTGAAAATTTAGAGTTTGAATTGGCGCATAAGATGAAGGAAAAGATGAAACTTCTAGAGAATTATCACTCTAAATCTACCGTAGTTCATCCTTCTATTACACAAGTCGATGTTTATTCGATTGTTTCGGATGAAAGCTATGCCTATGTCAACTTTTTTAATATTGTAAATGGTGCGATTATCCGTAGTCACACCACAGAAATTAAGAAAAAATTAGACGAATCCGACGAGGAAATTCTAGAGGAAGCCATTATTGAATTAAGAGAAAGATTCCCTTCTGATGCGAGAGAAATTTATCTTCCTTTTGAATTAAGCATGGAAATTCCTAATGTGAAGTTGACAGTTCCATTGATTGGAGATAAAAAGCGTATCGTTGAGTTATCAGAGCGAAATGCGAAATATAATCGTCTTGAAAAATTAAAGCAAACAAAAATTGTAGACCCAGATCGCCATGTGAAAAGAATTATGGCACAAATGAAAGCCGATTTACGATTGCCAAAAGAGCCTCGACATATAGAAGGTTTTGATAACTCAAATATTCAGGGAACCAATCCTGTATCCGCTTGTGTTGTCTTTAAAGATGGAAAACCAAGTAAGAAAGATTATCGACATTATAATATCAAAACTGTTGAAGGTCCGAACGATTTTGCGAGTATGGAAGAGGTCGTTTTTAGACGCTATAAACGATTGATGGAAGAGGGCGAAGATTTGCCGCAATTGATTGTGATTGATGGTGGAAAAGGTCAGTTAAGTTCTGCGGTAAAAAGTTTAGATGCGTTAGGACTAAGAGGAAAAATTTCGATCCTTGGAATTGCTAAAAATTTGGAAGAATTATTCTTTCCAGGCGACCCGATTCCGTTGTATTTAGATAAAACATCTGAAACTTTAAAGCTAATTCAGCAAGTAAGAGACGAATCCCACAGATTTGGATTAGAACATCACAGAAACCGTAGAAGTAGATCAGGTTTAACTTCGGAGTTAGATGGAATCCCAGGTATTGGACCGAAAACTATTCGAGAATTATTGAAGAAGTTCCGTTCTATTAAACGAATTAAGGAAGCTTCTTATGACGAAATTCAAGAGGTGATTGGTAAGAGCAGAGCGGAGAAATTGGTCTCTTATTTTAAAGCTAATCCATAATTTCTTCAAGATTTTTTAGATTCAATCATGTTTCTTTAGATAAGTTGATAATCAATTTATTGACTTTGTTTCTTTGATGAATTATTAGTCTGAAAGTATTATGCTTAACTAGTTTAATTTATTTATCGCAGAATATTTTATATGTTTGTCTCGTAAACTTTAGGGGTGTTCTAAATGTAGTTAGAACTGAGAAATACCCTTTGAACCTGATCTGGTTAGTACCAGCGAAGGGAAAAGTGAAATGCGTTTGCGCATTCTTTTCATTTGTGTATGGCGGTTGCCAGCACACTTCAAAAATTGTATTTCCCTCCATAGCCTTTTTAGAGTTTACAGAATATTTAAAAATATGGCTGTACAATGATTAAAATTAAGGTTAACGACAAATCACTCGAAATCGAAAAGGATTTCACCATTCAACAACTTCTTTCTAAAATTGGCTCTCCGCAAGACGGAATTGCTGTAGCCATCAATGATTCCATTGTTTTTAAACATTTGTGGGACAGGCGGATTTTGGCTGAAAATGATAAAATTTTGATCATTCAAGCAACTCAAGGTGGATAAAATCAAACTTCAAAAACAATAAATAAAAATCATTTTATGAAAATTAAAGATACAGCTCCAAAACAGGAGACCATTACAAGAGATCCATTCCCAAATTCAAAAAAGATTTATGTTCAGGGAAAACTTCATCCACAGATTCAAGTGGCTATGCGAGAAATCTCTTTAAGTGATACCAAAGATTCATTAACTGGAAAATTAACGTCTAATGAGCCAGTAACCGTTTATGATACATCGGGTCCGTATACAGATCCAAACAAGGAAATCAATATCCACAAAGGAATTGAGAAGATTCGTGAGCAATGGATTTTAGAAAGAAACGACGTGGAACGTTTAGACGAGTTCTCTTCTGAATATTGTAATCAGAGACTAAATGACAAGAGTTTAGATCACATGCGTTTTTCTTTGTTGAATAAGCCACTAAGAGCCAAAAAAGGAAAGAATGTGACTCAATTGCATTATGCAAAAAAGGGTATCATTACGCCTGAAATGGAATATATCGCCATTCGTGAAAATCAGCGAATTGATGAGATGACCGAAATTAGAAAACAACATAAAGGTCATGACTTTGGAGCTTCTATTCCTGCTAAAATCACCCCGGAATTCGTTCGTGATGAGGTGGCAAAAGGTAGAGCTGTAATTCCTTCCAATATCAATCATCCAGAGGCTGAGCCTATGATTTTGGGTCGTAATTTCTTGGTAAAAATAAATGCCAACATTGGTAATTCAGCGGTAACTTCTTCCATAGAAGAGGAAGTGGAAAAAGCCGTATGGGCATGTAGATGGGGTGCGGATAGTATCATGGATTTATCTACTGGAGAAAATATCCACGAAACCCGTGAATGGATTATTCGTAACTCGCCAGTTCCTGTTGGGACCGTTCCTATTTATCAAGCTTTAGAGAAAGTAAATGGTGTGGCAGAAAATCTAACATGGGAGATTTTTAGAGACACCTTAATCGAACAAGCAGAGCAAGGAGTTGATTATTTCACCATTCATGCGGGGGTATTATTGCGATACATTCCAATGACGGCCAATCGTGTAACGGGAATTGTTTCTCGCGGTGGTTCTATCATGGCAAAATGGTGTTTAGCACATCACAAAGAAAGTTTCTTGTACACTCATTTCGAGGATATTTGTGAAATCATGAAACAATATGACGTGGCATTTTCTTTAGGAGATGGTTTACGTCCTGGGTCTATTGCCGATGCCAATGATGAAGCTCAATTCGCGGAGTTAGAAACCTTAGGAGAATTGGTTAAAATCGCTAGAAAACATGATGTTCAGTGCTTTATCGAAGGTCCAGGTCACGTTCCAATGCACATGATTAAGGAAAATATGGACAAACAAATTGAGGTTTGTGATGAAGCGCCTTTCTATACCTTAGGGCCTCTAACAACAGATATTGCACCAGGATATGATCACATTACTTCAGGAATTGGAGCGGCTATGATTGGTTGGTACGGTTGTGCGATGTTATGTTATGTAACACCGAAAGAACACCTAGGTTTACCGAATAAAGAGGATGTGCGTGTTGGAGTAATTACATATAAATTGGCTGCACATGCTGCTGATTTAGCTAAAGGACATCCGGGAGCTCAACATAGAGACAATGCCTTGAGTATGGCCAGGTTTGAATTCCGATGGGAAGACCAGTTCAATCTTGGTTTGGATCCAGAGCGCGCAAGAGAATATCACGATGAAACTTTACCTGCAGCAGGCGCTAAATTGGCTCATTTCTGTTCTATGTGTGGTCCGAAATTCTGTTCTATGAAAATTTCGCAAGAAGTTCGTGATTTTGCCGCTGTTAATGACATAGTCGACAATGAAGTCATTCAGAAAGGAATGGAAGAAAAATCGGAAGAGTTTAGAGAAAAAGGTTCAGAAGTTTATTTATAATACATGTTTATCCTAATTTCTCCAGAGAAAGACTTAAAAAATGAAATAAGTATTCTGAATCAGCTATTTGAAGCTGGTTTAGAGTGCTTTCATTTACGAAAACCGACGAAAAATAAGGAGGAGGTTGTAGCTTATTTAAATCAAATAGATTCTAAATTTCATCAGAAAATCGTTCTTCATACTTTTCATGAATTAGTAAATGAATTTAATCTTAAAGGAATTCATTTTTCTGAAAATATGAGAATTCAGCATATCGACCATCCAAGTAAGTATTTTATAAATCTAAACATGTTTGGAAAGACCATTAGTTCTTCTTTTCATGAAATTAAGGAGGTAGAAGATTGCTATTTCGAGTTCGATTATCATTTTTTAAGTCCTGTTTTTGATACAATTTCTAAGGAGAATTATCATGGACGCAACTTTAATGTAACTGAAGTAGATAAGGATATCATAGCCTTAGGCGGAATTACAACCGAAAATATAAATCAAATAAAAGATTTAGGATATAAAGGAGCAGCAGTTTTAGGTAGCCTTTGGAATTCTGAAAATCCAGTGGAATATTTTAAAAATTTAAGAAGCAATTTTGGATAAGTTAACCTATGTTTTAAGCATTGCAGGCCACGATCCTAGTGCGGGAGCAGGGCTGACTTCAGATCTTAAAACCATGGAAAATCATGGCGTTTATGGTTTATCAGTTTGTACGGCCATAACGATTCAAAATGATGTGGATTTTGTGAAATGTCATTGGATTCCTGTAGAGCAGATTTTGGAACAGATAGAAATTGTATTCAAGCGTTTTGAAATTTCTGTCGTTAAAATCGGAATCGTAGAATCATTGGAAAATTTAAAGCTCATTTTGCTTAAGTTAAAAGAGTTAAATCCAAAAATAAAAGTTGTTCTCGATCCCATTTTAAAAGCAACTGCAGGTTTTGATTTTCATAGCAATGAAGTTCATAAGGCGTGGATGGACATTTGGAAACAGTGTTTTATGGTCATACCCAACTTCGATGAGATTCAACAATCGAACTCAAAGGCAGATTGGAAGTCAAATTTGAAGGAAATAAATCAATTCACTCATGTGTATTTAAAAGGTGGGCATAGAAACGACAAGTTAGGCTGGGATGAGGTTTACTTAAAATCTGGAGAAGTAATTTTAATCGCTCCTAAAGTAAATACAGTTTACCAAAAACACGGTAGCGGATGTGTTTTGTCTTCGGCCTTGGCGAGTCATATTGCCTTAGGATTGGATTTAGAATCAGCTTGTAGAAAAGCCAAATATTACACAGAACAGTTTTTAAACTCTCATACATCGTTGTTGGGAGTTCATTTAAACATAAAAAAACATGATCAGTAAATTACAATATATATCTCAAGGAAAATCTCCTGAGGAACATTTAGAAAATATAGAAAAAGCTTGTCTTCACGGAGCAGATTGGGTTCAACTTAGGTTGAAGAATTTAGATGAAGAAAGCCTACTAAACACGGCTAAAAAAGCTCGTGAAATCACATTAGCTCATCAAGTGAAATTAATAATCAATGACTATTACAAAATTGCAAAACAAGTGGAGGCCGATGGAGTTCATTTGGGGAAAACAGACACATGTCCTGCGATTGCTCGTAAGGAATTATATGATTGGCAGCTTATTGGTGGAACGGCAAATACATTAGAAGACTGTAAAGATTTAGTGGAAAAGCAAGTCGATTACATTGGGTTAGGACCATTTAGATTTACCAAGACCAAAGACCATTTAAGTCCCATTTTAGGTTTGGATGGTTACACTCAAATCTTGGACAACTTAAACTCTAATATTCCTGTGATTGCCATTGGAGGAATAACCTTAAACGATGTGGTTGATATTCTTAAAACCAAAGTTTACGGTGTTGCAGTTTCTGGTGAAATTACTTCAGATTTTAATAAAATTTCAGCCTTCAAAGAGTATTTAAAAACTTCTAAACTGGCTAACCTTTTAAAACAGAACCAACATGTATAAAGCAAATGAAAGTCTAACTATTGCTGATAAAACGTTTAATTCACGACTTTTTACAGGAACTGGAAAATTCAGTAGTTCTAAATTAATGGAAAAAGCAATTTTGGCTTCTGAAAGTGAATTAGTGACCGTCGCGTTAAAAAGAGTAGAATTTGAAAATGAGTCAGACGATATTTTGGTTCATTTAAAACAGGATCATATTCATTTATTACCGAATACCTCTGGTGTTAGAACCGCGAAAGAAGCTGTTTTTGCCGCGCAATTAGCCCGTGAAGCTTTAGGGACCAATTGGATTAAATTAGAAATTCATCCGGATCCTAAATACTTATTACCAGATCCTATTGAAACTTTGAAAGCTGCTGAAGAGCTAGTGAAATTAGGCTTTGTTGTAATGCCATACATTCACGCCGATCCGGTGTTGTGCAAACGATTGGAAGACGTCGGAACGCAATGTGTAATGCCTTTGGGAGCACCGATCGGGAGTAATAAAGGAATTAAAACCAAGGAGTTTTTAGAAATAATCATAGATCAATCTAATGTTCCGGTGATTGTAGACGCAGGAATTGGAGCGCCTTCGCATGCGGCTTATGCCATGGAATTAGGAGCTGACGCCGTTTTAGTAAATACCGCCATTGCTGTTTCTCAGAATCCAGTGCAAATGGGCTTGGCCTTTAAACTCGCAGTAGAAGCTGGGCGAATGGCCTATCAGTCTAATTTAGCTCCTGTTAGAAAATATGCCGAAGCTAGTAGTCCTTTAACCGCCTTTCTTCATGAGTAGTTTTCGTAAAACCTTTGAGTTGTACAATTGGGACGACATCCAAACTGAGATTTATAAGGTGTCCGAACATGATGTTGAACGTGTTTTATCTAAAGATAAAATCGATTTAGAGGATTTTAAAGTTTTAATTTCCCCTGCTGCTAAACCATTTTTAGAAGAAATGGCAAAGCGTAGTTATGCAATCACCAAAAAGCGATTTGGGAATACTATTCAGATGTATATACCGATGTATTTGTCTAATGAATGTCAGAATATATGTACTTATTGTGGCTTTAGTTTAACGAATTTAATCCCTAGAAAAACGCTGTCAGATCAAGAGATTTTGGATGAGGTGGCTTACATCAAAAAGCAAGGCTATGATCATATTTTGTTGGTAACGGGAGAAGCCAATAAAACCGTCGGAGTGGAATATTTAAAGAATGCGATTAAGCTAATTCGTGAGCATTTTTCTAATATTAGTATCGAAGTTCAGCCCTTAAACCAGGACGAATATGAAGTTTTGATTGAAGAAGGATTGTATGCGGTGTTGCTGTATCAGGAAACTTATCACGAAGCGGCCTATAAAATGCATCATCCCAAGGGGAAAAAGTCTAATTTCAATTATAGATTGGATACGCCCGATCGATTGGGTAAGGCCGGAATTCATAAAATCGGATTAGGCGCATTATTTGGTTTAGAAGATTGGCGAGTGGATAGTTTTTACACAGCACTTCATTTAAAATATCTTCAAAAAACCTATTGGAAAACAAAGTATTCAATTTCTTTTCCACGCCTGCGACCACATGAAGGTGATGTACAGCCCAAAGTAGAAATGACCGATTCTGATTTAGTGCAATTGATTTGTGCTTATCGTTTATTAGATGAGGATGTAGAACTTTCCATTTCTACACGTGAATCTGAAAAGTTCAGAGATAATATTATCAATCTCGGGATTACGTCTATGAGTGCCGCCTCTAAAACCAATCCTGGGGGATATTCCGTGGATGAACAATCATTAGAACAGTTTGAAATTTCAGATGAAAGAAGCACAGAAGAAATTAAAAATATGATTCAATCTCAAGGCTATGAGGTGGTTTGGAAAGATTGGGAGAAAGGTTTTTAATTTGGATTTAATATGAACTTAAACGAGGACGAGAGAAGACAATATAGTCGACATCTACTTTTAAATGAAGTGGGCGAAAAAGGGCAGGTAAAACTTAAAAAAGCGAAAGTATTGGTGATTGGAGCTGGTGGTTTGAGTACACCGGTTTTGCAATATCTTACAGCTGCTGGCGTAGGAAGAATAGGTGTAATTGATGACGATGTGGTCGATGAAACCAATCTGCAACGACAGGTTTTATTTACACAGCAAGACAAAGGGAAATCAAAGGTGGAATCAGCCGTTCAGAAATTAAAACAACTGAATCCGTTTATCCAATTTGATGTGCATAAGGAGCGATTAATAAAAGAAAATGTGCTCAATATCTTTGAGCCCTATGAGATTATAGTAGATGGAACCGATAATTTCCCGACACGCTATTTAATCAATGACGCTGCAGTTTTGCTCGATAAAATCGTAGTTTTTGGTTCAATCTTTAAGTTTGATGGACAAGTGTCTGTTTTTAATTATAAAAATGGACCAACCTATCGCTGTATTTATCCAACACCTCCGAGTCCCAACGCAGTTCC
>CAZKJO010000022.1:34788-36989 GCA_964553105.1 uncultured Weeksellaceae bacterium | reverse complement strand
CCCACAATAGAGTAATTGGTATGATCAAAGACGTAATGATCGTCTCTAATATTTCTTAATTTCACCAAACCTTCTGCTCTAGAATCAGGCAACTCGATGTAGATTCCCCACTCGGTTACACCAGAAATCAAACCATGGAATTCTTCGCCAACTTGATCTTCTAGATACTTTACCTGCATAAATTTGATACTATCTCGTTCTGCATCTGCTGCCAAACGCTCACGTTGTGAACAATATTCACAATCTTCTTCGTAAGGCTCTGGATTTGGAGATTTTCCGCCATCTAGATAATGCTGAAGTAATCTGTGCGCCATAATATCAGGATAACGACGAATAGGCGACGTAAAGTGACTATAGTAATCGAAAGCAAGTCCATAATGACCAATATTCTCTGTTGAATAAATCGCTTTAGACATGGTTCTCATCGCAAGCGTTTCTACCATATTTTCTTCGCCTTTACCTTTCACCTCTTTCAACAAGTTGTTAATAGAATCTGTGGTTTCTTTTCTGTTACCCAGATTTAGCCCATAACCAAACTGCTTAATAAATTGTTTAAGACTTAATAATTTATCTGGATTGGGATCATCGTGAATCCTATATATAAAGGTTCGATCTGTTTCTTTTCCTTTTTTATCTAAACTTACAAATTCAGAAACCTTTTTATTCGCCAACAACATGAATTCCTCAATCAAATGATTTGCTTCTTTACTTTCTTTAAAGTAAACTCCTAAAGGATTTCCTTTATCATCCAATTTGAATTTCACCTCAACCTTATCAAAGCTAATAGCGCCATTTTCTAATCTACGTTGACGTAAGATTTTAGCTAATCTATTTAAGGTTAAAACCTCATCTTTCATGTCGCCGTCCTTACCTTCTATAATGTCTTGCGCATCTTCGTAAGCCATTCTCTTATTGGAATACGTAACTGTGCGACCAAACCAGTTATTAACAATATTAGCATTATCATCCATTTCAAAAACGGCTGAGAATGTGTATTTCTCTTCGTTAGGCCTCAAGGAACAAGCTTCATTACTCAAAATTTCTGGTAACATTGGAACTACTCTATCTACCAAGTAAACAGAGGTTGCGCGTTCATGCGCTTCTTGGTCAATTAATGAACCTGGCTGAACATAATGTGCCACATCGGCAATATGAACACCAATTTCCCAATTACCATTTTCTAGTTTTTGGATAGATAATGCATCATCAAAATCCTTTGCATCCGCTGGGTCAATAGTGAATGTAGGAATATCGCGCATATCACGACGACGTTTAATTTCTTCTGGTTTAATACTGGTATCTAATTGTGCTGCTTCTGCTTCCACTTCCTCTGGGAATTTAGAAGGCAAGCCATATTCGGCTAGAATCGCATGAATCTCTACTTCGTGATCTCCTGGCGTACCCAAAACATCGATAATCTTTCCAAAAGGTGAATCCGCATCTTGTGGCCAATCGATTACTTCGGCTACTACTTTGTCACCATTTTGCGCTCCAGCAAGATTTTTAGAACTTACATAGATATCAACATGCAATGAGGTTTGATCTACATTAACAAAACCATAATGTCCATCTTTAGATAATTCTAAAATACCTACATATTGCGTTCTATTGCGCTGAATTACCTCTAGAATACTTCCTTCTTTCTTTTTTCCCGAATTATTGTGAATAATTAACTGAACTAAATCGTTTTGAAGTGCATTTTTAGATTGACCTTTAGGTATGTAAATATCTTGATCGAATCCTTCTACATTCACATAGGCTGCGCCAGAGGTAGTAAAATCGATTACACCCACTACAGAGTTGTTTTCAACATTTAATTTAAATTTACCTGGACTTACCTCAATCAACTGATTTTTAGAGGCTAGTTTTGATAAAACTTTGATTAAATGATCTTTCTGTTTAGAATTTCTGAATTGTAAACCAGAAGCCAATTGCTTATGATTTAATTGTTTGCTGGGGTATTTAAGCATATAGCGCAAAATTTTGTGCGCTGTTTGTTTATATCCTTGCTCGTTTGGAGTTTTTATAAATTTTTTCTTCTTTGACATGTGTATTATTTCTCTGTGGTTTAGCAGTAAATGTTAATAAGTTTTTAATTTTAAAATATTGAATTTAAGTAATTTACATACTTATCAACAATATTAATAACAAATTCTACTCTATGATAGAATTCCTGACAACCTTGTATTTTTTATATTATA
>CAZKJO010000022.1:27326-34688 GCA_964553105.1 uncultured Weeksellaceae bacterium | reverse complement strand
TTTAAATAGGCTTCAACTATTTTTAATCCTAATTCTTCTGAAATAAATCGCGCGGGTAAAACCAATATATTAGCATCATTATGTTGGCGAGCCAATTCTGCTAATTCTGTAGTCCAGCAAATCGCCGCACGTATATTTTGATGTTTATTGGCCGCCATAGCGATTCCATTTCCGCTTCCGCATAATAAAATACCAAGGTCAGCATTCTTGTTTTCAACAGCATCTGCCGTAGGATGTGCATAATCTGGATAATCAACACTATCCGTTGAATGAGCTCCAAAATCCTCAACCTCAATATCTTTCGATGTTAATAACTGTTTAATTTTCTCTTTTAATTCAAATCCTGCGTGATCTGCTCCAATGGCTATTTTCATGTTTTTTATAGTTTTCAACAAGCTTAAATGTTAAATTAATGTATTCATCTGAGCATCAAGGGTATTCTTATGTAAACAAATTGTTAATAGAAATTGAATAAGTGTTCATAGCTTCTAAAAGCTTTTCCTTGATTAATCCAGAAATATTATTAATGTCAAAATTAAGTAATTCAAAGCAAATTTTCTTATTGATTTCTATTGGGAAGATATCAACGACTTTTACAGAGAAATTCAGAAATTACTTATTCAGCTTTCAACAAAATTCACCGTTTTGTTAATTTCTTAATAACTTTGTAAATGTATGATTTATAAAGAACTATTTTTTAATAAATTGTGGATAAACTTACAATAAAATAAAAAGCCATTTAGTTTTCAACATATTCACAAAGCATTATCATTATCATTAGTTTTTTTAAATCTTTTTTTAAACTTAAAATATAATATATAAATATGAAGAGCTAATAGTTGAAACTTCTCTTCGACTTAATTTGATGCTTTATGTATATTTGTAATCTCAAGCGAAAACTATGAAACATTTAGACAGTTTTAATTTCAAGAATAAAAAAGTATTGATTCGTGTAGATTTTAATGTTCCTCTGGATAAAGAGATGAACATAACTGATAAAACGAGAATACTTGCAGCTAAGCCAACAATTTTAAAGGTATTAAAAGATGGAGGAGCTGTTATTCTAATGACTCACTTAGGTAGACCTAAAGGCAAAAAAGTGGATAGCTTATCTTTAGAGCATATCGCTGGACCACTTTCGGATGCTTTGGGCATTGTGGTACAAGTTGCTACCGATGTGGTGGGAGAAGACGCGCAAACCAAAGCTAAAAATCTTGCTATGGGTAACGTGCTTATGCTACAAAATCTAAGATTTAGAGAAGAAGAGGAAAAAGGAGATGTGGATTTTGCTGAGCAATTAGCTTCTTTAGGTGATTTTTATATCAACGATGCTTTTGGAACAGCACACAGAAATCATGCTTCTACAGCGGTAATTGCTCAATTCTTTGATAAAGATCACAAGGCTTTTGGTTATTTAATGGATAAAGAGTTAAAAGCGATTGATACAGTTTTAAACACAGGAGAAAAACCGGTTTTAGCGATTTTAGGCGGTTCTAAGGTTTCTTCTAAAATTACAATTATCAATAATATTTTACCTGCTATTGATAAATTGATCATTGGTGGAGGAATGATGTTTACTTTTATTAAAGCTCAAGGTGGACAAATCGGTGGATCTATTGTAGAAGATGATAAATTAGATTTGGCTTTAGAAATTTTGGAATTAGCTAAAAAATACAATGTTGAAGTTTATTTACCAGTAGATGTATTAGCTGCCGATGATTTCAACAATGGAGCTAAAGTTCAGGTGGTAGATGTGGATAAAATTCCAGATGGATGGCAAGGTTTAGATATAGGGCCAGAGAGTATAGAGAAGTTTAAAGAAGTCATACTTTCTTCTAAAACTATTCTATGGAACGGACCTGTTGGTGTTTTTGAGTTTGAGAATTTTGCAAAAGGAACCAAAGAATTAGGTGTTGCTATAGATGAGGCTACAAGAGCCGGAGCATTTTCTTTAGTAGGAGGAGGAGATTCTGTATCAGCCGTTAAGCAGTTCGGATTTGAGGATAAAATGAGTTATGTTTCTACCGGAGGTGGAGCTATGTTAGAAAGCTTAGAAGGTGTTAAGTTGCCTGGTGTTGCAGCTATGGAAAAATAAATTATTTAATAATAAAATATAAAAAAAGTGTCATAGAAATATGACACTTTTTTTGTATTGAAATTTTAAAAATATAAAGTTTAAACATACTTTAAAATCTAAGATTCTATTTACTAAATACAAACTACCAACTATTACATCACATACACTCAGCAAAGAAATTTTCAACTTCTTGTTCGCTCATGTTTTTTATGGCTTCTTCGGCTTCTTCCATAGAACTATAATTTTCCATAGCTTTTTTAAGACCGCATTCACAGATTTCTTTTTGATCTTCAGAAAACTGCAAACAATCATTCATATACATTTCTTGATCTGCTACAGACCATTCTTTTGAACAAGAAATTAACCCAAATAATATAAATGAATATATAAACATTGACTTTTTCATATAGATTTGATTTAAAACAAAACTATAAAATATTACAATATTATTTTTGAATCTTATCATTTACTTTCTTATGCTGTTTTTACTGTGGCAGAGCAGAATTTAATAAATTAATTTGACAAGGCACTATTATTGATGCGAATTATACTCATTGATACTCCCAATATATTGTCATCGTAGGAGCTAAGGTTGTATATATATTAAGTTTATTCATCAATAACTAAAAATAAAACATTATGAAATTCATTTTTACGACTGCATTTGCTTTATTGTTTTTTGCTGCATGCAACAATTCTAATCCATCTGCAAATCAAAAGTCATCAGGCGATTCGGAAGTAGACAGTTTAACCACAGAAAATCTTCCTCCAGTTGAAACTTCAGAGGCAAACACCGATTATGAACCTGCATTTGAAGGTCAGACCCGAGCCCCAGGATTAAAAACTGAAACGGCATATGAATCACAAGTAGTTAGCGATGAACTTTCTGCTCCTTGGGGAATAGAAACCCTTCCTGATGGGAGATTACTCATTACCGAAAAGGCTGGTCAAATGAGAATTTTCAATCCTGAAACCAATGTTTTAAGTGACCAAATAACAGGAATTCTAGAGGTCGATGATGCAGGGCAAGGTGGATTATTAGGAGTAGCAATAGATCCAGATTTTTCTTCTAATCGCATGGTGTACTGGGTTTTTTCTGAAAGAGTTGCAGATGGAAATCATTCAGCAGTAGCCAAAGGAAAATTATCTGAGGACGAATCCACGATAGAAAATGCGCAAGTAATTTATCGTTCTACACCAACTTATAACGGCGACAAACATTATGGAGGACGTGTTGTTTTTGATCCAAAGGGAAATTTATTCGTGAGTATTGGAGAACGTTCAGACAAAGGAATTCGTGAAGAAGCTCAAAATTTAAACAATACTTTGGGTAGTATCCTTCATATTACAACGGATGGAGATCCTGTTTCAGGAAATCCATTTATTAATCAAGAAAATGCGAGCCCAGAAGTTTATTCCTATGGACATAGAAATCCACAAGGTCTTGCGTTTCATCCGGTAACAGGAGATTTGTGGAGCAACGAATTTGGTCCTATGGGAGGAGACGAATTGAATCTTCTTAAGCCAGGAACAAACTATGGTTGGCCTGTAATTACTTATGGTTTGGAATATAGTGGAGATCCCATTGGTACACCTGTTATACAACAAAAAGATGGTATGGAACAACCCGTATATTATTGGGATCCGGTTCTTTCGCCAAGTGGTATGACATTTTATACCGGAAACAAAATTCCTGAATGGGAAAATAGTCTTTTCATCACAGGACTAAATAGCCATCACATTGCAAGAATCGTTCTGGAAAACAATCGTGTTTCAGGTGAGGAAAGAATTTTAGATAATGAAGGTCAACGTTTTAGAGATATTACACAGGGTACAGATGGTGCACTTTATGTTGTTACCGACCAAGGAAGACTGTATAAAATCGATAAAAAATAAAAAAATAAAAAAATTTTAATAAATAATAACTGCTATGTTTCGACTTAGCAGTTATTTTTTTCATTATATATTTAAAACATATCCAATGATTCGAGCCCTTCAAGTGATTATCATTTTTTTTGTTAGTATTTCAGGTTTATTAAAAAGTCAAACACAAGATAGTTTAACCCAATCAAGCATTCAGCTCGAACCCATTGAGATTATTGCCAACTTCAACAAACAACCTCTGTTAGGATTAACTACTTCTGCAGAATTAATTTCAGAACAACAAATAGTTAACCAGCAAAGTACCACGTTTTTGCCTGCTTTGAACGCCGTTCCAGGAATTCGAATGGAGGAACGCTCTCCAGGTAGTTATCGATTGGCCATGCGTGGAAGTTTGATTCGTTCACCCTTTGGCGTGAGGAATATAAAAATATATATAGATGAGTTCCCAATTACCGACGCAGGTGGAAATACTTATTTAAATCTATTAGATCCAGCATCAATTGCATCGATTCACATTTTAAAAGGTCCAGATGGTTCATTATATGGTGCAAATTCAGGTGGTGTTTTAAGACTTCAACCCAAAGGTTTTAATGAAAATAAAAACCAAGCTTCTCTTTTGTTATCTGGTGGCTCCTTTGGTTTATTACAAGAACAACTTTCTGTGCAAAGAAAATTAAGTGAGAAATACTCATTTTCAGTAGATCAATCATTAACACGCTCAGACGGTTACAGAGAAAATTCAGCTTTGAATAAAAAAACCTTTCAGACAGCGCATAATTGGAAATATTCGACAAAGAATGAACTGAGATTTTTAGCTTTATATTCAGATTTAAAATATCAGACCCCTGGTGGGTTAACTTTTACACAAATGCAAGAAAATCCACGAATGGCGCGTCCAGCTACAGGTCCTAACCCCTCTGCGAGTGAACAAAAAGCAGGAATTCATAATAAAACATTTTTTGGTGGTATCGCGCATCAGGCCCAGTTAACAGAAAAATTACTCCATAGTGTAAGTCTGTTTGGTATGTACACGGATTTCGAGAATCCGTTCATTACCAATTATGAATATCGAACAGAAAAAAACTTAGGCGTTCGCACCTATTTTTCCTACAAAAACCAATGGAATGAGAACCTAAAGTGGCAAATGCAATTGGGTTTTGAAGGGCAGAAAGGATGGAATAATATTGATAATTATGATAACCATGCTGGCCTTCCAGGTGTAATGCAAGCAAAGGATGATTTGGACAATGTTCAAAACAGTTTCTTTTATCGTGCCATGCTGAACTTGCATCAACGATGGACTATTGAAACTTCGATGGGATTAAATCATGCAAAAATTAAATATAATTCCCGATATCCAGAAATTGAAAATTCAGAAGGAGAAATTGAATTTGGTAATATATGGATGCCTAAAATTGCGACTTCCTATCTTATTTTAGATAATTGGTCAATTCGCGCATCAGTTTCTAAAGGATATTCACCGCCTACAATTGCAGAAGTTCGTTCGTCTGATAACATCATCAATACAGATTTGGCGGCTGAAAATGGTGTGAATTATGAAATGGGATCCAGATGGGAATCTATCAATAAAAGATTTGGAGCAGATTTAAGTTTATATCATTATAAAATGAAAAATGGAATTGTCAGGAAACTCCGTGATAATGGTGCAGAATTTTATGTTAATGCAGGAGAAATCAATCAGGACGGAATGGAAATGAAGGTCTGGACCTATATTATTCCTTATAGAAAGATAAAATTTTTACAATTTTTGCATTTGAATTCAGCGGTTTCCTACAATCATTATCGATTTGGAAATTATAAAGTTAATGAAATTAATTATTCAGAGAATAAATTAACGGCAGTTCCAGATTGGGTTTGGACCAATTCAGTATCATTACAATTTACAGGTAATTTGGGATTAAATTTTTCACATAATTTCACTTCCAGCATGCCTTTGAACGATGCGAACACAGTGTTTGCAGATAAATTTCATTTGGTTCAACTCAAAGGATTTTGGAACTGGTCTTGGAAAGAAACTTCTCAATTTAAAATTTTTGTGGGAGTTGATAATTTACTTAATCAACAATATAGTTTGGGGAATGATATCAATGCATTTGGCAATAGATTTTTTAATCCAGCACCTTCAAGAAATTATTATGCAGGTATAAAGATGAGTTTCTAAATGATATACAAATTTTAGATGTGGTTGAGCATATTTAAAAAGTTGTTTAATATATTGTAATCAAAGATATTCAGCGCTAAGCATCCTACTGATTTGATTCTATGTCTACTAATTTGCAGAATGGCTTAAAAGCTGAAGTTTTATGAAAAACATTTTTATTATTTATCCAATGGCCTAAATTTGGGGGAGTATTATAAACCTTTTATTAAACTCCTTAACACCCTTTAACAGCATTAATGGAACATAATTTGTTAAATTAGAAGAATTATTCACGAAATTTGAATTCTTAATTTAAGCCTATGTCATTATCCGCAATCAACTTGCAGGAACTCAATGAAACCATTAACCACGAAAGTCAAATCATGCATCGCTTGTCCGATGAGATGAAAAAAGTCATCTTTGGTCAGGATAAGATGGTAGAAAGCCTTTTGATTGGTTTGTTAAGTAATGGTCATATTCTGTTGGAAGGTGTACCAGGACTTGCCAAAACTTTAGCCATTAAAACTTTGGCAGAAGCAGTACATGGTCATTTTTCGCGTATTCAGTTTACGCCTGATTTGTTACCCGCTGATGTGGTAGGAACCATGATTTATAACGTAAAGGAAAATGATTTTACGATTAAAAAGGGTCCTATTTTCGCCAATTTTGTGTTAGCAGATGAGATCAACCGTTCGCCAGCTAAGGTGCAGTCGGCTCTGTTAGAAGCCATGCAAGAAAAGCAAGTTACGATTGGTGACGAAACCTTTTTCTTAGAAGAACCATTTTTGGTCATGGCTACGCAGAATCCTGTAGAACAAGAAGGAACTTATCCACTACCAGAGGCACAAGTCGATAGGTTTATGTTGAAAACTGTGATTACTTACCCAGATTATGAATCTGAGAGACAAATTATGCGTCATAATATCAATCAAACTTTTCCTAAGATTGAACCCGTAATGCATATTCAGGAAATTTTAAAAGCGAGAGAAGTTGTGAAAAAAGTCTATATGGACGAAAAAATTGAACAATATATTCTCGATATTTCTGCTGCAACAAGATATCCTCAGGATTTTCAATTACCCGATCTACAATCCTATTTGAGGTTTGGAACTTCTCCACGTGGTAGCATTAATTTAGCAAAAGCGGCCCGTGTGCATGCTTTCTTAAGAAAAAGGGCCTTTGTGATACCTGAAGACATTAGAGCCATTGTACACGACGTAATGCGCCACAGAATCGGAAT
>CAZKJO010000022.1:2769-27226 GCA_964553105.1 uncultured Weeksellaceae bacterium | reverse complement strand
AGTTTGGTTGGTTTAGCGTGTAAAGTTTAGGACTAGTTTATAGTTAAAATTGTTTAAAAGTTGGATATTTATACATATATAAAAGTTTAAATACTAATAAGGTGAAGATTAAATATATTATCAGAGAATTTATTAGCATTTATGAATTACTGATTTTGTATCAATCCCTACACCCTCAACCCCACATTTTAAAATAATAACGTATGTTTAATTTTGAGAAATTAGAGGTTTGGAAATTAAGTAAAGAACTTTGTAAGGTTATTTTTAATTACACAAAAGATTTTCCTAATAATGAAAAATATGTCCTAATAGATCAGATGAGAAGGGCTTCCCTATCAGTACCATCTAATATTGCAGAAGGTTCTTCTCGAATGACAGTTAAGGATAAGCAACATTTTTATACCATGGCATACAGTAGCCTAATGGAATTAGTAAATCACTCAATTATTTCGAATGAATTAAACTATATTGATGAAGAGCAATTAAACTTCATAAAGTCAGAATCCCTAAAAATTGCTAAAATGATAAGTAAATTAAGAAAAAACACTTTTTAAAATACCATAAACCATAAACCATAAACCATAAACCATATACTAAATACCCTACACTCTAAACCATATACCCTACACCATATGAAAGATTTACTTAAAAAAGTGAGACAGATTGAAATCAAGACCAAGCGCTTGACCAACAATCTTTTTATGGGTGAATACCAGAGTTCATTCAAGGGTAGAGGTATGGTTTTTTCTGAGGTTAGGCCTTATCAATATGGCGATGATGTTAGAAATATTGATTGGAATAAAACAGCTCATTTCTCCGAACCTTATGTAAAAGTTTTCGAAGAGGAAAGAGAACTAACTTTGATGCTTTTGGTGGATGTTAGTGCTTCACAAAACTTTGGTACGCGCAAACAATTAAAGAAACAAACCGTAGCCGAAATCTGTGCTACCTTAGCATTTTCTGCTATGGCCAATAACGACAAAGTAGGCCTCCTACTCTATTCAGACCAAGTGGAATTGTATCTTCCGCCAAGTAAAGGTAAATTTCAAGCTTTAAGAATTATTAGAGAATTAGTGGAATACGAACCTAAAAATGCTAAAACCGATTTAAATGCAGCACTAGACTTTTTATTAAGTACCCAAAAAAGAAAAAGTATTTGTTTTATTTTATCTGATTTTACGGATATTAATTATGAGAAGTCTCTGAGAATTGCCGCACGTAAACATGAATTAACTGGAATTAGAGTGTATGACGAAAAAGAAGAATTTCTTCCTAATATAGGCTTAGCGAATATCATTGATAATGAAACTGGTGAAATGCGCATGATTAACACATCTTCGGCAAGCGTTCGCAGAAATTATGAACAATTCTACCGAAGAGTAAGAGATCAATTTCTAAATATTTTCTCTAAATCAGGTGCAGGTACTATAGAGATTAGAACAGATCAAGACTATATTAAAGCTCTTTTAGCTTATTTTAAAAGTAATCATGCTGCATGATGGGAAGTGAAATATTTTCAAAGGATTTTTATAATATTTTATACTTAAAAAGCTTGAGTACAGTACAAGTATTATTTATTTTTATTCTCTCACTCCTACCCTACTCTCTTCATTCACAGGTACAAACAGAATTAAATCCAGATATAATTTTAATTGGTGATACGGCATCGCTTAAAATTACAGTTACCTACGATGCTCGCCAAAAAGTTATATTACCACAGATTGGGGATTCACTTAATTCTTTTATAGAAGTATCTAACGTGAAGATAGACTCCATGAAAGTTGGTAATAATGCTAATTATGTACAGACCATCACTTTAACCAGTTTTGATATAGGTGATTTCTTAGTGAATTCATTACCGGTTGTAATAGATGGAGATACAATTCTAACGAGTTCTAAACGATTAGAAGTAAAAGATCTAGAAGTGGATGCAGATTTAGATAAAATGTATCCCATTAAACCTATCATTCCTCAAGAAATAACTTGGTGGGAAAAGAATAAAAAATATTTAGCCTATTGGGTTGTGGGAATTTTATTGGCAATAATAATTATAGTGTTGATTTGGTTGTATTTAAAAGCAGCCAAGAAGAATAAATATGTGAGTAAACCACTTCTTCCACCTTATGAAGAAGCCTTGGAGAATCTTAAGAAACTAGATAAAGAAAACTATTTAAGTAAGCAGAATTATAATCAGTTTTATACAGATTTAAGTTTTATTGTAAGAAGATATTTTAGCAGAAGATTTGATTTCCCAGCGATGGCTTTATTAAGTGGTGATTTGCCTCCTTACATGAAAAATAAGGAATTACTTACCGAAAGCGAAGCAGAACAATTATCAGCTTTTTTAGAGGATTCAGACTTAGCTAAATTTGGAAGAACGATTCCAGCTGAAGAAAAACATAAATATTATAGAAATTGGATTGAGGAAATTATTCAGAAAACTAGACCGATTTTAGAAGAAGACATTCCGCAACATATGCAGGATGAAGTAGAACAAGAAAAACTCAGAAAATTAGATAATCGATAATGGGAAATTTTGAGTTTTCGAATCCGTGGTTTTTATTACTTCTGTTGCTCATACCGCTTTTAATTTTAGGGCGATTGGCATTCAGGAATCAGGTATCTGAACCCATGAAAATGCCTTCTATAAAAGCATTTGGTAAAACAGAAACTTGGTATAGCTATATTCCTACTTTGCTCTATATGTTACGAATTACCGCATTGGTATTCTTGATTATTGCTATGGCTAGACCTAGAAAAGTAGATGTAAGTACCAAAGTTCGTTCAGATGAAGGAATCGATATTATGATGGTAGTCGATATTTCATTAAGTATGTTGGCTAGAGACTTAAAACCGACTAGATTGGATGCTTTACAAGAAGTTGCAGAGGAATTTGTAAGTAAAAGACCAGCAGATAGAATTGGAATGGTGGTTTATTCAGGAGAAGCAGTTTCTAAAGTGCCATTGACTTCTGATAGAGCGATAATGATCGACGAAATTAGAAATCTAAATTTAGACGAATTAGAACCCGGAACTGCCATTGGTATTGGATTAGCAACAGCTGTAAATCATTTAGAGCATAGTAAAGCCAAGAGTAAAGTAATTATACTCATGTCAGACGGGGGAGAAAGCCCAGTAGATTATAGCAACAACAAAGTCTATATTAGTCCAGAAGATGCTGCTCAAATTGCAGCAGATAGAAATATTAAAGTGTATACCATCGGAATTGGAACCAATGGATTTATTCCTTTGCCTAGAGGTTATGAACATTATCCACAACGAGCTTTTCAATTAGACGAGCCTTTGTTACAATATATTGCTAATACAGCGAATGGTCTATATTTCCGTGCTACGGATAACCAAAAATTAGATGAGATTTATGCTGAAATCAATGAGTTAGAAAAGAGTGAAGTCAACGAAATTAAATACTATAATTACACTGAATATTATAGAACATTTCTTTTCTACGCCTTATTCTTTATATTATTAGATACCATTTTAAGAACCTTGATATTTAGACAGATAGCATGATAAGCAGTCATTGGGATAAACCAAATTATATCATTTTTATGCTGGCGGTTTTTATCGTCATGTTTTTGCTGTATCGTCTACACAAATGGCGTGCTGAGGTAAGAGCAATGTATGCTGATACAAATTTACAAGAAGCTGTATTTAGCCAAAAAAGCATTTCTTGGTTAAATTTTAAAAATATTTTCTTACTTCTTTCATTGGTATTTTTGGTAATTGCTTTAATGGGACCACTTTGGGGAGAGGAAGAACAAACTCTTAAACGAGAAGGAATTGATATAGTTTTTGCCTTGGATTTATCGAATTCCATGAATGCAGAAGATATTGCACCAAGCAGATTAGAAAAAGCCAAAAAGTTCATTATTGATTATGTTGAAACATTAGGAGGAGATAGAGTAGGATTAGTCATTTTTGCAGGAGAAGCTTATGCAGTTTCACCTTTAACATCCGATTATATGGCCATTAATTCCTTTGTGGCAGGTTTAGACACTAATCTCTTATGGAATCAAGGAACAAATATTTCGGCTGCAATTAGAACGAGTTTAGAGGTTCTAGGGACAGGACAAGATACAAGCAAGGCCCTAATTCTGATTTCGGATGGAGAAGACCACGAAGAGGGAATAAAAGATCAGATTGCAAATGCTAAGAAAAATAGAACAGAAATTTTTGCTTTAGGGATCGGAGAATCGGTTCCAGTTCCTATTCCTATGCGAACGACAGACGGCTTTGACGCAGGATATAAAGAAGATGATAATGGATCTACGGTATTAACTTCATTTCATGGCGAGAATTTGAGGAATATCGCCGAACTTTCTGGTGGAAGCTACATAAAGGTAGAAAGTCTTGAATCCACGATTAAAAAGTTACAAAACGGTATTAATAGTTTAGAAAAAAAGTCTCAACAAGAGATACTTACATTTAATAAAAAGCACCAATATCAGTGGTTTTTGGGAATTTCAATTTTATTTTTCTTTATCTATACTTTAACACCAGATAAAAGAATTCTTAACACTTAAAGCCTTATTTTTGTGGGGAATATGAAACTCTGCTTAGGTCAAATTTTGATAGTGCTTTGTCTTAGCTTATTTTGTGGAGCTAGCTCCTTTACTTATGCTCAAACATTAGAAGAAAAGGAGTGGATTGCTGAGGGCAATAAGTTTTACTTGCAAAAGGAGTTTGACAAGGCGAGAATAGAGTATAGCAAGGTTATAGCTACTTCTCCTGCATCTTATAAGGCAAATTTTAACTTAGGAAATGCCTATTTTGAATTAAAGAATTATAAGAACGCTGTCACACACTTTGACAAGGCAACTAAGGCAAGTCCAAATAAACTGGAAAAAGCTAATGCTTTTCATAACTTGGGAAATAGCTTATTACAACAGCATGAATACAAAAAAGCTATCGAGGCTTATAAGAATGCTTTAAGAAATAATCCTAAGGACAACGAAACCAGGTATAACTTGGTATTGGCAAAGAAATTGCTAAATAATCAAGATAAACAACAAAATCCACCGGATTTGCCCAAACCTTCTGAATACGCAAAGCAAATGAAATCTAAGGCAGATTTCGAGGCTGAACAAGGTAAATTCGAAGCAGCTAGAAATCTGATGCTAGAAGCTATGCAAAAGGATTCAACGGTAATGCATTATCAATCTTATATTGACAAATTAACCGAAATTGTTGTGCTAGATACGATTAAACTAAAATGAGAACCTTAATTATTTTGTTGATGATTTTTTCTTCTATGGCTGTCTATGGACAGAATGTAGATGATTTTTTTGTACCTTCAGCAAATTACTATCTGAAGGATAAAACCGAAGATGCTCTAGATAAGGTGAATCAAGGATTAGAAGCGCATCCTAACAACAAAAAGCTTTTAGAGCTTAAGAAAAAGATAGAGGAGCAAAAAGAACGCGACAAGGAGCGAGGCAAAAACAATGAGGGAAGGGAGGAAGATGACAATGCTAAACAAAACCCAGAAGAAAATAATAGCCAACAAGATTCTCCACAAGATGATGGGAGAAATAGGGGAGAAGATGGCACAGGAAGTAGTCAAGAAGATCCTATGAATGCTGATGGAGAGGAACCTTCTGAAAATGTAAAAGATCAAGGTGAACGCCTACAAAAAGAGCGTTATGATAATATTTTGAAAGCGCTAGAAGATCAAGAACAAGACACCCAAAGGCGTTTGATGATGGGTAATTCAAAGTCTAAATTGGGTCGCAAACAAAAGGATTGGTAATACATGCAATTAAATAAAAATATATTTTTATTGATTTTGTTGGCGGGGACTTTTGTCTCGGCTCAGATTTCCTTTAAGGCCGTTCCAGATAAAACCTCTGCTCGTGTAGGAGAAAGAATTCAGCTGAGTTTTATTATTACAACCAGTCAGGATTTAGATTTCGAACAAGTAACATTTCCAAGCTTTTCTGGTTTTCAAATGATTGGACGTAATGTTGGTCAAAACTTTAGTTATACCAATGGTAGAATGACCAAGCAATTTATGGAAACGGTAATTCTAGTTCCGCAAAAGAAAGGAAAGTATACAGTTGGCGGTGGTTATGTTGTGGTAGACGGTAAAAAGTATCAATCTAATTCAGTTACTTTTAATATTTCCGAAGCTGCTCCCAAAACAAAAGTTCAGGATAGTCAACTTGTTTTTATGGAGGTAATTCTAGACAAAAACAAGGTTTATCCAAATGAACATATTAATGCAGAAATTAAATTATATGCTAAATCTTTTGATGCATTAAGACGTAGATCTGATTTGGAGGTTCCAGGCATGTCTGATTTTCAAGTAAGGGAAGTCTCTAAAAACAAGGATCGAGATTTTGAGCAGGAAATGATTAATAATCAAGTTTATATCTCCGAGAGTATAGCCGAATATCAATTAACACCTAAAAGTACGGGAGAGTTGGTGATTCCCGCTTTTGCACTTCGAGTTGCTATCCCAATTGATATGTTCGATGAGCGAGTGGTACAAGTAAGGAGCAATCATAGATCCATAAATGTGGTAGATTTTCCAGCCAATGCACCATCTATTTTTAAAGGAGCTGTGGGTGATTTTAGATTAATTTCGCATTTAGATAAAAATGATGTGAATACCAAAGAATCAGTAAATTACGAAATTGAATTAATTGGTGAAGGTAATTTTTCTAGTATTATTTTACCCAAAATTGATGCACCTAAAGATTTAGAGGTATATCCATCTAAAACGAGAAATTCTTTTCAGACAACCTCATCCGGTGAAAAGGGAAAGATTGTAGATCGTTATGTTATAGTACCCCAATATGGAGGCGTTTTTAATATTCCTGAAATCAAGTTTTGTTACTTCAATCCCAAAACAGAAAAATATATCACCATTACTTCGGATGCCCAAGAGCTACAGGTAATCGGTGAAACTAAACAAGAAGCTCTATCCAATATCGAAATAGCTAAGGCGGACTCTATCCAACAAGACTCGACTAATTCAGAGAAAAGTATTTTGCCAGAAATTCCTGCAGAAATTAGTAAAATTTTTAAGAAGCCTAAAAATGATTTAAGTGTCGATAAGCAAGAATCTTCTGGTTCTAATAGTTGGTGGTATGCTGGTCTAGCTCTCCCATTGATTGCAGGCTTAGTATGGTTTTTCGCGTTTAGAAAGCCTAAAGATGACAAAGAAGACCTAATAAAGGATGCAGCAATTAATTCAATAAATCTAAAATCTAAGCTTAAAACTGATTTAAAAGATTTAAAATTGGCTCAACAAAGTCATGATAAGGAATCATTCTTGAGAAAAGCCAATGAAATTTTAAATGATATTGTAGTTATAAAGGCTGGTGAACCAAAATTGTATGATGTAATCGAGGCTAAGAATATACTTTCAAGTCAAGTTTCGAACGACTATGCATCTCGCTGGGAGAAATTTTATAATGATATTCAATCTATGTCCTATGGAATGGCAACAAATGGTCTTGATTTAGAAGTAAAATACGTTGTGATAGAGGATTTGGTAAAGGAATCATTAAAATAATAAAGTTAGTGTGGTTTAAGATTTAATTATTCTTAATTTTGCGCGCCTTAATTGAGAAAAAAATAAATTTCATGAATCTATTTAATCTACTTCCGTTAGTATCTCCCGCCGCTGGTAGTTGGTCACCCAATTTCGATTTCGAGCAAATTTTATCTGCTTTTTTAGTTTTATTTGCGGTTATTGATATTGTAGGTAGCATACCTTTGATTGTAAGTTTGCGCCACAGAGCCGGAACCATACAATCAGAAAAGGCCTCCTTGGTTGCTGGGGTTTTGTTGATCGCCTTTTTATTCGTTGGAGAGCGCATGCTTAGCTTATTAGGAATAGATGTTTATTCGTTCGCTGTAGCAGGTGCTTTGGTTTTATTTTTCTTAGCCATTGAAATGATTTTAGGTATTGAGATTCATAAAATAGAAGAACCAAAAACGGTATCAATTGTTCCGATTGCCTTTCCATTAGTGGCAGGAGCAGGTTCTTTAACGACTGTACTTTCTATTCGTGCGGAGTTCAGAGTAGAAAATATTATCGTAGCCATCATTTTAAATATGATAGTGGTTTACTTGGTATTGAAGTTTGCTGACAAATTAGAGAAAATACTATCTCCGGGCGTTTTAAACGTACTTAAAAAAGTATTTGGTATCATCTTGTTAGCCATCGCTATTAAGTTATTCTCAGCCAACTTAAATCTTTTAATTAACATTTTGTAGAATATAGTTTCAATCAAATAATTATCTTTGAATTATGAAAACCTTATTTTATATATTAATATTAGTATTTGTAGCCGCTATAGTGATTAGTGTTTATAACTTAGATTTTGAACATCCACTCTGGTCTGAAATTAACAACTATCAATGGATGACCATCGCCGCATCGGTCTGTGGATTGCTATTGAGCGCGATTTTCCTTAGATATCAAACACTAAAGGAAAATTTAGAAAAAAATTAAAATTAAAGCACCGAATTTCTTTTTAAACAAGAGATTCGGTGTTTTTTATGTGCTAAAAATATAAATGTGTGTAAGTAGAAAAAGTTTAAAGCAAATAGAAAAGCCCATACAATGTATGGGCTTTCTATGTGGTACCTCCAGGAATCGAACCAGGGACACAAGGATTTTCAGTCCTTTGCTCTACCAACTGAGCTAAGGTACCGCTCTAAAATTGGAATGCAAATATAACACTTATTTTATATCAACAAAACAAAAATCAAAAAAAATGCAAAAGATTATAATTGAGAACATCCAAATTTACACCAATCATGGTTGTATGGACGAGGAAGGAAAGATTGGTTCTGAGTATAGTGTGAGTTTAGAAATTCATGCAGATCTAATGAAATCAGCTGATACAGACGATTTAGATGATACTGTAGACTATGTACACTTGAATCAAATCGTACACACGGAAATGAATATTCGTGCGAAACTCTTAGAAACCGTAGCTGTTAAAATTTTAAATAGAATAGGAGAGGAGATAGCACAAGTTAAGTTTGCTGAGGTTAAAATCTCTAAAATCAACCCTCCAATGGGCGGAAATGTGGAGAAAGTAAGTGTGATTTTTAATCAAACTTATTAATTCAATAATAATAATATTTAAAAGTAAACAACCCCATCGACGCGCGATGGGGTTGTAAATTCTAACACATGAGGACGAATACAATTTAGTGTTTGCATTCGTTTTAAATTATTCAAACTGTATGCCAATAGTAATTTTTAAGTCAGCTAATTTCTATGTTAAAAAATAAGTTTAAGAACAATCAAATTATTTTAGCCTCTAAATCTCCAAGGCGAAAAGAGCTCTTAGAGCGTCTTGACTTGGATTTTATAGTAATTAGCCTAGAGGTCGATGAAAGTTATTCAGAAGAGCTTAAAAAGCATGAAATAACCGAGTTTCTTTGCCATAAAAAGAAACAAGCTTACCAAAACTGGCACAAAAATCAGATTTTGATTACTTCTGACACCATTGTATGGTATGAAAATAAGGCTTTTGAGAAACCAAAGAGTCGCGAAGAAGCTATAGAAATGCTTCAAACTTTATCTGGAAATACCCATGAAGTTATTACATCCGTCGGAATTTTTTCAACTCACAAAGAATTAGTATTAAGTGATATAACCCGAGTCACTTTTGGTGAGCTCGATCAGCAAGAAATCGAATATTATGTTGATACCTACCAGCCATATGATAAAGCCGGTAGTTATGGGATACAAGAGTGGATTGGCTATATAGGAATCACCAAAATAGAAGGCTCATATTTTAATGTAATGGGACTTCCTGTACAAAAAGTTTATAAGGCTTTGAAGGATTTTTAAGACTTAAGTTTTGTTTTAATTTCTTGCTCCAATTCATCCATCACAGGTTTAATTGTACCTTCTGGAATATCACTAATTCTAATGTACATCAATCCATCGATAGCATCATTGAATTTAGGATCAACATTGAATCCAATTAATTTTGCATTCTGTTTAATATACTTTTTAATTAAAACTGGCAATCGTAAAGCATTAGGTTCTAATTCCTCAATCAGCTTATCGAACTTGTTTAAGTCTGCTTTAGCTTCATCAAAAATAAACTCTTTGTCTAAATCCTTAATTTTAGGTTTAAATTCCTTTTTCGCACGGATAAATTGCGCCACATACGGATCATAATAGTGAGATCGCATAAACTCAATCATCAAAACCTTACTAAAGTTACTAAATTGGTTGCTGATACTAACACCGCCTACAATGTATTTATGCTCTGGATTTCTCAAGGAAACATGAATAATCCCTCGCCATAACAAGAAAAGTGGCCAAGGCTTTTGTTGATATTCTTTGGTCACAAAAGCTCTTCCCATTTCTATACAGCGTGAGAAAAAAGGTTGGATTTCTTTTTCAAAAGTGAATAATTCATTGACATAGAATCCTTTAATGCCATATTTTTGATAAATCTCCTTTCCCAGGCCCATTCTATACGCACCTGCAAGCTTTTTATTCTTGTGATCCCAAAGCAATAGATGACGATAATATTGATCATATTTATCGGTGTCGGTAGATTTACCTGTTCCTTCTCCCACCGCTCTAAAGGTAATCTCGCGTAACCTTCCGATTTCGCGCATCACATTTGGAATCTTTTTATAAGGCGCAAAATAAACCTCATAATCATTGTTTGTAAACAAATGATGATCGGTTTCGCGCATATTCTCAATGTCCTTTTCGATAAGATGAAGAGGTGTTTCTGAGATGATTTTCCTAGCGCGTTTCATTCGATTAGGAATACTCTTAACAAGGGTTAGCGGTATAGATTTAGGAGAATCATATGTTGCATCTAAAACATAAGTCTTTCTTCTAAGGAACTCTGCTAATTCTTTTGTGTTTTCAAACTCCTTTAAATCCTTTACAGAAATAGGCTTTCCAATACGTAGTTTAATAGGTTTTAACCTTGTTCTCAATAGTTCTCTAACTAACATAGAAGTTTGTAAATCAGGGTGTAATTTACCAATTCTATAAAACCATTCGCTATTTCTAGCTTTAAAATATATAGGAACTATCGGAACTTCAGCTTTTTGAATCATCTTAAGAATAGGCTCTTGCCATTCTCTGTCGGTGATATAATTTTCTTGATCTCTTTGAGAAACTTCTCCAGCAGGAAATACACCTAATGGATGTCCATTCTTGACATGTTTATAGGCATTTTTCATTCCTAATAGACTATTTTTAATTTCTTTTCGGGTTTCGAATGGATTAACAGGAAAAATACGTGGCTTTAAGGGATCAATTCTATGTAACATAAAATTGGCGATGATTTTAAAGTCAGGTCGAAGTTCTGAAATAATCTTCAGCATGATAATTCCATCTAAACCTCCAAGTGGATGATTGGCCACTATAATGAAAGGTCCAGTTTTGGGAATACGATTTAAATCATCCTCATTTACATCATATTGAATGCCTAAATCTTCTAATATTTTAGCTTCAAATTCTGGTGATTCATAAGATTGATTACGTGCATACAGAGCATTTAAGTCATTTAACCCTAATAGATTATGCAAACCATAGCTCATGGCTTTACCTAAAAAGCTAAACTTCTTTAAGCCCGTATTCTCAAAAATTTCATTGGGACTAATTAAACTCATTCATCCTGTTTTATCACTAGTTGTAATGTATTTACGCCAGCTTGTTTAATGATAGTTCTATCCGTATTGGGAATAAAACTTAAACTATTTTGGTCGGCATGACGTATAGTATACAAAGAACAATCTTGATACAAAGTTACTTTAAATCTTTTCTTAATTACCTCAATCGCTTTTTTTAAGGTATTAAATTTATCTTCTAAGCATAAAGATAAGCTAATCGCTGAAATCTGAATTAAGTTTACTTTTAATTGATTTTCTGTCAAAATATCGAAAACATCACGCAGGACAGATTCGTCTATAAAAGCAAAATCATGTGTACTTATGGTAATTGCCGTTTGATTTTTCTTAACAATAAAACATGGAATATAAGGGTCTAAAGCTTGACCATTTTTAATTTCTGTCCCCTGCAATTCTGGATGCTCAAATGATTTTACAAACAAAGGAATTTGTTTTCGCTGCAAAGGTTGAAGCGTTTTTGGATGAATTACCGAAGCGCCATAATAAGCCAACTCAATAGCCTCCTCATAGGAAATATGCATTAATTGCGAAGCGTTCTCAAAATATCGTGGATCAGCATTTAAAACTCCAGGAACATCCTTCCAAATCGTTAAACTAAAAGCATTTAGACAATAGGCTATGATAGCTCCTGAATAATCAGAACCTTCTCTTCCTAAGGTAGTTGTGAAATAATTTTCATTAGAACCAATAAAACCTTGGGTTATATAAAGTTGATCTCTTTTTAATTTTTGCAGATTATCACAAGTGGTTTCCCAATCTACTTTTGCCTCACGGTAAGAACTATCGGTTTTAATATAATCTCTTACGTCAATCCAATCGTTGGTCAGATTTTCTTGGTTTAAATAAGCACTTAAAATCTGAGAAGAAAGTAATTCTCCATAACTTATGATTTGATCGTAAACATAATCATAATTGGGAGATTTATTTTTTAATAGAAAATCTTCAATTTGAAAAAAATATTCATCTATGGTAGCGAAGACAGGATTATTTTGGTCTAATAAATCTTGAGCAATTTCAGTATGAAAAGCTTTAATCTCTTCGAGCTTTTGAGTGTGTTGTTTATCCTTAAAATATAGGTTTAAAACCTCTTCAAACGCGTTTGTACTCTTGCCCATAGCAGAAACCACCACCAAGGTTTGTTTTTCACCAGTTTGTTGCAATACCTTTAAAACATTCCTTACGCCAGCGGCATCTTTCACAGAAGCTCCACCAAATTTATATACTTTCATCCGCTTGATTTTCGTCTTTATACCAACTACTATATTTTACATAATTTTTGGCAATTCTTTCTATTTCTCCTTCACGTAAATGTTGTGGAACATCTTTCACTTTCTTCGCTGGTACACCTGCCCACAATTCTCCTTCTTTTATGTGCGTTCCTTGCGTTACAACTGCACCGGCAGCTACAAGAGCATAAGATTCAACAACGCAATTATCCATAACGATAGCCCCCATTCCAATCAAAACATTATCATGAATCGTGCAACCATGTACAATTGCATTATGTCCTACAGATACATTATTACCTAGCGTGATGGGATATTTCTCATAAGTACAATGTACCATAGCATTATCTTGAATATTCACTCGATTTCCCAGTCTAATCCCATTGACATCACCTCTGAGCACCGCATTATACCAAATGCTGCATTCTTCGCCCATTTCTACATTTCCAATTATAACTGCAGTTTCGGCAATAAACGTATCTTTTCCTATAATAGGTTTTTTACTAAGTAGTTCTTTGATCAAAGCCATGTTAATTCTGTTTCTAATTATAAAAGTATGGCAATTTAGAGTAAATTTGTAATCTAAATAAAAATATGCGAGTTTATATAGAGCAAACGTCACAAAAACATATTTTAAAATTTGTTTGCGACGAGATTATTACCCCTGGAAGTTTTGAATTAACCAAGTCTAGCGATTTAGTAAATTCTAAATTAGCTCAGCAATTGTTTCAATTTCCGTTTGTAGAGAAAGTTTTTATTACGGCTAATTTTGTAGCAATTCAGAAATCTGATATGGTGGAATGGGAACATGTTGCCCAGTCGCTTAAAGAAATCGTGAATGAGCATCTAGAAAAAGATACTATTGTACTTAAGGAGATTAAAAAAGAGCCTTATACCTTATATGCTGAGATGACTCCTAATCCTCGCGTGATGAAGTTCGTTTCTAATCAAACGATATCTAAAGCAATGGTTGAGGCGAAAAGTAAAGAAGAAGCTGTAAAGGTTCCTTTGGCACTAAGTTTATTTAATCGTTTTGATTTTATCGACGAAGTTTTCTTGTCAGAGAATTATGTTTCAATTACTAGATCGCAAGAAACGGATTGGCAACTTCTAGCTTTAGAAGTAAGGCAATTCATCTTAGAATATCTACAATCAGGCGAAAGTATTGTTGATGCAGATTATGTACCGGTTGAAACTAGGGTAGAGGAGAAGCACGAACAGAGGTTTTATAATGATACAGAAAAAGAAATTCAACGTATCTTAAAGGAATATATTCAACCAGCGGTTGCCAAAGACGGTGGTAATATTGCTTTGGTTGAATTTAATGAGCAAACTAAGACGGCTACCATGTTATTGCAAGGGGCTTGTAGTGGATGTCCATCTTCTACAATTACGCTTAAGAACGGTATTGAAACCATCTTAAAAGACATGTTACCAAACGTGGTA
Source organism: uncultured Weeksellaceae bacterium (assembly GCA_964553105.1). Classification (GTDB taxonomy): domain Bacteria; phylum Bacteroidota; class Bacteroidia; order Flavobacteriales; family Weeksellaceae; genus Profundicola. The sequence goes on along the minus strand of CAZKJO010000022.1, from coordinate 12,896 downwards.
GAACATGTAGAAGCTGTGAATGGGTAAAAGGAGATTTTTATAAATTAATTCCATAAAAAAAGGAGCTGAAAATTCAGCTCCTTTGTATTTTATCCTGTTTTATAAAGCATTAATTTGATTGCTGAGCTTCTTGCTCTGCTTGCTCAATCATTTGCTCATTTGCGGTTATCGCAAACTCTACACGTCTGTTTCCAGCTCTACCTTCAGCAGTTTCGTTAGAGTATCTTGGCTCTAATTTACCAGCTCCTTCATATACAATTCTATCACTAGAAATACCTCTAGCTGTTAAATAATCAGATACAGATTTAGCCCTTTTAAGCGAAAGTGGTTGGTTGAACTCTTGTGATCCAACGTTATCTGTATGACCAACAATTAATATGTCAGTTAATGGATACTCATTAAAGATTTCAATCACTCTGTCTAGGTTTTCCTTTGCACTTGCAGTTAAGCTTGATTTATTATACTCAAATCTAACTTCAGAGTTCTCATCTAAAATTACCTGAATACCTTCTTCGCTCCTTACAACTTCTGCACCTGGCATAACCTCCTCAATTTTCTTGGCTTGATCATCCATTTTCTTACCGATAATTGCTCCTGCAGTACCACCTACGGCACCACCAACAATTGCTCCTAAAGCTCTATTGTTTTTACCGATTAAAGCACCTAAACCAGCACCTGCTACAGCTCCTATAGCTGCTCCTCTTTGTGATTTATTCGTATTCTTTACTGTGTCGCAACTACCTAACATTAAGCCAATTACGATAAATAAAGATAGAATTTTAAAATTTAAATTTCTCATATTATTTTATTTTTTTATTGTTTTCTGAAGTAATAGTGAATAGACATTTTCCCGCCTTCAAAAGGCACTTCATGCATCAAATGAGCTTGTGAATCATCAACCGATACCACCTTCATTTTATATCCAGAAACTACATCTTTAGCCTTTACGTTTTCGTCAACTCGTTTAAACATAAAATAGGTATCTGCGCCATCCTCTTCCATGAACCATTTAAATTCATTTTCATTTGTTGGGCAGCCAACACCGTCTAGTACATAAGATCCTTTGTTGTTGTTGGCTACAAAGTTCCATGAACTCCCTTCAAAGCACTCTACAGAGCTGTGGTTGAATAGACTTGTGATAACCACACTTTCTCCTTGATCGCTTACGATTTGATCTAATGTCCAATCTCCTCTGAATGACATTTGAGTTTCTCTTTCTACCTTAGTAGTAGAACAGCTGCTAAACATTAATGCAATGAATAACGTTAAAATTCCTATTTTTTTCATAATTACTTGTTTAAAATGACCTCTTTATTTTAAATTTAAGCAAATAAAAAGAAATTCTTTAGTATTTCGATGTATTTAAAATGAAACGCGCTTAAAACGTCTAAAAACGATTATTTAAGTCTCAATTGATAAATTAACGACGAAAATTGCCCAGTTTTAATGGCTTTTAAGTTAGATCTCAATCCAATCCCAAAAGCTCTTAATAGACCTAATGAACTTCCTTTATATTTCTCTGATAAAAGACTCGCATAGAACGAATCAAATACCATCGGATGTATACTTTCTATAACCATGCCAAATTCATTAGCAATTTTAGAAAAAGAAGTTTGATTGAAGTGCCAAAGGTGGCGAGGTACATCATATGCTGCCCAATATTCTTGATAATATTGAGCATCGAAAGATTCATAATTTGGAACGGCAATGAATAGTTTTCCGTTTGGGTTTAAGGCATTTTTAAGCCGAGCTAATTCTTCGAATAAATTCGGAATATGTTCCAAAACATGCCATAATGTGATGACATCAAATTTTTGATTATCTAAAAATTCAGAGTTGGAGTAGAAGTTATTTTCATCTTTTTCAGATGCAATTTTAAAAGCCACTGGATTTGGTTCAAACCCAATGGCATTTAAGTTTTGTGAATTTAAGTAGCCAACAAATTCTCCAGTTCCACATCCATAATCTAAAACTTTTGTTCCTTGGGTTGCCTTTTTTATGAGCTTATGTTTATGTTTTAAATTATAACTTTTAACCCAATAATAGAGTTGATTTACTAAGCCTTTAGCATCATCAGAATGGGAAATATAATCTTCGCTCTCGTAATATTTAGAGAGTTGATCGCTCGGAGGAAATGGAAAAGTTTTTAATAATCCAGGGTATTTATCTACTGGTTTTAATTGAAATTTTTCATTCGTAACCAGATAATCCTGGTAGAATTTATTCGGTTGTTTCACGTGGAACAATAGATTTAAATTTAAATTATCTACCTAAATGTATTAATAAAATACTAACATCAGAAGGAGAAACTCCACTAATTCTTGAAGCTTGTGCAATGGTTGCTGGTTGAATTTTTTCTAGTTTTTGCTGAGCTTCTTTTGAGATATTATGCAGTTGAGAATAGTCAAAATTATCTGGAATTTTCACATATTCTAATCGGCTTAATTTGTCTGCATTGTTTTTCTCCTTGTTGATATAACCTTCGTATTTAATTAAAATTTCTGCTTGTTCAAATGCTTCCCTATCGTCAGCAGTTGATTCTAAATATTCAGAAAATGATGGAACATTTCTTAAATCATCCAATGAAATTTCTGGACGTTTTACGATGGTATTCATCTTCATTCCTTGAGAAATTGGCTTACCACCATTCTCTTTAATCACAGGATTTACATCTTCTGGAGAGATAGAATTATTGGTAATGAAATCTATTAATTCGTGGGTTCTTTTATGTTTCGTATCTAGCCTAGTCATGCGTTCATTTTTGGCAAGACCAATCGCATGAGAAATAGGAGTCAGTCTTTCATCGGCATTATCTTGTCTCAATAGTATTCTAAATTCAGCTCTCGAAGTAAACATTCGATATGGTTCTTCTGTTCCTTTAGTGATTAAATCATCAATCAATACACCTATATAGGCATCATTTCTTTGAAGAATAAGCGGATCTTTTTCATTGTTTTTAAGGTGCGCATTTATTCCAGCCATTAATCCTTGACAGGCTGCTTCTTCATATCCAGTGGTTCCATTTATTTGACCAGCAAAGTATAGATTTTCTACCAATTTGGTTTCTAGCGTATGCTTCAATTGAGTAGGAGGGAAGTAGTCATATTCAATGGCATATCCTGGTCTGAAAATCTTAGCTTTCTCGAAACCAGGAATGGTTCTTAAAGCTTTTGCTTGAACATCTTCTGGTAATGATGTGGAGAAACCATTCACGTAAATTTCTACTGTATCCCAACCCTCCGGCTCAACAAATATTTGGTGTCTATCTCGTTCGGCGAAACGATTAATCTTGTCTTCGATCGAAGGACAATATCTCGGACCTACGCTTTTAATTCTACCATTAAACATAGGAGATCTATCAAAACCTTCTCTCAAGATATCGTGAACTTCTTGATTGGTATAGGTCATATGACAATCTCTTTGTTGAGTTAATTTAGGTGTATTTAAGTAAGAGAATTTCTCTGGATTCTCATCTCCTGGTTGAACAATCATTTTAGAATAATCTAAGGATCTTCCATCCACTCTTGGTGGTGTTCCTGTTTTCATTCTCCCAGATTCGAATCCCAAATTCACAAGTTGTTCGGTAATTCCTGTAGCAGCTTTTTCGCCCATTCTACCACCGCCAAGTTGTTTGTCACCGACATGAATTAGTCCGTTTAAAAAGGTACCATTCGTTAATATTACACTCTTGCATTTAATTTCTAAACCTAAACTTGTTGTAACGCCAACTACCTTATTGTTTTCAACCAGTAACCCAGTTACCATGTCTTGATAGAAATCTACATTTAGTGTTTCTTCAAGCATGATTCTCCATTTCTCCGAAAATCGCATTCTATCAGATTGTGCTCTTGGGCTCCACATGGCTGGACCTTTTGAAAGGTTCAACATTTTGAATTGAATCATCGTGTGGTCGGTAATTATGCCAGAGTAACCACCAAGTGCATCAATCTCACGAACAATCTGTCCTTTTGCAATTCCACCCATGGCAGGATTGCAAGACATTTGCCCTAATACCTGAAGGTTCATAGTTACTAATAAAGTTGAAGAACCAAGATTCGCAGCGGCAGCAGCAGCTTCACAGCCAGCATGTCCACCACCTACGACAATAACATCATATTCTTGTAAAAACATAAATCGCATTTAGATGTTCCACGTGGAACATTGTGCTGCAAAGTTATGATTTTTTGAAAGAAATTTATCTTAAGAGATGTTAAGGTAAGCAGGACTTGGTTGGAAAATCATTCCTCTTCCTGAAGCAGGAAATCAATGCATTCGTCTTCTTTTTGTCTCATGATTTTTTGCTCCTCTTCTGTATGGTCATTATAACCCAATAGGTGTAAAAATCCATGAATCATAACTCGAGCTAATTCTTTATCGAATGTCGTGTCATATTCAAAAGAATGATCAGAGACTCTATCTATACTAATAAATATATCACCATTAATTTCATTTTCATCTGAGTAATCAAAGGTGATGATATCTGTATAGTAATCGTGTTGCAAGTGATTCTTATTAATTTCTAATAGGTATTCATCGTCACAAAATATTAGGTTTACATTTCCTATTTTTGCTTGCTCTTTATCGACACATGCATAGATCCAATCGCGATAAAAATCTTGATCCTGTAGTTCGAATTCGGTCTCTGTGAAAAAGTTAATCATGTGCTTGATTCTAAGGCTAAAATATTAAAAACATTTTTAGTATTCAAAAGATTGTGAAATTTATAAAACTTGATTAATTTTACTCGCAAATATTATTGTAAATGAAAAACGTAACGCGCTTTATTGCTTTTGTAGTCATTTTATTTTTGGTATTATTTGTTTTATACAAGTATCCCTTGCATGCAGTAGTGTTTGTTGCTATATTTTTAGTGGCAATTGGAGTCTATGACTTGACCCAAAAGAAGCACACTATTTTAAGAAATTTTCCCATTATTGGACATATGCGTTATATCTTAGAGGGGATAGGACCAGAAATCAGACAGTATTTTGTAGAAAGTGATACCGATGGAAAACCATTAAATCGTAACCAAAGGTCTTATATATATTCTCGTGCTAAATTGCAGCATACGAAACACCCTTTTGGGACTGAGCATGATTTGCAAAGAGAGCAGATTGAATGGGCAGCTCATTCAATGTTTCCAGCTAAAGTTTTAAATACTCCACCCAGAGTTAGGGTAGGTGGTAAGGATTGTTTACAACCATATGAGTCGAGTATATTCAATATCTCTGCTATGAGTTATGGTTCATTAAGTAAAAATGCGATTATTGCCTTAAACAAAGGTGCAGCCGAAGGAGGTTTCTCTCATAACACAGGTGAGGGTAGTGTGTCTCCATATCACTTGCAAGGTGGAGATTTAGTATATCAAATTGGTACAGGTTATTTTGGATGTAGAGCATTAGATGGTGGTTTTGATCCCGAAAAATATAAAGTAACTTCAGCTATTCCTGAAGTTAAAATGATTGAATTAAAACTTTCTCAGGGTGCAAAACCTGGACACGGAGGTATTTTGCCAGCTTCTAAAAACAATGAGGAAATTGCTGCTATTCGTGGCGTTATTCCTCATACAGAAATTGATTCTCCAAATGGTCATAGAGCATTTAATACACCTAAAGGCTTAATGGAATTCATCAAAACATTAAGAGATTTATCTGGAGGTAAACCAATTGGTTTTAAATTATGTATTGGTAGTAGAGATGAATTTATAGATATCTGTGAAGCCATGGTAGAAACTGGAATTACACCGGACTTTATTACTGTAGATGGTGCAGAAGGAGGAACAGGTGCAGCTCCAATTATTTTCTCTGATCACGTAGGTATGCCTTATGAAAATGCTTTAATCTTTGTTGTTGATACATTGCGTAAATACAAATTAGAAGACGAAATCAAAATCATAGCAGCAGGTAAACTAATCGATGGTTTCTCTATCTTTAAAGCATTATGTTTAGGTGCGGATATCGTAAACACGGGTAGAGGTATGATGTTAGCTTTAGGATGTATCCAAGCATTAGAATGTGATAAAAATACTTGTCCTACAGGTGTTGCTACAGATAAACCACACCTAGTGAGAGGTCTTGTGGTAGAAGATAAATACAAACGTGTAGCCAACTATCATAGAGAAACTGTGAAAGACTTCTTAGAGTTATTTGCAGCCGCTGGATGTACCGATTTGAGTCAATTAAATAGATCTTTTGTTTTCAAACAAATGAATAATCAAGTGGTAGGTTTCCAAGAAAGATACCCAGACGTTTGTGCGATTTAATTCAATAAATTAAGTATATTTTACAAAGAAAGAACACTGATAAGGTGTTCTTTTTTTTGCTTTTAAATTATATAAGCCTTTATCAACATAATCTTAAAATAAACTCGCCATTATTACGTTTTAAAGTAAAGCCTTTGAATGAGGAATATCTATTATCTTTTTCTAATACTTGCTATTTCTTCCTGCGAATTAAAAGAAAGTCCTTTTGATTTCGATGAAATGGATATGGATACACCTGTTATTGCCATGGATCCCTTTCAGGTTGAACCCGATTTTAATATAAGTTCATTTGCTAAGGTTCCAGATATTGAAGGCAACGCGACCTGCTTCTTCTCTTTGACTAAAAATGCTTTTATAAACCAACAATATATATACGCTGGCATTAACTCAAATAAAAACGGTTTTATGCAAGTAAATGGAGAATGGGTCGAATTTAGTTGCCAAGTTTCGGAGATGAAAGATAGTTTGCACATTCGTACAAGTAATGCAAATTTACAATTGGAAATAAAGGCGAAAAAGGATTCTACAACCTTAAATAAAATACAATATAGAGGTGAGATTATGATCTCTAGAGATGGAGAAGAACAAATTGCTAGTAGCGTATATGGTGAATGTGATTGCTAGAAAATGGCATGATATTTCTTGCCTTAAAGCAAAATTAGATATATGTTAAGTTTAAGATTTCTATTCGCCTTTTTCATTTTTTTTCAAACTACGGATTGTAAAGATCCCGATCCAAATGTTCAGGATAAAACACCAGATGTAATGCAAAATAATGAAGTAATTCTTAATGATACGAATCAAAACGCTCAAGAAAATATTGAAAGCGTTGTAGTGGAATATTACGGTGGAATGCGTGGCGAAAAACAAGTAATAATTATCACAAAAGATGAAATTTCATACAGCTATAAAGATTTAAATAATGAAAAACCTTTAATTCAAAAGGAGGCTACACCATCAGAAGTTTGGACAGAATTAAATCATGGTTTCAATTTAAATGAATATAGAAACCTTAAAAGTGGTAGCTCCAAAGTTGTCTTCGATGGAATGGATTACATCTTTACGGTTAAAGGTGAATTTGGAGAATTAAAAGTTACAAATCCTCTAGATCATGACGTAGAAATGAAAAATTTCTTTGAGGATCTAAAAAATATAATGCAAGAATTTCACGCTCAAAAAGAAAAATAAATCTAGAACTTTAGATAAAAATCTTTAGTCAGGTTGATATACTCCTGCGTATAAATATGTCTTTCCACTTCAATGATTAACTCATCTGGAGTGGATTTTTTTTGGTCACGTCCAAATGCAATTAAACTTCTTTTTAATGGTGCGTTTTCATTTCCTCTAACGCGAGTTATTTTATGAGGGAACAAATTATTTCTTTCTGCTAACTCACAAATTTTAATTTCTTCTTTGTAAGGAACGATAATTGAAAAAAATCCATCGGGTGAAAGTAGGCTATCCACTTTTTTCATTAAATCTGAGAATTTGAGACTTGATGTGTTGCGAGCTAAATTTCTTTTATTATTAGGCGCAAAAGTTTTTTCGGTATAGAATGGAGGGTTAGAAACGATTAAATCGAAATACGACGAAAAAAACAGCGTTTTTATATCCGATTTAAGACACTTTAAGCGATTAGCCCAGGGGCTATTATCAAAATTAAATTTACTTTCCTCAAAAGCGTCTAAATCAATTTCGACAGCAGTTATCTGTGCTTTTTGAGCTCTTTGGGCAAGCATTAATGATATCACACCCGTTCCAGCCCCAATATCTAATATTTTTTCTGTGTTATTTTGGATGAGCGTCCACGCACCTAATAAGACGGCATCGGTTCCAACTTTGGCGGCAGCTTTTTTTTGGGTGACTTGAAATTGTTTAAACTTGAATGTGGACATGCTTGCAAATATACGTCGCTTGTTAAATTTAAATATCCATTCTTCTGTGGAATCAGATGAATCTAGCTTTTTAACTTAGAAAAGCAATTTTATTATTTTGGACTGGAAATAAATTGACTAAATTTAACATCTTAAATTCACAATTATGGAACACAAATTCTATCCAGAGAGTAAAATGATGAGCCACGGATACAACCCGCAGTGGTCGGAAGGAGCTATAAAATGTCCAATCTTTCAAACTTCAACTTTTGTTTTTAAATCAGCAGAAGAGGGAAAAGCATTTTTTGAGTTAGCCTATGGTAAAAGAGATCCAGAACCAAATGAGGTTCCGGGATTAATTTATTCAAGGTTAAACAATCCAGATTTACAGATTCTAGAAGAGCGTTTGTGTTTATGGGATAAGGCAGAACAAGCTGCTGTTTTCGAAAGTGGAATGTCTGCTATCACAACTGTTTTATTGGAGTTTTTAAAACCAGGAGACTTATTGCTTTATAGCCGCCCAGTATATGGTGGAACAGATCACTTTATTAATGAAGTTCTTCCGCAATTTAATGTAGAAGTTGTAGAATTCTACGCAGGTCAGTCTCAAGAAGAAATTCAAGCGAATATTGATAAAACAGGAAAAGCTGATAGATTAAAACTAATTCTTTGCGAAACGCCGGCGAATCCTACCAATGCACAGATAGATTTTGAAGTTTGTACAGCTATTAAAGAGCTCTACAGTACAGAAGAGAATCCTGTGTATATGGCGGTTGATAATACTTATATGGGACCACTTTGGCAACATCCATTAGAGCATGGCGCTGATTTGGTGATGTATTCTGCAACAAAATATATTGGCGGACATTCAGATTTAATCGCGGGCGCTGTATTAGGTTCAAATGAGCTTATGGCACGAATTAAAGGCCTTAGAACCTTCTTAGGGAACATGGCGAGCCCAAATACAGGTTGGTTGCTTATGCGAAGCCTGGAGACCTTAAAAGTACGTATGGAGGCTCAACAAGCGAATGCTATAAAGATTGCTGACTTCTTGAAGAATCACGATAAGGTTGAGAAGGTATATTATTTAGGTCACTTAGAGGAAGGAACAAAAGATCACGAAATTTTCAAAAGACAATGTTCTGGACCGGGAGCAATGGTTGCTTTTGATGTGAAAGGTGGTGAAAAAGAAGCTTTTAAAGTTCTAAATAGTTTAAAACTTATTCAATTAGCTGTTAGTTTAGGATCAACAGAAAGTTTAGCTCAACATCCAAAAACAATGACTCACGCTGGCGTTCCAGAGGAGGATTTAGAAAGATTGAGCATTACAGATAAATTAATCAGATTGTCTGCAGGTGTAGAAAATCATGAAGATTTAATTTGGGATTTAGATCAGGCGTTGGCTCAGATTTAATTTCTGAATTTTTAAGATAAGAAAAGAGGAGATGCTAATGTATCTTCTCTTTTTGTTTTTAAATACCCTTGTTTAATGCTTTAATTCTCTTTCTTAAATCTTTAAAATAAGCCGGAGCCAACCTCATTCGGCTGCCATACCAACTAAACATTTCACCATCCACTAAAACGCATTTAGCATTGGGAAATAATTTATTGACTTCCTCTATATGCTTCTCCTGAAAAGGATAGGGTTCGGAGGAAAGAAATATATAATCTGGATTTAAGTTCGAATTCTTTGTGATTTCTGGGTAACGTGATTCTTCTTCACATACATTTTTAAAGCCAGCCAATTGAATCATTTCATGAATAAAAGTATCTTTTCCAATACTCATATAAGGATCTTTCCAAATGAAATATAAGACACTAGAAGGTTCAAAAATGGTTTCAAGTTCAGCAAAATTCTCATTGATTTCTTCAACAATAAACTCAGCTTGGGCATATGTATGCGTTCTTTTACCGATTTGAAGAATCATTTCATTGTTCTCCTCCAAAGTCGCCACATCGGTGATTAAAACATCACAATGCTTTTGTAATTC
>CAZKJO010000022.1:0-2669 GCA_964553105.1 uncultured Weeksellaceae bacterium | reverse complement strand
TCTCCTCCAAAGTCGCCACATCGGTGATTAAAACATCACAATGCTTTTGTAATTCCTCAACTTCAGATTTTAAGTTTTCTTCTCTATTAGCGATTATGAGGCTTGGCTTTGCTGCAATTATTTTATCAACATGCAGTCCCTTCGTTCCTCCAAAATGAGGAATTTCTTTCACTTCAGGCATCGGATGAATACAAAACTTCGTTCTACCGATAAGTTGATCTTTTAAGCCTAAATCAAACAATAATTCAGTGATAGAAGGTACGAGTGATATGATTTTCATAGCCAAAAATTTAAAGGTCGGTTAAATCAATTTTCCATTGATTATTTTCTTTTTTCAATTTAATTCTTTTCTCAAAATGTTCACCAACATCATTTGATATCATATATAGACAAGTTACTTCTTCATTTGAGTTGTCTAAATCAGCACAACCCTTTACCTCAACTGTAACAGGTGGGATTTCGCTAGTTTGTTGGTTAATAATGGAATATAATACGCCTTGAGAATCTTCTGTAACTAAGGACATGGCTGTTTCAAATTGAGAAGAATTCATAGCTTCGAGAAATTCTTGAGCCACATTTTTAGGTGAAGAACAAGAAAGGATAAGCAAGCTTAAACAGCTTAAAAAAAGAGATTTTTTCAACATTTAATACATCATTGAAAAATTAAAGATAGCTTTTCTCTATGAAAATCCTATTAAATTCCAATAGTGAATAGACGAAAATTAAATTAAAATTTAATTCGCTTAAACAAGTAAATCGCCCCGAATAAGGAAGTAACCAAAGTAATGAAAGAGAATATTAGCGCCACACCTGCAGAAACATCTGGATTAAAGTTAAGATAACTTGCAGAATAGTAGAAAACAGTTTCTCTAATACCAATTCCGGCGAATGATACTACTGACAACACACTAGAAACCAAAAATATAAGTATATAAGTGAAAATATTAGCATCCGGATGAATAGCCAATAAACTAAACACAATAGTTCCTATTTGAAAGGCTTGAATAACAAAAGAGTAAAGTAGAGTTGGGTAAAAAACCGATTTAAATCTAGGGAAAAGTAAGCCCAAAATATAAGGACCTACCAATGCTCCAATTAGACCAATGGAGAAAATAATGGACTTAATCCAAAATTCAATGTCTAAAGGAATAAACACAATACCGAGGCAAATTAGGACGCAAATCGCGCAAAGTCCAATAAAACGATCAAAAAACACGGCTGAAGTGATAGTCTTAACTGGCTGATCAAAATGTTTGTTGAGCGCAATTACTTTATAAGCATCGCCACCAACACCTCCAGGAATAAAAAAGTTATAGAACATTCCCAAGAGATAGAGGCGTAAATTATTGATAAAAGAAAGCTGAATTTCTGCTTTTTTAAAGTATAAATCTACGCGTAATACCGATAGGACCTGAGAAATTAAAAAGGAAATAAAACCAACAAATAACAAAAATTTGTTCGCGATTCTCCATTCTTCAGCCAATAAATCCCAATCGATTTTGGTGAAGACAAAATATAATAAACCCAAGCTAACCAGGATTTTGATTGTCGTAAATAGAGGTTTACGCCACGACTTTTTCACCTTTTGTGATTTTTCGGATTCTATATGGACGCATATCTTGAGATTCGTAGTATGTTTTCATTAATAAATCTACTACAATTCCCATGGTAATTAATTGAACTCCAGCTAGTAATAATACAACGCCAACAATTAATAATGGACGAGTTCCTATGTCTTCGCCTAAAAAGAATTTAACAATAAACAACCAAGCCATAATCAATCCACCTAAACTCAACGAGATTAAACCTGCATTTCCGAATAAGTGAACCGGACGTTGCATATATTTTCTCATGAAAATAATTAAGGTCAAATCATTAATTACCTTAAAAGTACGGCCCAAACCATATTTAGATTGACCAAATTGTCTTGCATGGTGACGAACAGGAACTTGCGCAATTCTAGCTCCATTTAAATATGCTAAAAGATTAATAAAACGGTGCATTTCACCATAAAGATTCAAATCCTTAGCAGTTTCTTTAGTGAAGACTTTTAGCGCACAACCATTGTCTTTAATGTCCATTTTGGTGGCTTTGCGCACCATAAAATTGGCGATTTTAGACGGAATAGTTCTAACAAAATTATCCTTTCTTTTCTGACGAATTCCTGTAACTACATCATAATCTCCTTCCTCTAACTTATTGATCATCATAGGAATATCAAGTGGGTCATTTTGCAAATCCCCATCTAAAGTAATGATGTAATCTCCAATAGCTTGGTCGATTCCGGCCGCTAATGCCAAAGACTGACCATAATTTCTTTTAAGTTCTATAAAAACTAAATTATCGTCTTTGATTTGTTTAGCTCTTATGCGTGTTTCGTCAGTTGAACCATCATCCACTAAAATCAATTCATATTGATAGTCCACCAGCGCTTCTGCAACTTTCTGTGATAATAACTGCACATTATCTTCTTCATTATACACCGGAATCACAATGGATAAAAATGGATTTGCTATCTGATTCATCAAGGAAATTGTATTTTAGCTTTGAATAATTTGGTGCAAAGATAGACTATTATGATGAATACCATGAAAACCAATAAGGAGGCTGTGATCGTTTTTTTGGTGGCTAGTTTTCTTTGCTTTTCAAATATTTGGGGATATCCCATC
>CAZKJO010000021.1:24242-37027 GCA_964553105.1 uncultured Weeksellaceae bacterium | reverse complement strand
AAAGATGTTGTAAACATTAAATTAGCTGAGGATTTCAACGCAGCTAAAACTTTAGTAACGGTTACCAATGTATCTGGTAAAAAAGTTGCTTCTTTTGATAGCGTTAACAAAGTAAACGTTGCTAACTTACCTGCTGGAGTTTACATCTTGACTATTACAGATGGAACTAAATCAGAAACTAAGAAGTTAATCAAAAAGTAATTATTTATCAAGAATAAATAATTATATAGGGCTGTCTTAAAGTCGATTAAATATTTATGTTTATGAGATTTTAAGACAGTTTTTTTTAATAAATTTTAATAATTAAATAATATAAAAATGAAAAAAACTTTATTATCTCTATTTACACTTGGTCTATTCGTTGCCGGATCTGCACAAACAGTTATTTTTGAAGAAAACTTTGACTCTGGAGAGCTTCCAATGACTTGGCAAAATATTGATGCAGATGGAGACGGATTTTCTTGGAGTGTTGTTCAGATACAAGATGAAAGTGGTGCTCCAGTTTTTACACCTTTATTAAGGTCAGCTTCTTGGAATAGTGTTATGGGCGCTCTAACTCCAGACAATTGGGTAATTACGCCAGCAATTGATTTAACTGAGTATGCTGGTCAAACTGTTCTTTTGAATTATGATATTGGTGCTGTTGACTCAGACTGGGATATGGAGAATTACACTGTTTATGTTGGAACTTCAAGTGATCCAGCAGAATTAGTGAACTCCGATGTATTCTTTAATGAACCAACTTTGGATGGTGTTAACGAGCCTACACCTCGTACATTAGATATTTCATCATTAGCGGGTGAAACTGTTTATGTAGCTTGGAGACATCATGACACTTCTGATGTTTTCACTATTGAATTAGATAATATTCAAGTGATAGCAGAAAACTTAAGTGTTAGTGATCAAATGACAAGAAACGTTTCTACAATGTTCCCTAATCCAGCTAAAGAGTTATTAAACATTCATTTAGCAGATGGTTTCGAAGCAAGCAAAACTACTATTAAAGTAACTAATATGGCAGGTCAGAACGTTGCTGAGTTTGGTTATAACCAAGTGATTAATGTTAATAAATTACCAGCTGGTGTTTACTTGGTTACATTAACAGACGGAAATAAAAAAGAAACTAAGAAGTTAATCAAGAAGTAATTCTTAATTAAATATCTTACTAAACGGCTTCCAAGCAATTGGAAGCCGTTTTTATTTGCCATGAATTCAATATAAAGTAAATACATAATTCGCTTTTTAGGCTAACTAGAGCCTAAACTAGGTATCCTTTCAAAAACTAAGGAGATTGCTTTTTAATGCAAATTTAAGGCATAAAAAAACTCGTTAGCGAGAAGACTAACGAGTTAATATAATATCCAACCACATTTGAGGGAGATTTATGCGATTCCAGCACCGTTTGCTGCATCTTCTTCAGGATTTACAAAGCTAAGTTTTCCATCTGCTTTGTCTGTAAATAATAACATTCCTTGGCTTTCAACTCCTCGAATCTTACGTGGAGCTAAATTCACAAGAACCGTACACTTCTTGCCAATCACTTCTTCTGGCGTAAAGCTTTCAGCAATACCTGAAACGATGGTTCTTACGTCAATTCCTGTATCAACTTTCAATTCTAATAACTTGTCAGCCTTCTCCACTTTCTTTGCCTCTAATATAGTTCCTACACGTAAGTCGATTTTTTGAAAATCATCAAATGTGCAAGTTTCTTTTTGTGGCTCGGCAGTAGGATTCGTCATTTTATTTTGTCTTTTGGTTTCGCTTAATTTATTTAATTGAAATTCAATGGCTTCATCTTCTACTTTGTCAAATAGCAATTCTGCTTTATTCAGTAATTGACCGGTAGTGACCCATGAATCACTTTCTTCTAATTTATCCCAGGTCTTTAATTCGAGATTCAGCATGCGTAGCATTTTTGCACTTGCCTGAGGCATAAAAGGTTCTGCTAATTGAGCTAACAAAGCTGATATTTCTAAAGAAGCTCTCATGATAGAAGGAACTTCTTCTGGATGGGTCTTAATCTTTTTCCATGGTTCTTGTACTTGTAAAAATTGATTACCCAAACGAGCTAAATTCATTAATTCACTTAAAGCATTTCTAAACTCAAATTTCTCTAAATAAGCTCCAATTCTTTTTGGGAATTCCTTTAGATCTTTTAATTCGTCAAAAGTTGTTTCTCCATCAGGAATTACTCCATCGTGGTATTTATTAGTTAAGACCATCACACGATTCAAAAAGTTACCTAAAATCCCAACTAATTCAGAGTTATTTTTCGTTTGGAAGTCCTTCCATGTGAAGTTATTATCTTTATTCTCTGGCATGTTAGATGTTAAGACATATCTCAAAACATCTTGTTTGCCTGGGAATTCTTCAACATATTCATGTGCCCAAACAGCATGATTTCTAGAGGTAGAAATCTTATCATTTTCAAGGTTTAAAAACTCATTCGCAGGTACGTTTTTTGGTAAAATATAATCACCATGTGCTTTCAACATAACTGGGAAAATAACACAGTGGAAAACAATATTGTCTTTCCCGATGAAGTGAATCAATTCTGTCTCTTCGTCTTGCCAATAAGGTTTCCAGTCTTTTCCATTTTCTTCTGCCCATTTTTGTGTTGCAGAAATATACCCAATTGGTGCGTCGAACCAAACATACAATACTTTGCCTGCTGCTTCATCTAATGGAACATTTACACCCCAATCTAAATCTCGGGTCATAGCACGAGGTTTTAGACCATCGTCTAACCAAGATTTAACCTGACCTAATACGTTTGATTTCCAATCATCTTTATGCCCTTCTACAGCCCAGTCCCTTAAGAAATCTTCATATTGATCTAATGGTAAAGTCCAGTTTTTTGTTTTTCTTAAAACAGGAATATTTCCGCTTAAGGCTGACTTTGGATTGATTAACTCTCTTGGACTCAAACTCGATCCACAGCTCTCGCATTGATCTCCATATGCATTCGCATTACCACAATTAGGGCATTCCCCAACGATATATCTATCAGCTAAGAATTCTCCAGCTTCTTCGTCAAAATATTGTTCTGTTTCTTCCGCTTGAAAAACACCTTTATCGTAAAGGTGTGTAAAGAATTCAGCAGCGTTTTTATGATGATGCTGAGAAGAAGTTCGATCATAGATGTCAAAAGAAATTCCTAGATCAGCAAATGTATTTTTGATTAAGTCGTGATAACGATCTACAATAGCTTGTGGCGTTGTGTTTTCGCGTTTAGCACGAATAGTTACCGGAATGCCATGCTCATCGGATCCGCCCACAAATAAAACATCTTTTCCTTTTCTTCTTAAATATCTCACATAGATATCGGCAGGAATGTACACACCTGCTAAATGCCCTATGTGAATTGGACCATTGGCGTAGGGTAACGCAGAGGTTACTGTATATCTTTTTGACATAAATTTCTGTTAATGTACAAAGATAGAAAGTATGTTGTAAAATGATGAGCAATATCGCTCTAAATTCTAAGTCAATGTTCAATTGTCTTTTATGCTGATGTATTATTTTTTACCTTTGTAAAAAAGGTTTATATGTCAGAATTAAAAGTGGTTCCCATTCATCAAAGAAAATTTGAAATGCACAAAGACGGTGTTTGTGTTGGATATATGGATTATCACGAAGGCGTTGGTAGTTTATATTTAGATTATGTCTTTGTAGAACCAGAATATAGAGACCAAGAAATTGGTAAAGAAATCGTTAAGCAAGGTATTTTATTAGCGCAGGAGAAAAATATGAGGCCAAAACCAATTTGTGGTTATGCTTCAACGATCATGAAACGTCATAATTGGCCAGAAGAATTAGTTTAAATTTACAGCATAGAAAAAGCCGCTTTTTCAAGCGGCTTTCTTGTTTAGTGACCACGGAAGGAGTCGAACCCTCAACCTTCAGAGCCGTAATCTGACGATCTATCCAATTGATCTACGTGGCCATTTACGGGGTGCAAATATACAATTATTTTTAAATTATGAACAAAACTTTTATTTACATATTTATAAATATATCACTTTTTCTTTTAATTTCATGTGAAAAAGATTCATCTTCAAGTATTAAGGAGATTAATGTACATGAAAAAGATTCTTTAAATATTTTTAAAAATGCTTCCTCCGTTGCTTTATTTGAGGAAGATTCAATTTGGAACTACCA
The DNA here is from genome assembly GCA_964553105.1 of uncultured Weeksellaceae bacterium. Taxonomy (GTDB): domain Bacteria; phylum Bacteroidota; class Bacteroidia; order Flavobacteriales; family Weeksellaceae; genus Profundicola. Next base: position 32,866 of record CAZKJO010000021.1, on the reverse strand, counting down.
GATTTTATTGGATAAGAGTACAAAGTCCATCAAAATTCCTAAAAACAAGTTGCCTTTAAAAAATATGGCAATTTTATCTGCCTCTAGCGTTGGATACCTAGAGGCATTGAATTATTTAGATGCAATCAAAGGTGTTTTTGATGCTCAATGGATTTATAGTCCAGCACTTCATCAGCGAATTAAGGATAATCCTAATTTAGATAAAGGAAATTTATCAGCAATTAATTTAGAAAAAATCATCGCTCTTGCTCCAGATGTTGTGATTGGTTTCTCCGATCCAAATATGTCTAAAACCTACCAAAGGTTAGAAGAGGCAGGTGTTTTAATGGTTTATGTAGATGAATATAATGAGAAAACGCCATTAGGAAAAGCTGAATTCATTAAGCTATATGGAGTTTTAACAGGGAAACTGGAAGTGGCGAAGGAATTATATCAAGAAATTGAAACCAATTATCTTTCTTATAGAGAATTAGCATTGAAGCAAGAAAAGAGACCTACGGCCTTTGCCGAAATTATGCGTGGTGATATTTGGTATATGCCTGGAGGAGAGAGTTTCGCTGCACAATATTTTAAGGATGCTGGAGCAAACTATTTATGGTCAAATGATACCAGTCAAGGAAGTGTAAAGCTAAATTTTGAACAAGTTTATGAAAAAGCAGCCGATGCTGATTTTTGGATGAATGCTTCAGATTTAACTTCATTAAACGAAATTCAGAAGTCTTATATTAACCATGATTGGTTTAAAGCTTATAAAAATGAGAATGTTTATTCCATATCGAATAGAATGAATACAGCTGGTGCCAATGATTATTTTGAAACGGGCTCGGTTCGTGCTGATTGGGTATTAAAAGACTTGATTCGTGTTTTTCATCCAGAAGTCTTTCCTAACCATGAATTATTCTTTTATCATAAGTTAGGGAAATAGTTCATTTAGACTATTTTTGATACTAAAATCGCTAAACTTTAGCTAAAGTTGAGCAAATTCGTTAACAAACAATAAAATATCTTATTTTAGCTTTATGAAGAAATTAAGTTGGCTTTTGATGGCCTTTATTTGTGTTCCGTTGAGTGCACAAAGTTATTGGCAACAGTTCGTGGATTATAAAATGGACATCCACATGCAAGTTGAAAAATTCCAATATGATGGAAAAATGGAGGTTACTTACTCCAATAATTCCGATGATACATTGGATAAAATTTATTTTCATTTGTATTATAATGCTTTTCAACCAGGTAGTTTGATGGATGAAAGGCTGAAATCTATTGAAGATCCAGATAGGAGAATGACAAACAATATCGGGACGAAAGATAATCCTATTTACGAAAGTAGAATTTCTAAGTTAACACCGGAAGAAATTGGCTTTGTAAAAATGAATAGTATTCACCAAAACGGTAAATTACTAGACTTTAAATATATGGGAACTATTTTAGAAGTTAGTTTAAAAGAGCCATTAGGACCTAAATCGAGTACTACTTTGAAACTTGATTGGAAAACTCAAGTACCCAAAATTATTCGTAGAGGTGGTAGAGATTCTAGTGAAGGGATTGACTTTTCTATGACACAATGGTATCCTAAAATCGCACAATATGATAATGAAGGATGGCATTTAGATGAATATATCGGACGTGAATTTTATGCGCCATTCGGGAACTTCGATGTTAAAATCACTCTTCCATCAAATTATATTGTTGGAGCATCTGGAGAATTGCAGAATGAAGACAGCATGCCAGGTTACTCAAATAAAAAATTCAAAAAGAGATCTAATGTAACTTGGAATTTTAAAGCAGAAAACATTCATGATTTTGCTTGGGGAGCTGATCCAGATTATGTGGTAGAAAAGCAACAAGTTCCTAATGGACCAGTTTTATATTATTTATATGACAAAAATTTAGATAAAGAATTTGTAAACCACTGGCAGACCGCAAAGCCTAAAGTAGTTGAGTTCTTCCAATTTATGGATGAAAACTTTGGAGCTTATCCATGGAGCACATACAGTATTGTTCAAGGTGGTGATGGTGGAATGGAATATGGAACTTCTACCTTAATCACCGGGAAACGTAACTTTGAAAGTCTGTTGGGAGTGATTTATCATGAAGCTGCACACTCTTGGTTCCAGCATTTATTTGCTTTTGATGAAACGAGAGACGAATGGATGGACGAAGGTTTCACAACTTATGCAGAGGCAGCGGCTATGGCTGAAATCATGGATGCAAACAAAAATCAAATTAATCCTTTCCAAGGAGCTTATAATGGATATTATCACTTAGCTCAAAGTGGAAAAGAAGAGCCGATGAGTTTATTGGCAGATTATTATGACACCAACTTTGCTTATAGTTTAGCCGCATATTACAAAGGGCAAGTTTATGTTGCCCAGCTAGGATATATAATTGGTGAAGACGCTTTGAAAGAGACTTTCAAGAAGTTTTATGCAGATTGGAGCATGAAACATCCTAAATTAGGTGACTTCCAAAAAGTGGCTCAAGAAGTTTCTGGAATTAACTTGAAGTGGTATAACAATCTATTCGTTAATACCATCAGAACCATTGATTATGGCGTTGAAAAGGTTGAAGGTAGAAAAGTCTCACTAAAAAATCACTCAAACTTCGCCATGCCTTTAGACGTTCTAGTAACTTATAAAGATGGAAGCAAAGAGTTGTTTTATATCCCGATCAATGCGATGAGAGGTAGTAAAGAAAAAGAAAATAAATTCTACCAAGGTATTAAATCAACACAATTAAAAGATTGGGGTTGGACTTATGATTCTTATGAATTTGAGGCAACTAAAGAGGTTCAAAAAGTGGAAATTGATTATACACAAAGATTAGCAGACATAAATAGAGCGAATAATATTTATCCAGCACCACAGCCATAATATATGATTTTAGTAGTAAATATTGGTAACTCTAGTATTAGATTTGGGGTTGGAGAAAACCATAAGAATCTAACCTCTTGGACTATCAACACCAAACCATTTAAAACGGCTGATGAGTTGTTTTTGATGTTCAAGAATATGTATGAACAACATGGTATCGACAAGAATCAAATCAAAGGGATTGTTATTGGCTCGGTGGTTCCACATCAAACAGGAATTGTTGCTAGGGCCTTAAATGAGATTCATAGTATAGAAGCCATGATTGTCGACCGAAACACCAAATCCAATGTAGTTCAACATTCAGATCAAATGGGTACTGACTTGTATGCAAATGCAGTAGCAGCACATGAGTTATATCCAGATAATAAACTGATTATTGATTTCGGTACAGCATTAACCATTCTTGGTATCGATGCTTCAGGTGAAGTTATGGGTGTTGTGATTGCGCCGGGTGTAATTACTTCCTTAAAAGCTTTGGTGGGAGATACCTCCCAATTGCCAGACATTGAATTGGTGCCACCTAAATCGTCTTTAGGTAAAAATACAGAAGCTTGTATGCAAAGCGGAATGGTCTATGGCTATATTGGAATGGTTGAAGGATTAATCGCTCGTATTAAAAAGGAATTTAATAAAGATTTCTATGTTATATCTACAGGTGGATTAGGACATATTTTTAATCCTTTGACGGATAAAATAAATAAAGATGACAAGCTACATACCTTGCGAGGTTTATGTTTGTTGTATGAACAGAATGTTTAATATAGATTAAAATCTTAAGTAAAATACTTATAAAACCAATCCATTTCGGGTTGGTTTTTTTATGCTTTAAGTTTTTCATTAGGATTTAATCTAATCTGTTAAAGTCAAGCTATATTAAATTTGTATTTTTGCGGACTTCAATATCCAACTATGTATAATTTTTTAGAAGAACTCCAATGGAGAGGTTTAATTCAGGACACAACACCTGGATTAGAAGAACAATTAAATAAAGAAAAAACAACGGGCTATATCGGATTTGATCCTACGGCAGATTCATTACACATCGGTAGTTTGGTTCCGATTTTAATTTTGATGCATTATCGCAAGGCCGGACACAAACCGGTTGCTTTGGTAGGTGGAGCTACAGGTATGATTGGTGACCCAACGGGAAAATCGGACGAGCGTAACTTGTTAGATGAAGAAACTTTAGCCAAAAACGTAGAAGGAATTAAAAATGTATTGAGTCGTTTTCTAGACTTCGACGCAACCGACGAAAACGCACCTGTTTTGGTGAATAATTACGATTGGATGAAAGATTTTTCATTTATTGATTTCGTAAGAGATGTTGGTAAGAGAATTACCGTGAATTACATGATGGCAAAGGATTCTGTTAAGAAGAGATTGTCGGGTGAATCAGGTGTTGGTATGTCATTTACTGAATTTACTTATCAGTTGATTCAAGGTTATGACTTCCACCATTTATACCATGATATGGGCGTTAAATTCCAAATGGGAGGTTCAGATCAGTGGGGAAATATGACCACAGGAACCGAGTTAATTCGTAGAATGAGCGATGGTAAAACAGAAGCTTTTGCGATGACTTGTCCTTTGGTTACCAAAGCTGATGGAACTAAATTCGGTAAATCAGAAGGAGGAAATATTTGGTTAGACGCGGACAAAACTAGTGTATACACCTTCTATCAATTCTGGTTAAACGTAGCCGATGAGGATGCTGAGCGTTTCATTAAATTCTATACTTTCTTGGATAAAGAAACGATTGAAAAATTAACAGCTGAACATAAAGCAGAGCCGCATAGAAGAATCTTACAAAATGCTTTAGCAGATAGTGTAACTACTTTAGTTCACGGAGAAGAAGAGTTAGAATTAGCTAAAAAAGCATCTCAAATCTTATTTGGTAAATCTACTTCAGAGGATTTGAAAAACTTAAACGAACAGACTTTTTTAGACGTGTTTGAAGGTGTTTCTCAGCAGGAAGTGAGTGAAGATATTTTTGAATTAGAATTATTAGACTTCTTATCAGAAGGTTCTGGTTTCTTGACTTCAAAAGGAGAGGCGAGACGCGCTTTGAAAGAGAACTCTATCTCTATCAACAAGGATAAGATAAGCGATGATTACAAGCCTTCTAAAGAGGATTTAATCGCTGGTAAATACTTGTTATTACAAAGAGGTAAGAAAAACTATCACATTGTGATTGTAAAGTAATTACTAGAATTTAGATATAATAAAAAAATGCCACATCGCAAGATGTGGCATTTTAATTTTTGTAGATATATATTATTTAACTAAAACTTTCGTAGAAGCTGTTTTTCCTGAAGCTGAATTAACAACAACAATGTACTGACCTTTGTTTAGGTTGCTTAAGTTTAAGTTAAGTTTACCTTGGTTAGCTTTTGTAGTTTTAATCAATTTTCCGCTTACAGAATAGATGTTAATTATTGAATTTTCGTGTAAGTCTAACATTAATACATCTTTAATGATAGTATTTTGAACTTGAGACTTAACGGCTTGCTCAATATCTTGAACTCCTAAGTTTTCATTGTAAACATAGTTAACAAACAATGGCTCACCAACTTCAGCACCAAATGTATCAATCATAAAGAATTTAATTTTAGCCGACATATAAGGAGAAGATGTATTTTTATTCCACATATGGTCGAACATGCCCTGAATTCCACCTGGTTGAATAGCTACAGGGCTTTGTGGCATAATTAATCCTTGGCTGATTGAGTAATAACAAGATCCACCAAAACAAAGCTCGAATTCACTTCCATCAGAATCAATAAGTTCTACCACCTCAGCTTTCATTAAAATTAATGCATCTGAGTTGTTATGCACGATGTAGCCTAACTTTGCGTCTTCCTCAGTAGTTGTGTTAAAAGTAAAAGTTTGACCATTTTCGATAGGTTGGTCATCTATTGTGGTCATTGAAAACTGTGCGTTCGTTTGAACTAGCAAGAATCCAAGAAGTAAAAAAAATAATGGTTTTTTCATAATTGCTTATTAATAAATGTGCCGCAAAGGTAGAGAAAAATATAATTTTTAGCCACATTGTTTAAGAATCCATTGCCTTTTTTCAGTAAAATTGTTTTATGTTATAAATAGAAAACTAGAATTAGATATCACATAGTTTCATTTCTTAACTTTGATACTTATGAAACAGCCACAACAAACCGAGAAATTCCGACAACTCGTTCAGAATAAATATCAGATTTATAATAGTCTTTTTATGAGCCTCCCTTATGATAAGATGTCGAATATTGGTATGCTTCTTCCCTTTCTATACGAGGAAAGTAGAATAAAATTCCCAGAAGGGAAAACACCGATCGAAATTATAGATGAGTTTTTTGAGCATCATACAAAAATTACCGACGAAGACAAGAAAGCTGATTTGTTGTTTAAGATTATTCAATATATCGAGCGACAAGTGGTATTGTTTGATAGTATTGAGGATGCTGCTTTTTCTTCATTACATGAAACGACCGAATCGGGCACCTTAACTCAATTTTATCAAGTTGCAGAAGAAAGAGAAAAATTAGAAGGTGTCGCAGAAAAGTTGAAAGATTTTGCGGTAAAAGTTGTTTTTACGGCACATCCTACTCAGTTTTATTCTAATGATGTTCAAAGAATTTTATATGATTTAAGGTCAGCCATTAAAAGTGATTCAGTAACTCATATCGATCTTTTATTACAACAATTGGGACTTACGCCTTTTGTTAGTCATACCAAACCTACACCTTATGACGAGGCATTGAGCATTATCTATTATTTACGCTATGTTTATTATGATACTTTAGGAGAACTTGCTCAAAAGGTAAAATCACTTTACGGAAACGAAACTATTGAGAACAACCCTCTTTTGATTCAATTAGGCTTTTGGCCAGGTGGTGATAGAGATGGGAATCCTTATGTAACAGCTGAAACAACCAAACGTGTAGCTGACGAATTAAGAATCTCAATTCTTAAAAGCTATTATAATCACCTTAAAAAATTAAGAAAAAAGCTCACCTTTAGAGGCGTTTCCGAAAGGATGACATCTATTAGCGAAAAACTATATGAAATGATTTTTCATGGTAAAGACTCGATGTCACATGAGGAATTGATAGCAGAGTTGCTTTTTATTAAAGAAGATATTCAAAATAAATACAACGGATTATATTTAAATTATATCAACGATTACATCGACCGTGTTAGAATGTTCGGTTTTCATTTTGCGAGTTTAGATATTCGTCAAGATAGTTCTAAACATGATTTAATTATTCGTGAAATCTTTCAAAAAGAATTTGGGCTTAATTATGACGAACTTAGCGATGAAGCTAGAATTGAATTTCTAACAGAAAAGACTTTGAATATTGATGAAAACGACTACGAAACTGATATTACTATTGATACCATCAAGAATGTAAAGCAACTTAGCGAGTTGCAGCGAAGAAATGGCGAGCGAGGAATTCATAGATATATTATTTCTAATTCCGAAAGCATTTTTGATGTTTTAATCGTTTATGCCTTATTCAAATATTGTGGTTATCAAGACGATGAAATCAATTTTGATATAATTCCTCTTTTCGAAACCATAAACGGATTAAATGGTTCAGAGGAAACCATGAATAGACTCTATAATCTACCTGTTTATCGTAAACATTTAGCGCGCCGAAATTCCGAGCAAGGTATTATGTTAGGTTTCTCTGATGGAACCAAAGATGGTGGTTATGTAAAAGCGAATTGGGAAATTTATCAAACCAAAGAAAGGCTAACCGCTGTTTCTGATCAGAACGAAATGAAAGTTGTTTTCTTTGATGGTCGAGGAGGGCCACCCGCACGTGGAGGTGGAAAAACGCACCAGTTTTACGCAGCACAAGGAAAAACAATTGCCAACCATAGAATTGAATTGACCATACAAGGGCAGACTATTACATCCGTTTTCGGAACAAAAGATCAAGCGAAATTTAATTTTGAACAATTGATTTCCGCTGGTTTAAAGAATTCTGTTTTTATGGATTCTAAAATGGAAATTAAAAAGCATGAAAGACAGTTGTTGGATGATTTAGCTTTGTTAAGCTATAAGAAATATGCAGATTTAAAGTCACATCCACAATTTGTTCCTTATTTAGAAAACATGAGTACGCTCAAGTTCTATGGAAAAACCAATATAGGATCGCGTCCTACCAAACGAGGTGGATCAAGTGATGCTTTAGTATTTGAGGATTTGAGAGCGATTCCATTTGTGGGGTCATGGAGTCAATTAAAACAAAATGTTCCTGGATATTATGGTTTTGGAACCGCGATTAAAAAGTTTGTAGATGAAGGTAGAAAACAAGAAATTATTGACCTATTTAATAACTCCGATTTCTTCAAAACCTTGGTGCAAAATAGTATGATGTCTATGACAAAAACATATTTTCCATTGACGTTCTATATGAAAGAGAATCCACAATACAGTGAATTTTGGACCTTATTATATGATGAGTTTTTATTGTCTAAACAGATGATGTTAGAAATTACGGGTTATGAAATTTTAATGCAAGACGAACCGATTTCTAGATTATCTGTTGAAATGCGAGAAAAGATTGTTTTACCATTATTAGCCATTCAGCAATATGCCTTGCAGAAGCTTCAAGAAGGAACAGACAAAGAAGAAATGTATTCCTCAATGGTCACTAGATCGTTGTTCGGGAATATTAACGCAAGTAGAAACTCTGCATAATCATTTTTAAAACTAATAGCATTGCCAATTATTGAATCGAATTATCGACC
>CAZKJO010000021.1:14488-24142 GCA_964553105.1 uncultured Weeksellaceae bacterium | reverse complement strand
GCCTTAAAAGCGGTAATCGCTGTTTCTACACCTTGTGATTTGGCGGGAGCATCTGATAAAATTATCGGCCCGAGGAACTTTGTCTATGGAAAGAATTTTCATGTTCATTTAAAAAAGAAAATTAAAGCCAAACAAAAGATTTTTCCGGAAAGAATTTCAGATGAAATGATAAAATCGATTAAGAATTTAAGAGATTTTGATGAGGTTTATACCTCTAAGGCACATGGCTATATAGATGCCGATGATTATTATGAACAATGTAGCTCGCTTAATGTTCTGGAATACATTAAAGTACCAACCTTGATTTTAAATGCTAAAAATGATTCCTTTCTTTCAGAGAAATCATATCCTTATGACATTGCTAAAAATCACAAATTTGTTCATCTAGAAACCCCAAAATACGGCGGTCATGTAGCATTTTGGCAACCTGGAAATGTGTATTATAATGAGGAAAGAGCTTTGGAGTTTTCCTTAGAACATCTTTAGAATTCTAAACCGTTATTTAGAACAATTTAAAATGCGTTTAATCATATATTTGGAGCTAATATTTGATTAACTTTGACCTATATGAAATTGATAGCATTCATAATATCAACCATTCTGTTTGTACAAAGTATGAATTTCCATTTTAGCGATATTGCTAAACTTGGGGACCTGGTTGAGCATGCGCAATTTCATCAAAAAGAATATGGGGACGATATGTTTGCTTTTTTCGCCAAGCACTATGGTGAGCTAAAAGCTGAACATGAAAAGCAAAATCCTTATGAGCACAAAGATCACGAGAAGTTGCCTTTTCATTGTGATCATCATAATTCAAACAATTTTCAGTTACTTTTTGCTTTCGAAGATGAAACTTTGATTCCTACACCTAACTTTTCTGAGTTTAAAGAATTGACTTCATTTTATGTAAGTATTTACAAATCACCTGATTTAAATACAATTTTACAGCCACCTCGTTCTATCTAATTTTATTTCGATTAGAGAATTAAATTAACTAATTCTCTTCATGTCATTTTTTATCAACTTGTTGATTTTTAAATCAATGTAGTTGTTCAATTTATAAAATTAGAGAACAATGCTTTCACAAATTATAGCGTTTTCCGTTAAAAATAAAATATTAATTTTCCTTTTTACTGCTCTTTTGATTGGCTTCGGACTTTATTCGGCCACGCAAATTTCTATTGGAGCAGTACCTGATATTACAAATAACCAAGTACAAGTAATTACCACTTCCAAAAACTTATCAACCCAGGATATGGAGCAATTCATAACCTATCCTATTGAGCTCGAAATGGCAAATTTACCAGGAGTTCAAGAAATTAGATCCGATAGTAAATTCGGATTGTCTGTTGTAACTATTGTTTTCGATGACGACATGGGGACTTATCTTCCTCGTCAACTCATTGCTGAGAAAATACAAACTGCAGCAGAAAAGATTCCCGAAGGTTTTGGAACACCAGAAATGGGGCCCATTTCAACTGGATTGGGAGAAATTTACCAATACATACTCGATGTTGAGCCTGAGTTCAAGGATCGATATACCGATGAACAATTAAGAACTTTCCAAGATTGGATTGTTAAACGTCAATTATCGGGAATTCCCGGTGTGGTTGAGGTTAACACCTGGGGAGGACATCTCAAACAATATGAAGTTGCCATAAACACACAAAAACTCGCGGCCATGAATGTTACCGCTAGGGAGGTTTTTACAGCTTTGGAAAATAACAATAGTGTAGCTGGTGGTGGTTATATCGAAAAAGTTAATCAAGCTTACTTTATTAGAGGAGAAGGTTTGATTAAAAATCTAGAAGACATCAAAAATGTTGTGGTTAAAAATAGCAATGGACGCCCCATCTATATTCGCGATGTCGCTGAGGTTAGATATGGTAGCGCAACAAGATTCGGTGCCATTACTGCGAATGGAGAAGGCGAAAAGGTTTTGGGGCAAGTAATGATGTTAAAGGATGCTGACTCCAAAAAAGTAATTGATGCCGTAAAAGAACGAGTAGCTGAAATCTCAAAAACGCTTCCGGAGGGTGTTTATATCAATCCATTTTTAGAGCGAAGTGAACTGATTGGAAAAACGATGAACACGGTTGCCGAAAACTTAGTTTTTGGGTTTTTAATCGTGATTTTTGTGGTCGTTATCTTGCTCGGAAACTTAAGGTCAGGATTGGTGGTAGCTTCAGTAATTCCGTTGAGTTTGTTGTTTGCTCTTTCTATGATGCACATTTTTGGTGTTGACGCCAACTTGATGAGTATGGGAGCGATTGATTTTGGGATTATTATAGATGGAGCTGTGATTATTGTTGAATTCACCACATTTAAAATGATGCAGAATAGGGTAGAACTTCAAAATGTTCCAGTTAAGGACAGGCAAAACTTAAAAGATGAAATCTCATTTTCTGGAGCATCAACCATGATGAATTCTGCCATTTTTGGTCAACTTATTATTCTAATTGTGTTTATTCCTATTCTCACGTTGCAAGGTGTAGAAGGAAAAATGTTCCGACCGATGGCATTGGTTTTTAGTTTTGCTTTAATTGGTGCAATGATTCTGTGTTTGACTTATGTTCCCGTAGTTTCAGCTTTATTTTTAAAACCTAAAAAATCGGATAAACCTAACTTTTCAGATAAAGTGATAAAGCGTTTACAAGCTTGGTATTTAAGAGCTATGAATTCTTTATTTCAAATTAAATATGTTGTTCTTGGTTTTGCATTTTTTATTTTAATGATTACGGTCTTTGTTTTCACTCGAATGGGTGGGGAGTTCATACCTCAATTAGATGAAAATGACTTTGTGATTCAACCGGTTTTAAAAACAGGAACTTCTCTTCAAAAGACCATTGAAACCACAACAAGAATTGAGAAAATATTAATTGAACAATTCCCAGAGGTAAATCAAGTAGTTACGCGTATTGGTGCTGCCGAAGTTCCTACCGACCCCATGAGTATGGAAGAGAGTGATGTAATCATTACGATGAAACCAAAAAGTGAATGGACTTCTGCTAGCAATCGAGATGAAATGGCAAATAAATTTGAAGAGGCCTTATCGGTGATTCCGGGTATGGAAGTAGAGTTTACCCAACCTATCGAAATGCGTTTTAATGAGTTGATTACAGGAGTTCGTGCGGATATTGCCATCAAGGTTTTTGGAGATGATTTAAGCATTTTGGCAAAAAAAGGTGAAGAAATTAAAGCTTTGGTGGAAAATGTTGAAGGGGCAAGTGACGTGGTGGTAGATAAAATCGAAGGATTGCCACAGATGAATGTGAGTTATAATCGACATAAAATTGCCCGCTATGGATTGAATATCGCTGATGTAAATGATGTGCTTTCCATGGCATTTGGTGGAAAAGTAGTCGGGAATGTTTTTGAAGGCGAGAGAAATTTTGATTTAGTAGTTAGACTAGGTGCAGAACAGCGTAAGGATATTGATGACATTAAAAATCTAATGATTGATTTACCCAATGGAGGAAAACTTCCTATGTCTGAACTGGCCGAAATCTCATATACCAAAGGAGCTGCAAGGATTTCACGCGATGATACCAAACGCCGAATGGTAGTGGGTGTAAATGTGAGAGACAGAGATTTGCAATCGGTGGCAGAAGAAATTCAAGAATTAGTTGATAATAATATTGATTTACCGATTGGTTATAGTGTGGACTATGGAGGCCAGTTTGAGAATCTACAAAGTGCAAGTAAACGATTAATATTAGCCGTACCCGTTTCCTTATTATTGATTTTCGTTCTGTTGTATTTTGCATTTAGGTCGGTGAAAGAGGCTTTAATGATTTACTCTGCCATTCCACTGGCTGCCGTGGGTGGTGTCTTGCTTTTATGGATGAGAGATCTACCTTTTAGTATTTCAGCGGGGGTTGGTTTTATTGCGCTATTTGGTATTGCTGTATTAAATGGTATTGTATTGATAGAACATTTTAAAGAGCTTAAAATTGAAAAATTCAAGAATTTAGAGGAATTGATCAAGCATGGTGCACAAGATAGAATGCGTGCAGTTTTATTAACAGCTTCTGCGGCGATGTTAGGATTCTTACCTATGGCAATTTCAACGGGAGCAGGAGCAGAGGTGCAGCGTCCACTTGCAACGGTTGTGATAGGTGGATTGATTACTTCTACTTTTTTAACCTTGATCGTACTTCCCATTTTATATTCCATATTTATGAATAACAGAGTCACTAAAATAAAGGTGAAGCCTTTAGTTAGCCTATTGTTTCTGCTCGTATCCATTGGAGTAATGGCACAAGAAAAACCGATGAATTTAGAAGAATTGCAAATTATGGCGCTTCAAAACAACTTGGGGATTCAGTCTCAACACTTAAGAATTGATGAAGCCGAGGCCTTGATAGGAACTTATAAAAAGGTAGATAAAACCCATATTTATTTGGGTAGAGATCAAAATAATTTGGGAAGTAATAACAAGCCTATGAATGTGATAGGTGCAGAGCAAGATATTTCTCTGGGTGGTGTTTTTAAAGCCAATAAAAAATTGAAAGAAGCTGAATTTAACTTAGTGAGTTCGCAACTTTCATTACAAGAAAAGCAATTGAAAAAAGCCGTCACTTTAGCTTATTATCAGTTTTTAACGGAGAAACATAAAGAAAACATTTATGCTGAACTTGATAGTCTTTATGCTAAGTTTTCTCACATGGCAGAGCTTAGATATGAATTAGGTGAAAGCAATTATTTAGAGAAAATTACAGCAAGCACTAAGCAACGTCAGGTTCATTTGTTGTATGAGCAAGCACTCATAGATGGGCAGATTGCTTATCAAGATATTCAGAAATGGGTTCAAGCAAAAGATAGTTTGAAAATAGAAATCTTGCCTTTAAAGCAATTGATTCGAAACGAGCTTACTTTTGAAAACACTCCTGAAATGCAAATTCTAAATCAACAATCAGAACTGATAGAAGCACAGTTGGATTATGAAAAGAAGAAGAAAACACCTGATTTGACCGTGGAGTTGTTCAATAGTTTTAATCTTGATTCATATCAACCTGGTTTTCAAGTAGGAGTTAAAATTCCATTTTTTAATCAGCAATATCAAGCCCAATTCGATGCTTTAGAAATCGGAAAGAGCAGAATTGAAATAGAAAAAGAAAATTTGAAGTTCAAATTAAACGCTGAATATCAGAATTTATTAAAAACGTTAAATAAGCATCTAAAAGCTCTTTTATATTACGACGAAGAAGGTCTTGTTTTGGCTGATGAAATCGTGAAAACGGCTGATAAAAGTTTTTTGTACGGAGAAATAGATTTCTTTCAATACATCCAAAGTATGGAGAATGCTTACCAAATTAAAATTGATTACTTAAATCAATTAAATCTATATAATCAAACTATTATTCAACTTAATAATTTAACCTATGACAACTTTTAATATAAACTATACAACACAATTGATAAACCTTTTTGGTTGCCTCATGCTGGTGTTCTTTCAGGCATGTTCCCAAGAATCTAATGATGTGGTGGAAAATCAAAAATCAGATTTACCAGACGGACATGTAGATGTTACGACGGAGCAATTTAAATTGAGTGAAATGCATTTGGTGAATCCTGAAAAAAGAGAATTTCCAGCGAGTATTTCTACTACAGGAGTTATAAATGTTCCGCCAAGTGATAGGTCGGTTGTATTTGCTTCTACGGGTGGCTACATTAAAACATCTAATCTAATGGAAGGAGATTATGTTAGAAAAGGACAAGTGGTGGCTTCTATAGACAATCCAGAGCTTGTTGCCATGCAGCAAGAATATTTAGAATTAACTCAAGATTTAAGTTATTTGGGTTCAGAGTTAGAGCGTCAGAAGTTAATGTATGAAGAGAAAATTACTGCAAAGAAGAACTATTTAAAAGCTCAAAGTGAGTATAATACGGCAAAAGCCAGACATGCTGGACTTAAGAAGCAATTGAGTTTGTTTAATGTTTCACCTTCGCAAGCATCAAGAGGAAACTTCAGTTCAACGGTCAATATATATGCGCCGACTTCGGGATATATCACCAAAGTGCATGTTACCAAGGGAAGTTATGTGGCACCATCTACAGAAATCATGGAAATCGTGAACTCAGATAATTTGCAACTGGAGCTTACGGTGTATGAGAAAGACGTATTACAGATTAAAAAAGATCAAAGAATTCTATTTAAAATCCCTGAAATGGACGCGACTTATTTTGAGGCAAGTGTGCATTTGATTGGTCAGGCGATTGATGAAAATAGAACGGTTAGGGTTTATGGAAAGATTAATGATAATCGAGATGCAACATTTTTACCAGGTATGTTTATAGAAGCTGATATTGTAACCGAGGAGAAAAGTGTTATTTCGCTTCCCGAAACAGCCGTGGCTGAAATGGAGAATACTTATTTTGTTCTTAAGTTAAATAGCAAAGATGCCGAAGCCTATACTTTTGAGCAACTAGAAGTGGAAGTAGGTGACACTAAGAATGGTTTTACCGAGATTAATACCAAAATTGACACTACGGCTCAGTTCTTAGATAAAGGCGCTTATGAATTAATTCAGTAAATTAGTAGTAAATTTAAAATATATTATGATGAACAAAATTAAATTAATGGCACTTAGTTTAAGTGTTGCTTTTGCATTTATGAGTTGCAAACAAGAAAGTGCAGACCAAGACCACGATATGCATGATGCTACAGAAGAAATGCACGAGATGGCTGCGGATGAGCATGAAATGATGGATGATCATCATGAAGCAGAGCAAGTAAGTCTAAACAACGGTGAGCGTTGGGTAGTAAACGAAGAAATGAAGCCTTTTGTGGCTGAAGGCGAAAGATTGGTCGTTGAATATAGTGGTGACTATAAAAAGTTGGCGGAAGACTTAACCGTTCAAAATAATCAATTGATTAAAAGCTGTACCATGGAAGGAACTAGCCACGATGAATTACATAAATGGTTGCATCCTCATTTGGAAATGGTGAAAGAATTGGGAGATATGGATAATCAAGAGGCTGCAGATAAGCAAGTAGACGAGATTAAAAACTCATACCAAGTTTATCACGAGTATTTTCAATAATACACATGGTCTGAAACTAGAGCTATTTTAGAGAGAGACATGTTAATTCATAAAAAGTAGCCGTTGCAATTGCAATGGCTTTTTCTCTTAGATTTTAGATTAAGATTATTTCTTAATTAACTTCATTGTTACAGTGTTTTAACATCCGTAGCAGTAACTAAATATAATCCTGCAGGTAAATTAGAAACATCGATTCCATTAGCATCGTATGCTACTTTAGAAACTTGCTTACCGCTTACGTTAGTTAAAGTAATTTGAACTTTGCTGGTGTTAAATTTATCACCTAAATTAACCTTAACTACATCAGTAGCTGGATTAGGGAATAAAGATAAGCTACTCTTAGATGCAGCTAAATCGTTAGTAGATAATGTTTCAGCAACTACTTTCACATCGTCAATAGAGATGAAATCCATATCAGTTACGTCATGGTGTCTGAAAGCAATATAAACTTCTGGCTCACCAGCAAAAGCAGAAATATCGAATACCTTATATACGGGTTGACCTGTGTTCCCTGCATCTCCTAAAGTTTCTGACATTTGAGTCTCAGAAGCTAATAAGTCAACTGTAGAATTAGATGTTGCAACATATACAGAATAATGCTCCTCATCCCATGCAGCAGCAGGAACTTGAGTGATGTATTGTAGGGTAATTGTACCAGAAGCGGATGATAAATCTATAGCTGGTGAAATAGCCCAGTTATCAGGATTCAAAGGGACTTGTTGCCATGATCTAGAAATCATAGATACCTGGCGTTACAGGTACTCCAGATTGATCAGTAACTTGATAAATATCCCAATTTTCGTCATCCATATCAGCATCGATCAAAGTCCAATCAGAAAGGTCTTCATCATTGAAGTCATCCATCCAAATAGTTGTTTGAGAATAACCGAAAAGCATGCCTCCGATTAACGAAAGACTAAGTAAAGTTTTTTTCATAATATAATTTCTATTCTAAGCTACCAAGATTAGAAAATATTCTATATAAAAACAAGCTAATGCATCAGGAGTGCTAGTTTTATAACTTATTCCTGACTTAATTCTATTCCTTTATCGTAACATTCAGTCCATCGCTATGTGCTGTAAATTCTGGCGCATACATATTTTGAATTTGCGTAATTCCGTTTGAAAAGCTTCCCGCATTATTGGCCCTTAAATCGTATTCAAACACATAAACACCTTTCGGTAGGTAGTCGATAAAGAAATTAGTTGCCGCATCTCTCGTGCTTTCATAATAGCCTAAACCATCTTGCCATTTAAAGGTACTCAACACATTCACGGGTTCAAATCCACTAGCACGCATATCTTTGATATGAACAAATTCCATCGCTCTATCGGTTTGAATTTCTAATCGAACTTTTACCAAATCGCCGATTTCAATCGGAGCATTCTCAGTTATCTCAAACAGTTTAGGACCTTGTGGTGTATTCTTTTGAATAAACAATTGCTTTTTAAACTTAACATTCGTTTCAGCATTTGTGATTTTATCTAAATCCTCAAAATACTGCCAATACATCGCGCCCCAAGCAACTCCTGGAGAAGATTTCTCTACTTCGATTTTACCCATTTCTGGTGTGATTTCACCTTTGCTCCAGCTTTCTTTTACATAACCACTACCAGATTGAACGTCGGTAGAAGGTTTTGTGTTGGCATCATACCAAATAGTATTTCCAACTTTTACCTTAATTCCATCCTCTGCATTTGTCCAGTCTTTTCCAGTGTTCATTAAGGCATAAACGGCTTCGGTTGTTGCTTTGGTAGAGTTCCATTGATTAGTCTGTTTATTCTTCAATAACCACACTTTCATGCTTTCTACGCTTTCAATATCTTTTGGCGTAATCTCATCAAATGCCTCTATTAACAAGGCTTGTGTTTCAACAGGAGCTTCAAACCATTGGAAACCACTCACATTTTCTTTCCAATACATGCCCATTTCATCTGACTCAACCGAGCGGTCTTTAATAGAAAAAACTAAATCTTTGGCTTTTTTCTCGTGACCAAATCTATGAAGAGTTAGGGCTAAAAGGGCTTGCGTGTTCAATGCACGATCATATTTTCCTTTATCTAATTCGGTTAAGAAATAGTCTTTAGCTTTGCTTAGTTTATTACTTAATGGGTGTGATTCCAAGAAAAAACTTCTAGCATATAACCAATACAAACCATCATAATCACTCAAGAAATAACGCTTTTTATCCGCTTGGAATTTATCCCATTTTTTCTCCATTTCATTATCTATAAACTCAATGGCTAAATCTGGAATGCTTTCTAAATCTATCGAGATTTCTGAGTTCTCACCTATGCCCATTTTGGCTAAATGTCCAAATCCAGCTACAATATGTGTTGTGATATAAACATTTTCTTTTCCGCCTTCAAACCAAGCAAAACCTCCGTTTTCTGATTGTTTTTGCTCTAATTTTCTATAGGTATCCTTCAACTCATTGCGCATTTTATTTAAATCAAATAAAACTGCAATTCTCTTCATTTGTTCGGTTTCACTTTGCGCATCTCTCACCCAAGGCGTCTCTTCTAAAAGTATATTTTTAAGTTCTTGATTTTCTTCCAAAGGTGAGATTAATTGTCCTTTACGATTCCAGTCATCAAAAACAGCTT
>CAZKJO010000021.1:4119-14388 GCA_964553105.1 uncultured Weeksellaceae bacterium | reverse complement strand
GTCCTTTACGATTCCAGTCATCAAAAACAGCTTTAATTTTTGGATTTGAATTTACAATGGATTGAGAGATTAAATTTCCATATAAACGAGCAAATACCTGTTCTGAACAATCATAAGGATATTCACGTAAATAAGGTAAAGCCATCACCGCATACCAAATTGGATTGGTGGTCATTTCCATCGTAAGCTTGAAGTTATCTCGCGTTGCTGAGGTGGTGTTCACCAACTTATCAAAGGTGAAGGTTTTTGATTGATTTTCTCTTATATGAATCGGCATAGTCTCCGTAACCATCATTCTATTTGTAAGAATCGGTAAAGCGTTTTCCTCTCCATCAGAAAACTCACCCGTGCTTGCTACCACTCTATAAACTACCGACTGAACTTCGTCTACATTCGGAACTTCTAAAGTCCAAGAGACCGTTGAGTTTCCTCCAGCTTCAACATCAAAAGTTTGCTGAGATTGGTTCAAGTTAAATTTAGCTTCAATCGGCTGCATGCTAAATGCGTCAAAAAGTAATAATTGCGCATTGCCACTTAAAGCTTTCTCCGAAAGATTGATGATTTTGGTTTTAAAAATAACTTCATCTCCTTCTCTTAAAAACCTTGGCGCATTCGGAACTACCATCAATTCTTTTTGAGTAACAATATCTGCCTGGAAAGTTCCTATTTTTAAATCTTGCGTATGCGCCACCGCTTGAAAGTTCCATTGTGTTAAACTCTCAGGTGTTGTAAATTCAATTTTAAGGTTTCCATCTGCATCCGTTTTTAAATTCGGAAAGAAAAAGGCAGTTTCTTGAAGGTTTTTACGTGCTTCAATTTGGCCTAAGTTTTTATCCTTATCATCTTCCGCAATCTTCATTTCTTCCTCTACAGCTTCACTTGGAGCCGCAGGAGCAGCGGCGTCTTCAACAACTTCTACTCCATCTGCCTGTCCAGCCAAATCTTTTCTGACAGCTCTTGGCATGCTTTCACTGGCAACGGTACTATAGCCCACCATTATTTGATTTCTTAAATAAAATTCATTAAAGTTTAAACCAAATAAACTAATGTTTTCATAGCTTAAAGATAATCTTGTTAATCGATTAAAATGATAGAGATTCCTAAAGTAAATTCCGCGGTGTTTCTCCCAACTTGATATGCTGCTATAATTAGTATTATAAACAGTAAATTCATAAGGATTGGCAACAAATTCATCTAAGGATTTGTCATACATTCCTACCAAAACCTCAGCTAAGAATTTATCTCCAACTTTATCTTTAATATTCAAGGTCCAAGTTTCTTCTTCACCTGGTTTCAATTTGTCTCTTAAGGTCTCTACAGTTATATCCAGCTCTTTATTGGTATAAGGAACTTGAATGTCTATTCTTTTGTAAATAGATTCATTGAATTTAGAAAAATAAGCATGAACATAAACTCCGCCGCGATGTTCTTCTTTGATCAGGAATTCAAAAGTTTTAGAGTTATTTAATTTTAAAATATCTTTTTTTATAATTTTACCATCGACTTCTAATTCAACCAAAACATGTGCATCCTTCGCGTCAGAAATGAATTCTATTTCTGCTGTATCCCCAGGTTTAAGTGAATTCTTCTTAACTGAAGCATCAAAATAAATATTCTGATTTGAACTTAATTTAGAATCATAAACCTCAATAATCTTAATGGCTTCAATGCTGTCATTTTCAATGATAGAAATTGCTTTTAATTCATAAAAACCTGCTGGAATTTTGTTTGCCCAAGTTACTTCTTGTGAGTTAGAAGTATCCCAATCTGAGGTTACAACAGTGTTTAATCGTTCTCTGTTTTCTATTAAATGCTCATTATCATAAGCGATATATGGAAGTTTTTTTATGAACTCATTTTTATCAATCAATTCATAATCCACTTGATCTTGAGAATGACGTAATACACGATCTTGTGGCTTTATTTTAGTGATGCTAAAACTTCCAGTTGCGTCTGTATCTACTCCATTTAAATTCTGCGAAATCAATTTAATTTTATTAAACTCATCTACAGAAACTCTCTCAGGAGTTTCGATTCTAAGAGTTAAAGGTAGATCACCAATTCTCACGCTTCCTTCTACGGAATGCGTTTCCCCAGAAATATCTGTTATGTCAGCCACGATTCTATACACATAGGCTCTTTTTCCAGCCTTTTCATTTTCCATGGGTAGAGCAGTAAAGTTGAATGTAAAAGAACCATCTTTATCAGTTTTAGTTTCACCTGAAGTCATATCCACTTCGTCCGTGTCAAATCTGCGCCACCACCATCCGTACGGATTGTAACTTTTTCTAAAAACACGGTATACAACTTTTGCATCAGAAACATTGGCTCCAGAAAATGTGCTTGCATTTCCGCTAACTTCAACTTTTTGATTTAATTTATATACCCCAGCTAGCGTATCTAATTTAACCTGAAATTTAGGTCGTTTATACTCCTCAACACTGAAGTAGTAATTGTTATATTTAGACCAATTATTTTTAATGCTAAACTCACCAGTCATCCCCGAAGCTGGCAAAACAAACTCACCATGAATAGAACCAAATTCATTAGAAGTTAAATTTAATTTTGATACGTCTTCATCATTTGAATCATGTAAAGTAACTTCAATAGATTCATTCTTGGCAATACGTTTTTCTTTATCTTTTGATTGAAAAAGAATGGCCTTAAAATAAACCGTTTGCCCTGGTCTGTAAATCGCCCTATCCGTAAAAAACTTTATTTCTTTTTTCCATTCATCATTAGGCTCTCCTGGATTGCTGTGATATGAGTAAGCATCTATCGGATGAATGGTTGTCTCAGCACTAATTTGTATTGCGTACTGTGTTTTGTAATTTCGTTTGATAGATTTTAATTTAATTCGACCTAATTTATCTGTGGTATAAGTTTCGAGTTTTGTATAAGGACCATTTTTGGTAGATTGTAGAAAATCTACTTTCTTATTTTTTAATGGTAAACCTGTGTTTTTATCAACTAATTGTACTTCCCTAAAACGTTCTTTGCCGTCAGCGTTTACTCTTGTGGCAACATCAAATTGCGTTGAAATCACTGGAGCTTGAAAGAGGTGATGGTCAATTTTACCCTCAAAATTGTTATTATTTGAAATTAAAACCACATAATTTCCTGCTTCTAAAGCTGGGAATGGGATATGAGTTGTGTGATTCTTGTAATCTTTAAACTCCTTTAAATCAATTGATTTATTATGTTTTAATTCCCCAACGATTTTTAATTTTTTAGTTTTATAGTCATATTCAAAACCATTCGGATTTTTAGCAAGCTGATCAGGAGTTAACTTATAAACACGATAAAAAATCTTGTCTACATTGGTGTGTGAAATGCTTAGCGGATTATGCTGATCTGCGTAAAAAGTAGCATCCGTAGAGAAACTTAATTGAGTCATTTCTATTTCTTGCTGAATGATTTTCGATTCAGATGCTCCAAAGCTATCAGGAGCCCTTAGTTGGGCTTCCTTGGCGATTTTCATGGCTTTCACAAGATCTCCTTGATTTCTATATTCCTGTGCTAAACCAGACAAAATACGAGTAGACCATGGCTCTGATTGGTACTGTTGGTCAAGTTCAGTTAAGGCTTCAATTAAATTAAAATCAGCGTTTTTGGATTTTAAATAATTGCTTTTGTCTAAATTACTTTGAATTAAGGCACTCTTGTCTTTATCAGAATCATGAATACTAATGAGTTTATTGTAAATATCATTAATTTTTTCATCTTTAATGTTCTGGTCAAACTCCTGATTGTTAAATCTTTCACTTCTGTAAATATTTAGCGCTCTTTTAGCTAAAATATCATAAACAGTTGGCTGAAGAAATCTATAAGTTTCATCTCCTTTAAGTAAAATATCTATGGAGTTTAAATTAGTACCATACAGCTGATTTTTATTTTTTAATGAAGCCTGTAACTGTTTATCAATTATGTTTAAAAATTGCTCAGGAGACCATGTTCTAAAATCCTTTGACGGATTTTCATTCACACTGGTGCGCTTCTGTATTCGATAATAACTTTCATTATAATAATTGAAATATAGTTCAGCTAAAATTGATTGTAAAATGGCTTTATCAACAGGACGGGAAGCACTAATTTCTTCTTGAATTTGTTGTTCTGTTTCTAAAACCACATTTTCATCATCTGATGTTTCAATGGCAATTTTTGATTTAAGAAGTAGGGCTTTTATCAAGTCATCCGAATGATTAGCTTTTTTAGCTTCGAGATAAATTTCATCTAATAAAGGAGCCACAGATTTTGTTTTTCCTTGATTAATCTCTGTATGAATTTCATCCCATTTTTGTTTAAAAGGAAATTGTTGAGCCATAATTGGTATGCTAAGTAAAAGTAATCCAAATAAAATGAGAAATTTACGCATAGAATTGTTTTTTTGATAATAAACAATTTTCTTACCAACTTAGAGATATGGCTTCTTTTTTATTTCTAAATTAACTATTTGGGAAACTTAACTACTGAATTATGGTTTTTTAGACTAATAACAAAGTAATCAATACACGAAATCTGTGAAATAAACGTTTTTTTTAAGTAGATTTGTTTCTTATGACGAAAAGAGCTTTATCGGTTGTTATTCTAGGGGCATTCTTTGCATTGTCGGCTTGTTCGGCGAGCAAAGACAGCATTAAGAATAGAGCCTATCACAATATGACTTCATGGTTTAATGCACTATTTAATGGGCAAGCTGCGATGGATCAAAAACTTGATGAGCTAAAATCTGGACATAAAGATGATTATTTCCAGACTTTGCCTGTTGAGCCGTATGGTGAATTTGTCGCAGACGATAGTCCAGAAATAATGCAGACACCTGTTGGTGTTGGTAGAGGTCCAAACTTGAAATCTGGTAACTTATTGAGCAATGAAAGCAGCTCTAAAACTGGTTTTGCAAAAGCAGAAGAAAAAGCGCTAAAAGTGATCGCTAATCACTCGATGAATATTAGGGGCAAAGAAAGAAATAAATTGATTTCTAGAGCCTATTTAATGCTAGGCCAGGCGAGGTATTACCAAGGTAAACCTTTTCAAGCCATGGATGCGCTTCAACAAGTTCAAGGATTGCCATTTGATAAACACAAAGAAGAATCTAAATATTATGCTGCTTTAGCTCAAGTACAGGCTGGAAACGATTTTGCAGCTATGGAAGTTTTAGATGAATTATATCAAAATAAGGATATTAAGAAAGATCTGAAATCTAGAGTTGCCAAGCATTTAGCATGGAAATTCTATGAAGAGGGCGAAAATGAGAGTGCTCTCAATGGTTTAGATACAGCGATTAAATATTCAAAAAATAGAAATGAAAAAGCTCGTTTAAATTTCATACAGGGTCAGATTTTGACCGAAATGGGTAAATACGACGAGGCGAATGCTAAGTTTAATAAATCATTTAAGTTAAAGCCAGGATTCGAGATGGAAGCTCGGTCGCAAGTTGCTGTAGCTTTGAACTTTGATCCTATGGTGCATGATTATACCAGCTACAGAAAGAGGTTGATGAAGTTGGTTAATACAGGAACCTATGCAACTTATAAAAATGAGTTTTTCTATGCTCTAGGTCAACTTGAAGAAAAAAGAGATTCCATCGGCTTAGCGCAGGAAGCCTATACCATGGCATTGAATGAAAAAATGTCTGATCCTAGGTTTAGAGCGGAAACTTATGCAGCGATGGGACAAATTAAGTTTAATGCGTCTGATTATGTTTATGCAGGAGCATATTATGATTCTGCCGTAACCTCAATAAATGAAGGTCCTAGAAAAGTTGAATTAACAAAGTTTAGAGATAATCTTAGGTCGGTAATCGATAAGTATTACTTGGTTCAGAGAAATGATAGTATTCTTAAATTGGTTGCTATGCCCGAGGCGGATAGAAATACTTTTTTTAATGATTATATAGAAGATTTAAAGAAAAGAGACGAACAAAAACAGAGAGAAGAGGAGGAGCAAGCTACACAATTCTTGACGCAGACAAAAGGAGGGAACTTCGGGAGTGGTTTTGACCAGGGAGATGGTAAATTCTATTTCTATAGTAGCTCGGCTAAGTCTCAAGGAGAGTCTGAATTTAGAAGAATTTGGGGAGATAGATCACTGAAAGATAATTGGAGACTTTCTTCTACCGGAAACACGATCGAAGACCAAAAGGCTGAGCTTACAGGAACAGCAAATCTTAACAATCCACGAAGATATGAGTTGGCATATTATTTAGAGCAAATTCCTTCTACTCCTAAAGCTATTCACGATTTAAAAATTCAACGTGATACGACGGAACTTTCGTTGGGAATGGATTATTTTGACAAATTTAAAGATGCAAAATTAGCTACAGCAACTTTAGAACATTTAGTGAGTACTCCACCTAAAGAGGATGAGGTTTTATTAAAAGCCTTATACAATTTATATCGCGTAAATGCTGATAAGAATCTAGCTTTAAGTGAGAAGTATAAGAATAAAGTTTTAGAAGAATATCCAAATACGATTTATGCTGAATTTATCTTAAATCCACAGGGTGATTTCTCTGAAGAAAATAGTCCAGAAGTCTTAGCATTATACCGTGAGACCTATGATGCTTATAAAGAAGAGGAATATGAGTTGGTGAAGCAAAATGCGATGCAAGCTTTTGAGGAATTTCCAATGGCAAAAATCATTTCAAAATTTGCGTTGTTAAATGCCTATGCAGATGCCGCATTATCTGGTGAGGAGCAGTATAAGGCAGGTTTAGAAAGAGTTATTATTTTATATCCAGGGACAGATGAGGCTAAACATGCTCAAAGTTTATTGGATAAATTAAATAGTAAAAATAAGAAGCAGCCAGAAGCTTCTAAGCAAGAAGAGCCTAAGAAATTAGCGGAAGACGTGAACGAGAAAAGCTCACAACAAGAAGAGGAATCTCAAAAGCTTATTGAGAAACAAAAGCGTGATATACTTGAAGGCAAAAGTGGGGAATTAGAGCCTAGCCCTCGAAAGATTCAAATGAAGTCCGATGATAAGGTTAACCCCAAAACTAAATCTCAGATCAGAAGAGAGAGATAAGCTGCAATTTCATGCTAATACGATTCAGTAAATCGCTAGAAATAGTGTTTTATTCGGCATCCCTTATTTCTAATCTTCGCTTGAAGATAGGCGCTTTTTCTTTAAATAATCTCGCAAAACTCAGGTAGTCTTCTTGCAGATAATAGCTTTCGTATTCTCCATTAGAATGATCATAAGTGTATAACAAGAACCCGCGGATATCTGCTTCTGGAATTTCCAAAACCTCGACAAAATATTTATTTCCTAAATATTCTTGAACATCTACCAATCGCATCTCTAATCGCTCAAACTGGTTGAGGTTCTCCATTTTACGGTAATAACCAGTTATAGATTTATAAAGCGCTTCTACGTTTAATGAAGTAGGAATCGGAATCGGTCCCAATTTACCCAGAACATCTTCTTTTCTTTCCTTTGGTTTCATATCCAGCGTACGAATATCAATACCTAAATTCGCGTAAATCCTTTCCACATCATCACGCAACCTAACCGACTTCATATCCTTTTTTAAATCTCCTGTTAATGGTGGTCGAGCAATAACATCTTGTAAGGTAATTACCTCGTAATTCATGTGAATAACAAATGGTTTTAAATCAAAAGTAGATTCTCTTACCACAAACTTTCTATCGACCAAAAAAGGTGCTTGAAACAATAAGGTATCGCCCACTTGTGCATGAACCTTGAACGAACCTGTTATGTCACTAACCGAATATACTTTCGTCCTTTTATTGGTAATCACCACACCTTGAGGATAGTCGTCATTAAAATCCACGACAATCATTCCATTTAAATATTTCTCTTGCGCTAATACCTGGCTACTCAATAGACAAAAACTTGTTATAACAAGGTATTTAATAAAATTGTTCAACATCAATCAATTAACTTAAGTTCAAAATTACAATATTTGCACATAATACTTATGAAGCGCAAATCTATCTTATTCGTTTATTCCCAATGGCAATCCTTTGTTAGAGAGGATTACAATCTCTTATCTGACGAATTAAAAGTGAATAAGTTGCAATTTGAGTTAAATAAATCTCTTTTTGCATTCATTAAAGGTCAGCTTTTGGGGATTATTAGCTTGATAGCACAAGTTCCACGCCATGATGTGAGCTATATTTGGTTTTGCGATTATCATGCTTTTTGGTCGGTTTTAATCTCTAAAATATTCAATAAGAAATCCATCATTATTGTCGGAGGTTTTGATGCAGTGAGAATACCTTCTATAGATTATGGTTTGTTTATGGATAGTGGATTACGCGTTAAATTGGCAAAATGGGCTTATAGAAACTGTGATCGAATTATTGCTGTTGACCAATCCTTAATTAAAGGGGAAAACACCTATGCAGGAAAAGGAGCAATTACGGGTGTTGCTCATTTTGTAGAAGGAATAGAAGAGAAATCTTTGGTAATCCCAACCGGCTATGATTCTGGTAAATGGAAAAGTAAGCTTAAAAAGAGACAAGTTTTAACGGTAGCATTGATCAAGGATAAAAAGGTTTTTAATAGAAAAGGAATCGATTTATATTTAAATGTTGCCAAACGAATGCCTGATGTGCCTTTTTATTTGGTGGGTTTACAGAATTTAAGTTTAATTCCAGAGGAGTTAAGAAAATTACCGAACTTGACAATTTATCCCATTTTGCCACAAGAAGATTTAATAAATCTATATGCTGAGAGTTCGGTTTACGCTCAATTTTCTATGTCAGAGGGATTACCAAATGTGCTTTGCGAGGCCATGATGTCGGGCTGCGTTCCTGTTGGTACTTCAGCAAATGGAATTCCCAATGCTATCGGTGATTGTGGTTATGTTTTACATGAAAAAAACGTGGATAAAGCTGTGGAATTAGTAGATAAAGCCCTTAAATCGGGTGAAGTATTAGCTATATGTTCTCAAAATAGAATTAAGTCCATGTTTTGGTTTGAGGATCGTAAGAAACGATTGCTGAAGGTGATTCAGGAATTATAGAATTAAAAAAGCGTAAAATCAGACTATAGCTAACTTTACGCTTTGATTTTGTTTGCTTAAATTATTTTAAGCTTGCTTAAGAATCCTAGCAACTTCTTTAGCGAAATAGGTGTTAATGATATCAGCACCTGCTCGTTTAAATGCCATCATGCTTTCCATCATACATTTGTCGTGGTCTAGCCAACCTTTTTGTGCAGCAGCTTTTAGCATCGCATACTCACCACTTACTTGATAAACTGCAACTGGCATTTTTGTATGGTCTTTAACTTTCGCCAAAACATCCAAATATGGCATTCCTGGCTTAACCATTAAAATGTCTGCACCTTCTAAAATATCCAAATCTGCTTCGGCTAATGCCTCATCTGAATTAGCAAAATCCATTTGATAGGTTTTTTTATCTCCAAACCCTGGAGCAGAATCCAAAGCATCTCTAAATGGTCCATAGAAAGAACTTGCATATTTAGCAGAATAACTCATAATCCCAACATGGTGGAATCCATTTTCTTCTAAAATCTCACGAATCGCTAAAATTCTACCATCCATCATATCCGATGGAGCAATGAAATCAGCACCGGCTTCTGCATGAGAAAGTGCCATTTTTGCTAAAATATCAACAGTTTCATCATTTAAGATTTCTCCATCTTCAACCACACCATCATGTCCGTTGGATGAGAAAGGATCTAATGCCACATCAGAAAAAACTAAAATCTCTGGTCGGACTTTTTTAATGAAGCGAATCGCTCTTTGCATCAGTCCTTCAGGGTTTAAAGCTTCTGTTCCGTGATTGTCTTTTAGCTCATCTGGAACTTTAGTATAAATATTAACGGCTTTAATTCCAAGCGCATAGGCTTCTTTGATTTCTTCTTCAAGCATGTCCAAAGAATATCTATAATAGCCTGGCATACTGCTGATTTCAATTTTCTGGTTTTCACCCTCCACGATGAAAAGAGGCATCATTAAATCATCAACCGTAAGTGTGTTTTCTCTAATTAGGCTGCGAATAGCATGTGAATTTCTTAATCTTCTATTTCTCTGGTATGGATACATGACATAAAATTTAAGCTACAAAGATAAGGCATAAGCAAGCGTATATAAATGAATTATATCAAAAAAGCTTATGCTTCAATTAGCTTTTAATAAGTTTTTGAAGAAAAATTATAGTTGTGGAGCATGAATACAATAAAATGGTTTGATATTTGAAATTAATGTTATACTTTTGTAAGTAACTGATGAAAAAATATTTCTACATATTATTCTTTATGATTTTCTCAATCGGA
>CAZKJO010000021.1:0-4019 GCA_964553105.1 uncultured Weeksellaceae bacterium | reverse complement strand
GATGGAACTTCAGAAGTGAAAGCACTAATAAAACAGTAAATAACACAAATTTGATATATAAGACTCACGAATTTTGTGGGTCTTTTTTATTTTAAAGAAAATTGTGGTTTTATTGCAAATTCAACACTTGTCTAAAGATTCATGCTTTTAAGAATATTCCTTACTTTAGCATTCTAACTTCATACTATGCTAGCAAAGGATTTCATTGTTCAAAAATCTGAATTTGACCTAAATAAATCAGGAAAGGTAAGTGCCAAAAGCCCATCTAATATTGCTTTGGTGAAATATTGGGGAAAAACAGACCCACAAATTCCAACCAATCCTTCAATTAGCTATACGCTGACAAATAGCTATACAGAAACAACCTTAAGTTTTGAGCCTAAAAAAGCAAATGAATCAGAAATTAGAGTGTTTTTAGATGAGGTAGAAAAGACGGATTTTGTTCCGAAAATCAAGAAGTTTTTTCAACGAATTGCGGAGTATGCTCCTTACTTAGAGGATTATGACTTTAGTTTACATACCCACAATTCTTTTCCGCATAGCAGTGGAATTGCATCCTCCGCAAGTGGGATGAGCGCACTATCTAAGTGCTTAATTCAAATGGAAGAAGAGTTAGGTTATAAAGCTAAAAACCACTTACAAAGAAGTTCTTTTTTATCTAGATTAGGTTCAGGTAGTGCTTGTCGGTCGATATATCCAGGTTTAGTAACTTGGGGAGAATCTGAGTATATTGAGGGAAGCTCTGACTTATATGCGATTCCATTAGAAAAGGATATCCACCCAGTTTTTAAAGCGTTTAATGATACTATTTTACTGATTCACGAAGGGACTAAATCAGTTTCTAGCACGGTGGGACATCAATTAATGAATAACCATCCTTATGCACAATTAAGATTTAATGAAGCTAAGCAAAATATCAAAAAGTTATTAGATATTTTAAAAAATGGAGATTTAGAAGCATTTGGTCAATTGGTCGAGCACGAAGCCTTGTCATTACATGCTATGATGATGTTATCTGATCCGGCATTTATTTTAATGAAGCCAAATACGGTTGCAGCTTTAGATAAACTTTGGGTATTTAGAAAAGAAACAGGACTGCCTTTGTTTTTTACATTAGACGCTGGTGCTAATATTCATTTATTATATCCAGATGAGGGAAAAGTTAAAATAGAAAGTTTCATACAGTCAGAGTTATTAGCTCTATGTCAAAATGAAGGAATTATTTATGATCGAGCAAATTTTAAAACCCTATGAGAAGCTTTTTAACTGAAGTTGTAGAAGACTTATTAACACAAGAATTAGACTTTAAACATACTACTTTAATCATTCCTGGAGTTCGTCCGAAAGCTTTTTTGCGAAAGACTTTTGTGGAATTAGGTTTTCAAGGGATGCTTCCTAAGATGATTACTATAGAGGAGCTCTTAGAGGAAGTAACAGGCTTGAAGATGGTTTCTGGTGTGCCCCTTTGGTTTGCTGCCTATAATGCTTATCAGAGCCACATAGAAGATTCAAAAAACTTTGATGAATTCTTAAAATTCGCTCCTATATTATTAAAGGATTTTGACGATATCGATGCTTCATTATGTGACGATCGAGGACTTTTTGATAATTTAATATCAGAAGAAAGGATCAAAGTTTGGGGAGGTAGTATGGAAGTTGGTTTAAGCGATTTAATGAAAAATCATCTTGGATTTTGGACCGATGCTCGAGCAACATTTTTTGGTTTAAGAAATATACTATTAGAGGAGGGAAAAGCTTATCGCGGTTTATTGGCAAAGAAAGCAAGTGAGGAGATTCAAAATTTTGTGGCTAAAGATAGTTCAGAAAAGTATGTTTATATAGGATTTAATGCGCTTACACATGCCGAATTAAACATGCTTCAATATCTTATTGAGACTGAAAAAGCAATTTCTTATTGGGATGCTGATGTTTACTATATGAACAATAAAGATCAGGAGGCAGGGGATTTCTTGAGAAAGTATCGCACCTTGTTTCCAGATAATTTTAAGTTTATACATCCAAATTTTGAAAAGGATAAAGAACTCAGAATCGTAAATGTTCCAAAGCAGGAAACACAGGCAAAATATATAGGATATCATTTGCAAGGGCTAACTCAAGAGGAAAGACAGAAAACAGCTATTGTGCTTGCGGATGAGCAATTATTGCCGGCTGTTTTAAATGCGCTACCAGAGAATATTCAAAAGCTGAATATTACGATGGGATTTCCTTTGCAGATGGTTCCGATTTCGAGTTTTTTCAAAGAACTATTTCAATTGCATCTTACAAGAGAAAAGTTTGATAAAACAGGAGTTTATTATTACAAAAACGTTCTTAATTTACTTCAACATTCAAATTTTAGAGGATTTTTTATGCCTCAATCAGAGTCTTTACTAGAGCATTTGCATAAGCATAACTTAATCTTTGTTTCAATCTCTAAGTTAAATAATTTAAGTGTCGAAAATTCATTTTATAAGATTTTCAATGCTCCGAATTCTGTTCAAGACTTATTGAGTAATATTATTTCATGGATTAATTTAATCTACGAAAGCGGTGAGTTGCCTACGATGGATCAAGAATATCTATTTAGATTTAGAAGTATTTTTATACAGCTAAACGATTTGGTGCAAGAGCATGATTTTATAGATAACTTTAAAGTCCTGCATCAACTCTATCAACAGTTGTTACTTTCGGAATCAGTTTCTTTTGTTGGTGAGCCATTGGTTGGATTGCAATTACTAGGAATGCTCGAAACACGTTTGCTAGATTTTGAACATATAATTCTTGCTTCGGTCAATGAGGGCACTCTTCCGTTAGGACGCCAAGAAAATTCATTTATACCCTTTGACTTTAGGGTAGAAGCTAAGTTGAATACTTTCCTAGATAATGATGCGATTTATGCTTATCACTTCTATCGTTTAATTCAACGATGTAAATCTGCTGTCTTCTTATACAATTCGGATAGCGAAGGCATGGGAACAGGAGAAGCAAGTAGGTTTCTACTTCAATTAAAGTTAGAATCGCCACACAATATAATAGAAGAAATAGCCACGCCTAGCTATACTAAGTCTCCAACGAGTCTATTAACTATTGAAAAAAGTGATAGAGTTCTTATGCAACTAGAAAAATGGAAGGAAAAGATTTCTCCATCATCTTTAGGGACTTATTTATACAATCCTATAGATTTCTATTCGCGACAAATCTTACGAGTTAGAGAAGAAGATGAGGTAGAAGAAGTGGCAGATGATAGAACCTTAGGTAATATAGTTCATAAAGTTTTAGAAAAATTATATTCAGAATATATTGATCAAATTTTAGATGAACATCATTTCAAAGAAATTGAGAAAAAGCAAGATAGCGTTTTCCATCGAGTAGTAGAAGAGGAACTGTTGAAAGGCCACGAAGCTAGAGGAAAGAATATTATTATACTTAAGGTAGCTCAAGAAATGATTTCTAATGTAATTAAGAAAGATAAATTACTTATTAATGATAATGAATTAGTAATAAAAGAGCTTGAAAAGTCGCATAGCAGAGATTTTATTACGCCGAATGGAAATAAAGTTTCATTCTTTGGTTTTATAGATAGAATCGATCAATTGAATGGTATTACTAGAATTCTGGATTATAAATCAGGTTCGGTTAACCAAGCTGATTTAAGAAAAACTGAGAAAAATGTAGAAAATCTGCTAAAGGATTATACTGGGGCCAAGGCAATACAATTGGCTATGTATGCTTATATGATGGATTATAAACAAGCTAAAACCGGAATTTATCCGCTACGATACCTCTCAAAAGATATACATTATCTAGAGTGGGAAAAGAATGATTTATTAAGTGTGGAAGACTTAGCGTCTATTTTAACACAAGTTGGTTATTTAATTGATGAAATTCTTAACCCTGAAGTTCCTTTTCAAGAATTAGAAGCATAGTTTGCAAGATTTTATAATTCAAAAAAGCCGTCTCCAAGGAGACGGCTTTTCTTCTTTAACTCTACATTTTATCTATTGGATTAGAACCTAAAT
>CAZKJO010000020.1:0-37517 GCA_964553105.1 uncultured Weeksellaceae bacterium | reverse complement strand
GAGACGGCTTTTCTTCTTTAACTCTACATTTTATCTATTGGATTAGAACCTAAATCCTACCGTTAAAGCAATATTTCCTTGTTGCTCGGTGATATCCTTTACGCTTTGTGCAAATCCACTTTCGCTAGCGTTCAATGACAATGCATTTAAAGCTTCTGTTTCTGTTAAACCAAGAGCATCAATAGAACCTCCATAGTCGTAGAAATTACCTGAAATTAAATAGTTGCGATCTCTTTCGTAGAAACTATAGGCAGCATCTATATAGAAGCTATGGAACTCATAACCTAATCCTAATGAAAAACCAGAAAGATCCCCAAAAGGTTGGTAAGTATTACCATCACCTAATATGTCTACTTCCTCAAAGGGTGTTTGTTCATATCTATAACCACCTCTTAATCTAAAATCTTGTAATCTCATTTCGGCACCGACTTTAATTGTGCTAGTACCTTTCATATTATTGGAGATGAAGGCATTTTCTGCTAAAAATGCATCAGTTGGTTTAAATTTAGCTGAACTATAATCCGTGTAGGTATAATCTGCACTAATTAAACCCTTGGTTCCTATAACAACTGCAGCAGAACCTGTGAACTTTTGAGCTGTCGTAAGATCATTTAAATATGCTAATGTTTCTCTATCTATATAGTAATATTCTCCTTCGTCGTCAGTTGCACTAAACATGGCGTATTGTGTTGTTAACTCTTCTGTATCAACATACCAAGTAGGCGATTGATAAGAAGCACCTAGCCTAATTTGATGATTCAATTTCGCAATCACACCAAGACTCGCAGAAATTCCAGATCCTAAACGGGCATTTGGTGTCCCATCTTTAATAAATCTATAATTATCATCAAACTGAACATCATCAACGCGCATGGCTTCAATATGGTCAGCATCGTAGGTATGGAAATTTAATCCTCCACCGACATAAATGTTATTATTATAGTTTGCTGCTACATTCAGGTTTGTAACGGTAGAATTACCAATTCTTTCAGAATAGTAATCTGTCATTTTATTTCCATTAGATGCAACCGTATTTGGCTTTAAATTAATAGCTTCATTAACGGTGTTTTGTCTTTGAAAATTTAAACCAACAGCAATGTTCTTCCAGTTATGGCTTTGTAAATCATCAAATACTAAAACAGCACCAGCTTGGTCAAAATTGATTTTAGAATCACTAAACTCCGCTCCATTGTTTGAGTTCAATTTTGTTTTTGCCATATTCACTCCAGCAGTAAGCGCGCCCTCTGATTGTAAGAAAACAGCCGCACCTGCAGGGTTTATGCTAGTAGCAGATAAATCTCCACCCAAAGCACCCATGGCTCCACTCATTCCTTGAAATCTAGCTGTTCCGCCCAATACCGAACCATTATTGTATTGATGTAGCTCTTCTGGATATTGGGTTACCAAATTCTCCTGTGCAAAGGAGAATGTTGATAATCCAACTATAAAGCTTAAAATTATATTTTTCTTCATGTTATTTAACTAAATGATAGTTTTTAAATTACTACTTAATTTATCTTCTTCTTACACCACCTGAACTTCTAACCGGAGTCGATGTCCTTGTTGGAGGAGTGCTTTGGAAAGAAGGTGTACTTCTTCTGGAAGGAGTACTATTATAATTTCTATTTCTCGTAGGAGTTGTGCTAGGCGTAGCCTTTGGAATCCTAGTCGGTACGTTATTATTGTATTTAGTACCTCTCGTAGGTCTAGGAGTACTTCTAACATCATTCTGACGAGTAGGTGTTGTAGTTCTAATACTAGGATTTGCTCTGTTATTAGTTCGTACACCGCTATTTGTATTTACCTCTTCGGTAGTCCTTGGTCTAATTCTAACCGGATTTGAATTAATATCACTAGAAACATTCTGATCTCTCGTAGTTCTAGTCGGCGTGGTTCTAACTTGATTATTGTTATTTATTTCACCAGTTGCTCTGGTTCTAGTAGGAGAGTTAGGGGTCAAAGAGGCATTATCTCTTGTTACCCCAGAGTTAGTTCTATTTACATTTCTCTGTCCAGCAACATTATCTCTCGTGATTCCGTTTTGAATTCCTTTTCCTCTATAAATTTCTCTGATTACTCTATTTCCATAGTAGTTGTTGTAATATGGACTTCCGTAATATCCTGAATAATATGGGTGACCATAATAATAACCATAACTACCGTAGTAGTAAGGTCCATAATATGGGTGAAAAGGTCCGTAGAATCCGCTATATCCATATCCATAACCAAAGTGAGGATATCCAAATCCATAATAACCTGCATAGAACGGGCTATAACCCCAAGAATTCCATCCAAAATTCCATCCGAATCCTCTATAAGGTCCGTACCAACTACCGTAGAATCTACGATTCCAGTTATAGGTATTAGGTCCGAAATAGTTATTCACATAAATCTCTACACCTTGATAATCTCCCCATTCATTATAATTTCCATTGCTATCATTGGTGACAATTACGCTATCGTCATTATATGATCTAGATTCTTGTGTTGTTTGAGATGTTTCTGGGGCGTTTCCGCCATCATCGAAATATCTTCCGCCCATTCGAATAGGCTGCTCTTCTTGATAAGTGTAGACCTCATCGTTTTGTTGATATTCTCTATCTTCTACCACAACTTGTTGAGTTGGCTGAGAAGATGGATCATAATATATTCCGTCGTTTTCTCCAACTGTTTGTTGAGAAACCGAGCATGATGTTACTCCAAATAAAATCATTCCAACGGGAAGGATTTTTTTAAAGATTTGGTCGTAGTTGTATTTTATTGGTTTCATCTTGTAGAATTATTGCATGTAAAGTTAGTAATTTAATTAAATTTGCATATAGTTGCAAACTGTTAATAATAAAACAAAAGTAGTGCCATGATATGTTAAAGCAGGGACTACTAAAGAGATTAAAGAATATTTATGGCAAAATTAACTTCAAGAGAAGAAGATTATAGCAAATGGTACAACGAGTTGGTCGTAAAGGCAGACTTAGCCGAAAACTCGGGGGTTAGAGGTTGCATGGTAATCAAGCCCTATGGTTATGCGATATGGGAAAAAATGCAAGCACAGCTTGATAAGATGTTCAAAGAAACTGGACATCAAAATGCATATTTCCCGTTATTCGTACCCAAACACATGTTCGAGGCCGAAGAAACGAATGCTGAAGGTTTTGCTAAAGAATGTGCAGTTGTTACACATTATAGGCTTAAATCAAATCCAGATGAACCAGGGAAATTAATGGTTGATCCAGATGCGAAACTTGAAGAAGAATTGGTGGTAAGACCAACTTCTGAAGCGATTATTTGGAGCACCTACAGAAACTGGATTCAATCTTATAGGGATTTACCTATTTTAATTAACCAATGGGCGAATGTTGTACGTTGGGAAATGAGAACGAGACTGTTTCTTAGAACAGCAGAGTTTTTATGGCAAGAAGGACATACTGCACATGCCACCAAACAGGAAGCTATTGACGAAACTGTTCAAATGGTGAATGTTTATGCCGACTTCGCTGAAAACTATATGAAAATGCCAGTCCTTAAAGGTGTTAAGTCTGAATCAGAACGATTTGCTGGAGCAGAAGATACTTATTGTATCGAAGCTTTAATGCAAGATGGTAAAGCTTTACAGGCTGGAACTTCTCACTTTTTGGGGCAGAATTTTGCTAAAGCATTTGACGTTAAATATGCCACCAGCGAGGGAACACAAGAATATGTTTGGGCGACTTCTTGGGGTGTTTCTACAAGATTAATGGGAGCGTTAATCATGACGCATTCTGATGATCATGGTTTGGTGTTGCCTTCTACCCTGGCACCCATTCAAGTGGTTATTGTTCCTATTTACTTTAATGATGAGCAAAAAGCATTGGTGGATGAAAAATCTGAAGCTATTGTTAAGTCGCTTAAAGAAAAAGGAATTAGCGTTAAATATGATAACGATGATAAACAAAAACCAGGTTGGAAATTTGCGGAATATGAATTAAAAGGTGTTCCGATTAGGATTGGAGTAGGTCCTAGAGATCTTGAGAAAGGTCAGGTTGAGGTAGCGAGAAGAGATAATCTAACCAAAGAATTTGTTAGTTTAGATGGATTAGATGATGTAATCCCAACTTTATTGTCAGAAATTGATGAAAATATTTATCATAAGGCCAAGACCTATAGAGACTCACATATCACAGAGGTGAATGATTGGGATGAGTTCCAAAAAGTATTAGAAGATAAAGGCGGTTTCTTATCAGCTCATTGGGATGGAACTATTGAAACTGAAGCTAAAATTCAAGAATTGACAAAAGCTACCATACGTTGTATTCCTTTAGATGCTAAACAAGAAAAAGGTACATGTGTTTACTCAGGAAAACCGAGTACACAAAGGGTTTTATTTGCCAAAGCTTATTAAGTAATTTTTTTAGTAAGAAACGAAGAGTCCGCTATTTTAGCGGACTCTTTTATTTAAATTGAAAACAAAAATAATTATCTTTTTACTCCTTCAGGAATCTTATTTCTATGTTGATGCATGTCGCGTTTATTTCTATTTTTCTTCATGCTCTTCACTTTTTCTTTCTGTTCTGCTGTCAAAATTTGATCAATTTCTTCTCTTTTTTTGGCTCTAAGTTCTTTATGTTCATCTCTTAAGGTTTTAGCTTTAGCTTTTAAAGCGTCTTCTTGAGATTGGTATTTGGCATCAATCGCCTTTATTTTGGATACTTGTTGGTCTGATAAACCTAATTTTTCTTTCATTTTTTCAAGCATCTCACCTTTTTCTTTTTTGTGATCTCCATCACGATGCTGTGCATTCATTATTCCACCTAGTGTAAATAATACAAGAACTAATAGTATTAAGGACTTTTTCATTTTATTGTTTTTTAGTGATTCGTGTATTGGACAGTTCAAATTTGGAAAGGTTTAATGTTAAAGTTGAAATTTAAATAGAGGCTTTGTTAAAAAACTAGCCTAATTAACATTAACCACACAATAAAAGCGCAAATATTTTATTTATTTAAGGTAGGATGTTTATATTTGTTAACTACACTAAAAGTATATAATGAAACGATTTTTACTCGCAACCTTTTTCATTGTTACAGGAATGCTTAGTGCGCAGCAGACGCATGTACATTTTCCTGACAATGTAAAAGCACCTTTAAATGCAAAGGAAAAAATTAAATTTGAACAAGTTTATGGTCCCAACGCAACCTATGTCAATGAAAGACCGTCTTTGTTTAGAAACCTCAAGGATTTAGTTAGGAATCGAGTTGAAGTAGAGCATATCCCCTATGAAAAGGCTCAAGGTTCTAAAGTTTTAAGAAATGCTAAAGACTTGTCTACGGTAGAATTGTATAATGTGTATAACCCCAATCTTACACATGATATGCAATACTCTCCGCAGTCTTTTAATATTTTAAAATATGCGATAAACTTTTATCCAGAGAAGAAAGAGACATATAAATTGGGAAATCATTACATAACGATTTTACCTCAAGCTAAAAAACAGCGAAAATAAATATTATAATGAAACGACTTTTACTTTTACCCTTCATCATATTATTTACTTTCATAAACGCCCAAGAATATTGGATGGAAAATGGAAGTGTTACAACCTGTTCGGGGACATTCTATGATTCAGGCGGACCGGCGAACCCGTTCCAAAATAATGAAAACTTAGTTTTCACCATTTGCCCTGATAGAACTACTGAGCCAAATAATGCCACGATTCTTACTTTCGATGATATTTTGGCCATGACCCGTTCGGGAGCAGATTTTATGAATATCTACGATGGGGATGATACAACAGCACCTCTTATTGGGACTTACATCGGTGGTATGCGCCCAGGTGAGGAAAACGGAATCCGTGCTTCGGACTTATCTATCAACCCTAGTGGTTGTTTAACAGTCGAATTTATTTCAGATGCGGTAGGTCCTGGTCCAGGATGGTCAGCGCAAATTAGTTGTGCTGTGCCTTGTCAGGCTATTACACCCAATGTTACCACAATTCCAGAAATGGACGAGAGTGGTGGTGTAACTGTATTGGAAGGAGAAACGGTGACCTTTGCAGGAAGTGCAGAGTTCTCACAAGATGCTACAGGAGCTACATATGCTTGGGATTTTGGAGATGGAACAACGGCCACAGGAACTGATGCATCACATACCTATACAGATGCGGGAACCTATACCGTTACTTTTACTGTAACAGATGGCTCAGGGAATCCAGACTGTACGAAATCTTATACATTTTTAGTTAGAGTTATTTTTGATAATAATGTTCCTTGTCCTTCTGTAACTGGCGTGGATTTTATCGAAAATTCGAGTGATGTAATCGTTAATTGTAACTATCCTCTAGAAGAAGGTGGTAGAATGAGATTACGTGCGGATTATGCGCCAATGAAAGAAACTACATCCTATGTTGTTCAATCTATACCTTTCCAACCGCCTTATCCAGTAACAGATGGTGCTGGAGTGGATATTACTTCAGACGACAGATATGGTCCTGTGGTGAACTTTCCAGATGCGCAAGGTGAAATTCCGGGATATAGATTCTGTTTCTTCGGTCAGGAGCGAGACGCTTTAGTTGTAGGAGCGAATGGTAGAATTAATTTTGATTTAAGTTATGCTACCCAATATGATCAATGGAGTTTCGATGAAACTTTACCAACGAATACTACACATATGTTAAACACCATTAATGGTGCTTATCATGATATTTATATTACTCCAGCTTTAAATGGAACTTTACCAAGAAATGGTGCACAGTTCTCTTATGGATTCCAAGGTGAGTATCCTTGTAGAATGTTTGTTGTAAACTATAATAATATTCCATTATTTGGAAGCTCTTGTCAAGCAGGAGAACGAACTACACAGCAAATCGTTTTATGGGAAGGCTCTAACTATATAGATGTTTATATTCACAACAAGCCTTCATGTACATGGAATGATGGAAATTCACTAATAGGTCTTCAAGGTGCAAATCAAGGACAATTTGCGGTAGCGCCAGGTAGAAATACTGGAAACTGGTCAGCGCAAGAAGAAGCTTGGAGATTTATTCCGGATGGAGACGAAATGCCAGTTACGATTCAATGGTTTGATGAAAATGATGTTTTAGTAGGACAAACTAGATACTTAGATATTTATCCAACTGAAGATACATTCTATACAGTTGTTGTAACTTATGAAATTTGTGGTCAAGATCCAGTAGTTGTATCAGATAGAATTGATATTACTTTTGATTATGACTCTCCAGAAGTTGAGGATATTGTTGTTGAAGTATGTGATGTAGATGGATCGGGTGAAACCATTTGGAACTTACCATCTTACACTAACTTAGTGACAAACGGACAGCCAGATTGGGTGATTCAAGGATATTATACCAACCGAAGAGCTGCAGATATGGGAGTAGAAGCTGCTCTGATTGAGAGCCCAGAGACGTATACTTCAGGCTCAAGAACAATTTATGTTAGAGTAGAAGACGAGGCCAATGGTTGTCACTCTGTGTTTGATTTAACATTAGATTTCTTGGCAGATTTAGAGCCAGAAGACTTGGTTGAAACACAATGTATAGCTCCAGATGCTACGGAGGTAGTTTATAATTTAAACACCTTTAATGAACATTTCTTGGCTGGGCAGTTTTATGATATTTACTATTATGAGAATCAAACAGACGCAGAAGATGGAAACGATCAGTTCTTAACAGGAACCAATCTTACAGATTATGCTATTAACACTACTACTACCCTTTGGGTGAGAATTGAAACCGAAGAAGGTTGTTATGGAATCGCTGAGCTTACGCTTGAAGTGAACGATGGACCAACGGCCTATGTTTTCGATAACCCAATTCAGTTCTGTGATACAGAGGAATTAGGTGTTGAGGTGGTTGATTTAACAGGTAGCGAAGAGGATATATTAGGTGGTGCGCCAGATGTAACTTTTGTTTATTATGAAAATTATGACGACGCTAGCCAAAATGATACAGATAATGCTATTGCCGATCCAACTGCTTATAGCCTAACACCAGATACAACAGAGATTTACATTGTAATTTTAGATGGAAATGGATGTTATAAGGTGTTGACTATGCCAGTTGCATTATTAGAGGGATTAGAGCTTACGCCAGCAACAATTACTTTATGTGATGTTGGAGATGATGGAATAGAGATTTTCGATCTTACGCAGGTAAGTGATGATATTATTCCAAACTCAGCAAGCTTTACATTTACACATTATCCGACCGAGCAAGATGCTATCGGCGGAAATAATGCAATTGCCAATGCTACTGCATTTGAATCTGGCCCAACTACAATTTGGGTGGTAGTTAGCACAGCTGATGGTTGTGAGGAAATGACAACTATCGAATTGGTTTTAAATGCAGGTCCTGAAATTACGCCAGCGAATTTAGCTATTTGTGCTGATGTTGATGGAAACTATGTCTTTAACTTGACGGATGCCGATGCTGATTTATTGAATGGACAAACTGGAATTAGCTTATCATATTTTACAAGCCTAACGGGAGCTGAAAATAACGATACAGCCGATCAGGTTGCCGACCCAACGCAGTATACAAGTACAGTTGATGGGGAAGTTATTTATGTAAGATTAGAAGAGGCTAACGGATGTTTTGCCGTTGCTGAGTTAACACTTAACCACAACGATCAACCGGTAGCCAACATGCCAGAGAATATTCAGGTGTGTGACTTATTTGATGATGGATCAGAATCTATTGATATTACAATCCACGAAGATGTAATCACTGGTGGGGATACAACCTTAACAGTGACTTATCATACAACAGAAGCAAATGCTGGAAATGGTACGCCATTCATTAATAACCCAACAGATCACAGCTTTAACACAGGAACAACTACAGTTTATGTGAGAGTTGAAAATGCCGAAGGTTGTTTTGCGTTAACTCAATTTGATGTGATTGTTGATGAAGGATTAACCTTAACGCCAGCAACGCTTGAATTGTGTGATATCGACGAAGATAATACAGAAACATGGGATTTAACTCTAGCTAATGATGATATCTTAGCAAATGCTGCTGGATTCAACTTTGCTTATTATTTAACTGAGCAAGATGCTATAGATGCCAATACAAATAACATAGCCAATCCAACAAGCTTTGATTCGGGTTCTACTACAATTTATGTATTAGTTTCTAATGATCAGAACTGTAATTCGATTACAGAATTGCAATTAGAGCTTAAGGATTTGCCAGCAGTAAATACAAACTTAGAATTCCAAGTTTGTGATCCTGAGTTTGATGGTGGGTATGCATTTACTTTAGGAGATTTGGATGATATTGTTGTGAATTCAACAGCAGGATTATCTATTTCATATCACAATTCACAGGCAGGTGCTGAAAATGATAATGATGTATTTACTCAAGTAGATGCAAACAATATCACAACATTGCCTTTTGAAGTATTTGTTAGGGTAGAGGAGACAGGGACAGCAAATGCATGTGTTAATTATACATCTGTAATTTTAACACCTGGAGAGCAAACACAAGTAAATACTAATATTGAACCTTTAGAAGCATGTGATGATGGATTTGGAACAGGTACTTTTGATTTAACCTCAATGACTGATTTAGTGACCAACGAGAACACAAACCATTGGGTATCTTATCACACAAGTGAAGCAGATGCTCAAAATGATAGAAACCCAATCAATCCAGATAATGCTCAATTAGCAGCAGGTACGGTTTATGTTCGAGTTGTTGCTGACGGCAAATGTCCATCTATCACGCAATTCGATGTGGTAATTAGCCCAATTCCATTAGCAGAAATCTTAGCACCAACCACTGCGTTTTGTGCAACGGATTCTCTAGTAATTTCGGCGCAAGGATTCAACCCAGAATTAACCTATGAATGGAAAGATAGATTAGGAAATGTTTTAGGAAATGGTGAAACCGTTCAACTTGATGGTGAAGCAGGTGATCAAACTATTACCTTAACCGTAACAGACCCAAATACAACTTGTTCAAACGAAGCAACAGTTGATTTTGAGTCGATTGCTGTGCCAGTTATTACAAGCTTAAATACAACCAATAATAGTATTACAGTAGTAGCATCTGGTGACGGACCAT
This sequence comes from uncultured Weeksellaceae bacterium, assembly GCA_964553105.1. Taxonomy (GTDB): domain Bacteria; phylum Bacteroidota; class Bacteroidia; order Flavobacteriales; family Weeksellaceae; genus Profundicola. Next base: position 27,460 of record CAZKJO010000020.1, on the reverse strand, counting down.
TTGAATACTCTATCAATGGTATAGATTGGCAACAAAGCCCAACATTCGACAACTTAGCGCCAGGTATGTACGATGTCATGGTGAGGTCTGTAGTAGCAGGTTGTGATGGTGTTGGAATGTCAACCCTAGTATTAAATGTTGCGAATGTGATTACACCAAACGATGATGGACTGAATGATTATTTCATTGTTCCATTCATGGATGCCTTTAGGGACGAAGCAGGGAATGTGCAGAAATCTACTTTCTCGGTTTACAATCGTTATGGCAAACTTTTATTCCAAGAAGAATCTTCGAATGAAAAAACTAGCTTTAGATGGGATGGAAAATCACATGGTAGAACATTACCATCAGGAGATTACTGGTATTTGCTAGAGCTTGCCGACGGTAGAAATACAACGGGTCATATCACGGTTAAGAATAGATAAAACAATCTTTTATAAATAATTACGTTATGAAAGTGTTTTTGAATAACAAAGATATGGGCAATTTCAGCAAGAAAACTATATTTGTAGAATCTGAAAAGAACATGAGAAATTGATAATGAGAGTTAAAAATATATTATTCGCCACCTTTTGCTTGTTGTTTGTACAACAGATTAATGCACAGGAAGGCTTACCATTCTACGAGCATTATTTGGTGGCCGACAATTATTTAATAAATCCATCATTTGCTGGATCCAACGCAGAGATATTGAAAGTTCGAGGAACACATTATTCTCAATGGGCAGGATTAGAAGATGCACCATCTACTCAAACATTGAGTGCGCATGGACGTGTATCTAATCGATTAGCAGCAGGTTTTCATGCTTTCAATGATAGAAACGGTGCGACCAGTCTTAGAGGAGTTAATGTTTCGGCAGCTTATCATATTCCTATTGGAGATGGATTCAGCTATTATGATGACCAAGATGAAAATCAATTCTCATTCGGTCTTTCTTACAACGGAATCTCTCAGGTTTTTGACAGAACAAAGTGGAATGCTCAGCACCCAGAAGATCCTTATTTACAAGACACGAGCTATTTCTTGTCTTACTTTAACTTAGGTGCCAATGTTCAGTACAATGGCGTTTATGTAGGATTTTCAGTGTTAGATATGCCTTTGGGTGACAATAGACCTATTGTGAACTCTATCGAGCCACTTCCAACTTGGTATTATTTTCAAGCAGGGTATAAGTGGAATATTGCAGATGGAATCCAATTAGAGCCATCGGTTTTAATGAATCTTAACTCCAACTCAGAGCGACAATTAGATATCACGATGCGATCTAGGTTTGCGATGGGACACAATGCGGTGAGATTAGGTGTAAACTATAGAACAGACATGGACGAAACAGGAACACAAACCTTAAGTCTTACGCCACTTATCAACCTAGAAATTGGTAAACTTCGTTTAGGCTATGCATACAAAATGGGATTAACCGATATCTCAAAAGAAGCTGGCGACGGACACCTTATCAGCTTAGGATTTGATTTCGGAAATCCATTCTATTTCGGCTACTAAGAAGCGACAATAAATTTTATCATACAGCGTCAATTATTTTCATCGAAAATAGTTGACGCTTTTTTTTTGTAAAAAACTCAATTATTTGATTTCAGATTGTTAACCCTAGAACCTACTTTAAACTTTCTAACGGCTACAATCTTAAGATCTAAGAATAGCTTATAAAAGCCTTTAAAGGCAAGAAAGCTAAAGCATAAAACACCCTGTAGTATTTATAAGGACATTCACTGCATTTCTTTCTTTTTTCTTATAGGGCAGCAATTCCGGCTGTTCGCTGTATTGTACAACCTACAAGCATACAAAAACTCACGAGAAAAGGAGTTTGTGCAAGCACGCCACTCTTTTCTCTTGGTTTTTGTAGATGCTTGTAGACCGTCCAATGCCGCTGCCATCCGGGCTGCATTCAATCTTGCGTCTATGTCTTTGAACAAGTAAAGCATATTTAATGAATTTAGCACGCTAGCTTGCGAAACAATTATCTCCATAAAAAAAAGCCGAACTGATTTCTCAATTCGGCTTCTATTTTGTAATGTTAAGAATTTATTTCTTAGCTAATAAATCTCTTATTTCCGCTAATAACTCTTCTTGAGTTGGTCCTGCTGGAGCTGGCTCAGCTTTTGGCTTTCTAGTTTTGTTATAAGCTTTTACAATCATAAACAATACGGCACCAACGGTAATCAAATTAATAATTGAGTTAATCCATCTACCATAGTAAATAGCATTCTCAGGCTTATATCCTTCTTCACCTTCAACACCTACTGCAGGGTCTAATACTGTTTTCATATCAGCAAAGTCCATCCCACCAGAAAAATGTCCTACAACAGGCATCATGATGTCTGAAACAAAACCGTTAACAACCAAACCAACAGCACCTGCTAAGATAACAGCTACCGCCAGATCGATAACGTTTCCGGTCATAATGAATTCCTTAAATTCTTTTAACATTTTCATATTTTTCAATTTTTAATTAGTATTTAAATCTAAAACTTTTTAGCGAATAAATTACAAATTCTCAGTCCAATTGATTTTGGTCACTCCTTCTTTAATGCCCCAAGCATCAGACATACCTCCGTTTACTTCTAATACATAACGATAAGGTGAAGGCGCTCCTTCAGATTTTAAATCAAAAGGTTGGCGGTTTTTAGAAATGGAAATCACCGTGCTGTCTTCGCCTAAGTAGATGATATCTAATGAGATTCTAGTGTCTTTCATATAAAATCCACTCGTGTTATCCTCTTGAAAAACAAACAACATTCCCTGATTTTCTTCTAAAGAATCACGATTCATTAAACCAATAGCTCTCTTATTATCTGTTTTTGCTAGCTCAATATCTAGCTTTTTGATAATAGAATCATTGTTGATTAAAGATAGTTCACCTTGTTTAATGAACTCAATATTGATTGGCTCATTTCTATCAACTTGCGTAGAACTTTCAGTTTCGCTTTTACACGAAAAAGTGAACATTAAAACCAATACAAATAATAAATTAAGAATTATTTTCATCTTGAATTCTGTTTTTAGAAGTTGCTAATATAATGATTCCTAATATAATCAAAGGAATACTCAATACCTGACCATTATTAAGACTCATACCTAATGTGTCGGCTACCCATTCTACACCTTGATCTTCTTTGAAGAATTCCACGGTGAAACGAATTAACCATAATGCCATAAAGAAAAATCCGAACAAGAATCCTGTTTGGTATTTTTTCTTAGTATATCTATAGATGTACCACATTATTCCAAATAAAATTACATAAGCAATCGCCTCATATAATTGTGCGGGATGCCGTGGAACAATCGGACCATAATCAGGGCTTTGATTTTGGAATAAAACGGCCCATGCTACATCAGTAGGCTTACCAACAATTTCTGAATTAATAAAGTTACCAACGCGAATGAAAGCTCCCCCAATCGGTACAACAATAGCCAATCGATCTACCATCCAAAGCATAGATTTGCCTTTTAAGTGTTTGCGTGTAAACAGATACATTGCAATTAATAGGCCTACAGCTGCTCCGTGGCTAGCCAAGCCCATAAATCCAACGAATTTATAATCTTGTAGGAATAGCCAAGAGTCACCTGGAGAATAAACGATGGGTAAAAAGACTTCTAACGGACGCTCTATAAAAGCCATGGGATCATAAAACACATACTCACCTAATCTAGCACCAGCTATGGCACCAACAAAAGTGTATAAGAACAAAGGGTCTAATAATTCCTTTGAAGCTCCATCTATTTTAAAGATTTTGGCCATGATAAACCAACCTAAAACAAAGGCTACAATCCACATAAGACTGTAATAATGTAAAGTTAGAAATCCTAAATCGATACCTTCTGAACCTCCATAGGTGAAATACCCCATTAATTCTATCATAATTTTTCTTCTTTTTCTGGAACAGGATCATAACCACTTCCACCCCAAGGATGACAACTAGAAATTCGCTTAATAGTTAACCATCCTCCTTTAAAAACACCATGTTTTTTGAAGGCTTCAATACCATATTGAGAACAAGTTGGCTGATAACGACAATTGCTACCCAACCAAGGCGAAATTAATAACTGATATAAGCGGATAAGCCCAATAAAAGGTAGGGCAAGATAATCCTTCCATGTTTTCATGAATTGCAAATATACTGCAAATTAAAGCACGTATAAAATCAATTTTTCAAAGGATTTTCTTAGTTTTCATCAAAGAATTCCTTCACTTTCAATCTAATTCCGTCAGCCAAAAGAGAGGCGTTTTTAAAATTATTTTCAAACTTCTTCATCGTTTCTGGTTTTAAATCAAAATCAATGGGGTTTTCTTTTATTGCTGACTTAGAATATAAACCCAACTTGCGTTGAATCTTAGTCAAAGGTTGATTACTGCTCACTGGGAAATGTGTGTCATCAACAACTTCAAACAAATCCAACAAACCTTCTAATCTATCGTGTGCTTGTTTTCTGTCATAACCAACATCCATAAAATAAACTGGAGTTCCCATAGCCGTTGCTGGAAGAGCACAATGAATACGCGACGTGATAATGAGTTTTGCTTTGGCGTATCGTTCTAATAATTTCTCGACATTTTTCATTCTTTCCTCTATGGGTAAATGCTTCATCTCGAAATCATGATGGGTGATAAGGCTTACTTTATTTTTATATTTCTCTGGAATTAAACGTTCTATTTGAGTGTCCGTATATTTTTTATCAAAAATCTTAACAAATGGATCTACTAAAAGAATTTCTTCTGTCCTCTCACCTGTGTATTTCGGTAAAGTCAATGTTGCACATCCAGAATAATAGCTATCTACCCCTAATTTTTTAAATAATTTCAACGTGTTTTTGTCTCGACAACCAATTGGTGCATACTTTTGATAATAAGGGATAAGATCTGGAGATAACATTTTCTCATAACAGCCATGCTTATGGTCTATATACATAGATATAAACAATGGGTCTAAATCTTTATGCGGCGGCCAATTTTCTGGATTCTTCATAAACCAGCCATTACAAAGTAATTTTACATTTTCGTCGATGTCTGGATTGTGTAGAGATTCACGATCTAGAAAATAATCAGCGCCACCCAACAATTGCCAGGCTCCATAGGTTTGAACGTCGTCTCCTATGTTGTCGGTATTTTTATAAAAAATTACGGCTTTTTTCAAACTAATATTTGGATTATTGCAAATATACAATTTGCTAGATTAGGGCTATCAACTTAGTTTTCGAAATTAATTTTTACTTTTGCGACGTGCGAATTAAAGTAAAGAAATATAGATTAAGAGATGATAAAACCATTGTGGGCTATGCCGAAGAAACCAAAGAAGGCATGCTTTTCACTGGTAAATACCCTTGGTTTTGGTCAAAATCTGATCAAAAATATACGCATGTGGATCTTTCAGTTGGTATTTTAGATAAAATGAATCGAATGATTTATGAGTATGATATTGTATCTTACAAAATAAATGACATGAAGATGAGAAGAGAAGGCATCGTTTTATGGAGTGAAGAAAAGGAAGCTTTCGGGATATTTGATGTGGATTCACAACACTTTAGCTTTTTCTTTATCGATGATTTATATCTATTTCAAAATGATAAGTTAGAGATTGTTTCTCATGTGTTTAATAGACCAACCATAGAGGCCAAGTTCAATTTATAAACTAATTTTTAGGCTAGACTTAGCACAGAGTTTTGGCACTTTCGCAACAAACATTTAAATTTAACGATTAATTCAAATCATATGGGAATTTTACAAGGAAAGAAAGGGATAATTTTCGGCGCATTAGATGAAAACTCAATTGCATGGAAAACAGCCATGAGATGTCACGAAGAAGGTGCCGAATTTGTTCTAACCAATGCCCCAGTGGCATTACGTATGGGCGAAATCAATAAGTTGGCAGAAGATACGGGTAGCGAAGTGGTACCTGCAGATGCTACGTCTATGGAAGATTTAAGTAACTTGTTTGATGTTGCTATCGAAAAATTCGGTAAAATTGACTTTATCTTACACTCTATTGGAATGAGTATTAACGTAAGAAAAGGTAAGCACTACACCGAAATGAACTATGATTGGTTGACCAAAGGATGGGATATTTCTGCGGTTTCTTTCCATAAAGTTATGCGTACTGCATGGGACAAAGATTGTATGAATGATTGGGGTAGTATTCTTGCCTTATCATATATCGCGGCCCAAAGAGTTTACCCAGGATACAATGACATGGCAGATAACAAAGCATACTTAGAGTCTATTGCTAGAAGCTTTGGATATTACTGGGGTAAAGAAAAGAAAGTACGTGTGAACACGATTTCTCAATCTCCTACAGCTACTACAGCCGGACAAGGTGTTTCTGGATTCGACGGATTCTTGCAAATTGCAGATGAAGTTTCTCCTTTAGGAAACGCAACAGCAGATGATTGTGCAGATTTATGTGTGATGATGTTTAGTGACTTTACTAAGCGTGTTACATTACAAAACTTATACAATGACGGTGGATATAGTAATATGGGTGTTTCGGAAGGATTGGTAAATAAATTTATTAATAGCGAAGAAAAGTCTTAAGTTTAAATAAGTTTTATTAAAATATATAAGCCTCAAATTTCATTTTGAAATTTGAGGCTTTTACTTTTTAGAAATTATCTTATAATTCAATTTGGGAAATAAATATATAGAGCTTAGTTTTATATCTATTCCAAAGCATATGAATAAGGACTTATTAATAGAATACGGCGCTGTAGTAGAAAAACTAGAAAAGGGTGAATTTATATTTGAAGCTGGAGAAACTCCTACATCATTTTTGTTTTTACTAAAAGGCACAGTCCGAATTTATACGTTAAGCGAAGGAGGAAAAGAGTTTACGCATAAAATTTTTGAGGGTGGCGAAGCCCTAGGTACTCCGCCTTTATTCATAGACAAGCCTTATCCTTCTAGTGCAGTAGCCAAAACAGATGTGGAGATTTTGAAATTAAACAAAAATTGCTTTTTCCAATTATTAGATGAAAATCCACCATTTCTGAAAGCTATTGCTAAAGGTTTAAGCGAAATTATTTACTTCAAATCTATCATGTCTTCAGAAATTTCGCTCCATGATCCTCAACATAGAATCTTGACGCTACTCGATCAACTTAAGACCAAAGAAACACGAGAGGAAATCCGATTAACACGTCAGCAAATCGCGAATCTTACGGCACTAAGAGTAGAAACTGTAATACGTACCATTAAACAAATGGAGCAGGAAGGACTTTTAGAAATCAAAAAACGTAAAGTTTATTTTTGATATCCTTTTTTTAATATTTAACTTAGTACGACAAATTAAAAGATAGATTAGTCTTTTATATGCTAAATGTCATATCCATTTGGGTTGGTTTGTGATTACAGTCATAAACCAACCTTGGTAGTTGACGTAAATTTGTCATAGAAATAAAAACAATAAAAATAATAATTATGAAAAAAGTAATTGTATTAAGCGCAATCGTGAGTATGTTTATCATAAGCTGTGGTGGAAAGGAAGAAGCACCAGATTATGCAAAAGACAGAACAACGGAGCAATCAGCACCTCAATTAGATGCACCAGAAACAGCTGATCCAAATGACCCAATGTCTAACAAAGGAATTGGGCCGGTTAAGTCACTTGAAATACCTGAAACGATTGACCAAGATATGGCAGCAAAGGGTAAAACCATATATGAAGCAAAATGTACTGCTTGTCACAAACCAACAGAGAAATTTATTGGGCCTGCGCCTAAAGGTTTATTAGATCGTCGTACACCAGAATGGGCTATGAACATGATCTTGAACCCAGAAGAAATGACACAAAAAGACCCAATTGCTAAACAATTATTAGCAGAAGCAAATGGTGCTCCTATGGCCAACCAAAACTTAACGGAAGAAGAGGCACGCCAGGTCTTAGAATACATTAGAACGATTGAATAAATTTATTTAAATCCATGAGAATATCATTGTTTATGTATTTGAGCATTGATATTTCAGGTACAAAAACAATAATCACATGAGAAATAATTCCATTTTATTTAAGTTATTCCTACTTGTGTTTGCAACCTCCATTACGGTCAGTTGTAACAAAAGTAGAGACACGAAAACAGGTCAAGGCTCTGGAGCTATTGCTAGTAACGCTGCAGAGAGAGTTTATGTTGCTCCAGGTGAGTACGATGAGTTCTATGCCTTCTTATCAGGAGGATTCAGTGGACAATTAGCAGTTTATGGTTTACCATCTGGTAGATTGCTTAAGGTAATTCCAGTTTTTTCTCAAGATCCAGAAAAAGGATATGGATATAATGAGGAAACCAAGCCATTATTAATGACATCTTATGGTATGATTCCATGGGATGATACACACCACCCAGATTTATCTCAAACCAATGGAGAGATTGATGGTAGATGGGTATTTATGAACGGTAACAATACACCACGTATTGCGAGAATCGATCTTAAAACCTTCGAAACTGTAGAGGTAATTGAGCTTCCACATAGTGCGGGTAACCACTCTTCATCTTTCATTACAGAGAACACTGAGTATGTTGTAGCAAATACAAGGTTTGCGGTTCCAACGCCTCAAAAAGATATGCCAATCAACGAGGCCAAAGGTAACTTCAAAGCAAGTATGTCTTTCTTATCAGTAGATCAAGAATCGGGTGAAATGGATATTGCATTCCAAATCTTAATGCCAGGTTTCAATTATGACCTATCTCACCCAGGTAGAGATAAATCACATGGTTGGTTCTTCTTTACTACTTATAATACAGAAGAGGCACATACACTACAAGAGGTGAATGCATCCCAAAATGACAAAGATTTTATTGCAGCTGTTAACTGGAAAGTAGCAGAGCAAGCAATAAAAGATGGAAAATTCAAAACGGTTCCTGCGAATTACGCTCATAATAAATATGATGAAAAAACGCATATGGCGACCACCGAATGGAAAAAAGAGGTAAGGGTAATTGACCCAGCAGATGTTCCAGGTTTAGTTTACTTTATTCCTACACCAAAGTCTCCACATGGTTGTGATGTAGACCCAACAGGTGAGTACATTATTGGTAACGGTAAATTATCAGCAGACTTAACAGTTCACTCATTCACTAAGATGATTGATGCGATAGAAAACAAAAAGTTTGATGGTGATGCTTATGGTATTCCAATCTTGAATTTTGAGGATGTATTGGCAGGTACGGTTAAACAGCCAGGTTTAGGACCATTGCACACAGAGTTTGATGGTAAAGGAAATGCCTATACAACCTTCTTTATTTCATCTGAAGTTGTAAAATGGAAAATAGGCACTTGGGAGGTGTTGGATAGAAAACCAACTTATTATTCTCCAGGTCACTTGATGATTCCAGGGGGTAATACAAGAAAGCCTTATGGTAAATATCTACTTGCTATGAACAAAATTACTAAGGATAGATATCTACCAACAGGTCCAGAGTTAGCGCATTCGGCTCAGTTATTTGATATTACGGGTGATAAAATGGAGTTATTATTAGACTTCCCGACCATTGGTGAACCTCACTATGCAGGTGCATTACCAGCAGAAATGTTAATGGATAAATCTGTTAAGTATTTCAAATTAGAGGAGAATGAGCATCCACATAGTATTAAATCTGATGGTGAAGGTAGAGTAGAGAGAAATGGAAACGAAGTACATGTTTATATGTCGATGATTCGATCTCACTTCTCGCCAGATAATATCGAAGGAATCAAAGTAGGTGATAAGGTTTATTTCCACATTACCAACCTAGAACAAGACTTCGATGTGCCACATGGATTTGCAATGATTGGAGCTAATAATGCTGAGTTGTTGATTATGCCAGGGCAAACAGAAACCTTACTATGGGAACCAAAACAAGTTGGAGTTTGGCCATTCTATTGTTCAGATTTCTGTTCGGCACTTCACCAAGAGATGGCAGGATATGTAAGAGTATCTGCAGCTGGATCTAATACACCACTACACTGGAGTTTAGGTGAGGCAGCAGCATCTCAGAAGAAAGCTGAAGACGCTCAATCGGAGTCAAAATAAATCTAAATTAAAGTAAGATTTTCTTGCTAAGAAAGAGTTAAAATATACTTTTTTCAATTTTTGGGGCAGGAGACCTAATACAAGTTTTCTGCCCTTTTTATTTAAAAATTATCTATTGTAATTATAATCATAAAGACGCAATACAATAACATTATAAAAACAAATCTCATGAAATTTTCAAGAATATTAATGGTTGTCTCTGCGCTATTACTGCTAGCTTTGTTTGTATTCCCGCTTTGGAGTATTACACTCGAAGCGCCACAGTATCCAAGACCATTAAGTATGGATATTTTTATTTATAAATTCCAAGATTACAATCCAGATGATATTAAAAATATCAACTTGATGAACCATTATGTGGGAATGAAATTTATTCCAGAAACGATTCCTGAATTCGTTATATTTCCCATTGTCATTGGAATTATGTCACTAGCCGGAGTTTTGATCGGAGCTTTCAAAAACTATAAATGGTTCTTAGGATGGTTCATTCTAATGCTTATTTTAGCGACCGCAGGTATGATTGATTTCTATATATGGGAACGTAACTACGGAAACGATTTAGATCCTAATGCTATTATGAAATTTACCGATGCAGAGGGAAACCCCATGGGCTTTCAGCCTCCGTTTTTTGGTAGTAAGCAAATCTTAAACTTTGTAGCCCACTCTTATCCCGGAATTGGGGCATTCATTATGGGGGCTGGAATTTTATTGTCTTTCGTTGCTTATTACTTTGGCAAGAAAGAATATGCTCAAAATCAATATTAATTAAAATTAAAAACATGTATAAATTTATATTTGGACTCTTGCTACTAAGCATTATGGCCTGTAGCTCTGGACCTAAAGAAATCAATTTTGGATCAGATAAATGTGACTTTTGCTCCATGAATATCATGGACAAGCCTTATGGAACCGAATTGGTTACGGATAAGGGTAAGGTGCATAAATTCGATTCTAGCGAGTGTATGATTAATTATATGCATGAAAACCATGACAAAGCTTATTCACATATTTTGACATGTACCATGGATAATCCTGGTGTGTTGGTAGATGCCAAATCTTCTTATTTTTTGGTGAGTGAGAATATGCCAAGTCCTATGGGAGCCAACATTACGGCTTATTCCACAAAGGAACTAGCTGATGCTTCACAAGTAGAAAATGGCGGAGAGGTTTATGACTTCGAGAGGATTAAAAGTTTGCAAACCAAGCACGATATGTCTCAACATTAAGCTGTTTTAAATAAAATTGAATTAATAGAGATTTATCTTTCTTAAATAATTCAATTTATAAGCACAATAAGATGAAAAATCTAAGCTATATTTTCTTGTTGTTTGGTATGACTTTTTGTTTTGCAAAAACCATTAAGGTGGGGGCAAACGAAAAGTATAAAAGCATTAAATCTGCCATTGCGATGGCTGAGGATAATGATATAATTAAGGTCGCCAAAGGAACTTATAACGAAATTGATATCGAAATTAATCGTCCGCTTTCTATCATTGGAGAAGATGGAGTGATTGTAGATGGAATGAAAAAAGGACAGATTTTTCATATAAAATCAGATCATGTTACCTTAAAAAACCTTACAGTTCAAAATGTAGGATTAAGCTACACCAATGACTGGGCTGCTATTAAGGTGTCAAACTCACAGCACTTTAGACTCGAGGATCTTATACTACGCGATATGTTTTTTGGAATTTATTTAGCCAAATCTTCAAATGGAAAAGTGCTTAATAACCATATTCAAGGAATAGCAAAAGACGAGTACAATTCTGGAAATGGAATTCATTTATGGTATTCTCATTATGTTGAAATCATTGGCAACGATATTTCTGGAGCTCGCGATGGAATTTATTTTGAATTCGCAGATAATTGTATTATTCGCGATAATGTGAGTCATAACAATTTGCGATATGGTCTGCATTTTATGTTCTCTAATGATGATAAATACTTTGGTAATACTTTTAAAGAAAATGGAACCGGCGTGGCAGTGATGTTCTCAAAAAGAATCCACATGGAAAAAAATATTTTCAAGAAAAATTGGGGGACTTCTGCTTATGGTCTTCTTTTAAAAGAAATTAATGATGCCGAAATATTAAACAATGTCTTCGAGGAAAACACGATAGGTGTTCAAGTAGAAGGGTCGAGTAGAATCAATTATTTTGGAAACAAATTCAATAGCAATGGTTGGGCGCTCAAATTCCATGGGGCTGCTTATACCAATAATTTCAAAGGAAATAATTTTTCTAATAATTCATTCGATATGTCCTATAATAGTAACTTGAATGATAATTTATTCAATGAAAACTATTGGAGCGAATACACAGGCTATGATCTAGATAAAGATGGTTTTGGCGATATTCCGTATCGTCCTGTTAAACTCTTTGCCTACATTGTTGAAAAAGCTCCAGAGGCTATCATTTTATTGAGAAGTTTGTTTGTAGATATCATCAATTTCTCTGAAAAAGTATCTCCTGTATTTACTCCAGACGACTTGGTAGACGCAAAACCAAAAATGCAACCGTACCCATGATAGAAATTAAAGATTTACATAAAAAATTTGGCAAGCAAGAAGTGCTGAAAGGCGTTAATATTTCCGTAGAACAAGGAAAGATTTATGCTGTTTTGGGACCTAATGGTTCGGGTAAAACCACGATTATCAAAACCATTCTAGGAATGGTAATCAAGGATAAAGGAAGTATTTCGGTCAATGGAATTGATATTGAGAAAAATGCATCCTATAGAAATGATATCGATTATTTACCACAAATTGCCAACTTCCCAGGGAATCTAAAGGTACACGAATTAATAAAAATGATTAAGGATATTCGCGGTAATGATGCCGATGAAGCCCCTCTCATAGAATTATTTGGTTTGCAGCCATTCCTTAAAAAGAAATTGAGTAATCTATCTGGTGGAACAAAACAAAAAGTGAATCTTGTTTTAACTTTTATGTTCGATTCTCCTATTGTGATTCTAGACGAACCAACCAGTGGTCTAGACCCTGTGGCGATGTTGCATCTCAAAAACCTTATTCTTGAAACCAAAGCAAAAGGAAAGTTGATTTTAATAACTTCCCACATTATTTCTTTTGTTGAAGAAATGGCAGATGAAATTATTTTCTTACTCGAAGGAACCATTTATTACAAAGGAACTTTAGAAGGTCTGAACGAGAAAACCCGAGAAACAAGTCTAGAAAGAGCTATGGCAAAACTCCTAACTGCTAACAAGAGTGTAGCCCAAAGTGTTTAATCAGCACAAAAAAATAAAATCATGCTAAAAGTATTGAAATACAGTTTTTACGATTTAATGCGAAGCCGTTGGAGTTATGTCTATTTCGCATTTTATTTGGTATTAGGTTTTGTCTTATTATTTCTTAACAACGATTTATCTAAAGGTATCATCACTTTAATGAACATTATTATTATTTTGGTGCCATTGATTGCCACTATTTTCGGAGTGATGTATTACTACGATTCTAGAGAATTTACAGAACTCCTCTTGGCGCAACCTATCAAGCGTTCAAAGATATTTTTAGGTCAATATCTAGGCCTTTCTTTGTCCTTGATGATGAGTTTGGTCCTGGGGCTAGGAATTCCTTTCGTAGCTTATGGTTTATTCGATTCATCTAGTTTAGGGAAGTTCTTGTTGCTGATTTTATCAGGTAGTTTTTTAACTTTAATATTTACATCTTTAGCCTATCTCATCGGTTTGAGCAATGAAAACAAAATCAAAGGATTTGGTTATGCTATCTTATTATGGCTATTTATGGCGGTTATCTACGATGGTATTTTCTTGCTTTCTGTAATGGTTTTTAAGGAATATCCGCTCGAAGAGCCAACTCTGTTCATGAGCTTATTTAACCCGATTGATTTATCTAGAATATTAATCTTATTACAACTAGATATTGCAGCATTACTGGGATATACCGGAGCTATTTTTAAAGAGTTTTTTGGGAGTAGCAAAGGGTTTTTTATTGCTTTAAGCATATTAATACTTTGGGTCATCCTACCTATATTTTTAATTCAATATAAAGCCAACAAGAAGGACTTTTAATTCTCTCTTCCTGTGTAGAAGTTAAAATCTTTAATTACGATATTAATAAATTCAATGTCTTGTATTTCAGGGCGTTGGTCTGGAATACTGGTGATTTCTCTAATCTTCTGAGCTAGTTTGTTAATAACTTGATAATCTTTGCGTAAAAGAGAATTTTGGTAATTGGTCTTAATGATTTGCATATCGCGATCCGATAAGGCCAAAACTTGTTGAAATCTGGGTTGATATGATAGATCTATATCCTCAATAATAGTGTGGTTTATGCCCACATTGCTTTTAAGAGAAATAACTGCCGTTCCACTTGCCATACCACCTAATCTTTGATTGTGAGGGGAGAAAATCATGCTCATTAATCCAACAAAACCAGAGCTCAAAAAAACATCGACTAATCTAAAAAACCAACGAATAAGATAATCGCTGAACTTCGCTTGGTATCCATCTTTTTTAACCACTTTAATTTTAACTAATTTCTTACCAGGAGTTTGGCCTTCCATCAAGCTTTCAAAAACAAGAGTATATAGTTCAACAGGTAAAAGTATGATTCCGAAAAAGGCCATGACAGACCAGTTGTCCCATCCTCTAATGACGTTATCGAGCGGCAAAACGTAATTAAAGATGAAGAATAAAAATATCAGATAGCTAATTTTTACAATCCAATCGATGATAAAAGCAAGCATACGATCACCCAGACTAGCTACGCTAAAATCTAAATTTACATTTTGTGAGGTATTTATTGCGATTACATTCATATTTTAAATTAAATTAGCGAGGTATGCGTGAGGTTGCTTTCATAAAACAAAATAAAGAAAAATGGTTGGAAATCGAGGAGGTTATCACTGGGAAATCTAAAAAAGATCCAGATGAGTTATCTTCTCTTTATATAAACCTAATCAACGATCTCTCTTTCGCACAAACATATTACCCCAAAAGTAAAACAAAGATTTATCTTAATCATTTAGCGACTTCGATTTATCAGAAAATTTACAAAACCAAAAGAACCGAATCAAATCGGATTGTAGAATTCTTTAAAACAGAAGTTCCATTAATCGCCTATGAATATAGGAAGTTTCTGTGGTTTGCATTTGCAGTTTTTGTTTTTTTTGTAGGAATTGGTGTCATTTCAACGCATTATGATGAAGATTTTGTTCGCTTAATTCTTGGGGATGATTATGTTTTCATGACCGAGCAAAACATCGAAGACGGAAATCCGATTGCGGTTTACGAAGGAGGTTCGACCTGGGGCTCGGCCATTGGAATCATTAAAAACAATGTCATGGTAGGCGCAAAGCTTTATATTTATGGCATCTTTGGTGGAATAGGAACTTTATTGGTTTTAATGTACAATAGCATCATGTTGGGAAGTTTTCAATATATGTTTCAACAACAAGAAGTCTTGGGAACGAGTATGCGTGGAATTTGGATTCACGGCGCTTTTGAAATCTTCGGGATGGTGATAGAAGCTATGGCAGGATTTATATTGGGAGCGTCTATTTTGTTTCCAAAGACCTATTCACGCTATAATTCGTTTAAAATAGGTTTTAAAAAATCATTTAAAATATTCTTAAGTGTTTTTCCCTTTACGTTGATTGCAGGTATTTTAGAAGGCTTTGTTACACGACATGCCCTTAGTATGCCTTTAATTCTAAATTTAATAATCATCTTCGGAACCTTAGGATTCATTTTCTACTACTATGTTATTTATCCAATCCGAGTACATAAAAAATTAAAAGCCCATGCAGTTTTATAAAAATAGAGACTTTGGAGAATTAATTTCAGCCACTTTTGACTTCGTTAAGCTATACGGTAGAGATTATTTTAAAAATTATATCATTCTGAATGGTTTGATAATCATCTTGTTAATGGTTGTTATTTTTATTGGTTATGGTGAGTTTTTTAGTCAAATGTTCGGTGGCAACTTAGGCGGAGAACAGTTTTTCTTTGAGGATTATTTCGCTGAGAACACAAGTGTTTTTATATTAGTAAGCATCATAACATTTATCATTTTTGTCTTGCTGAGCATGGTTTCCTATTCATTCCCGGTTCTGTATATGAAGCGAGTTGCTGAGACTGGAGTAAATCAGGTTTCAATAGATGAAATGACTTCAGATTTGAAAAGTGTGATTCCTAAGTTTTTAACTTTCTTCCTAGGAATGCTTTTCATCATAATGCCGTTTATGTTGATTATTTTCAGTATTTCCTTCGCTTTAATGTTCATTTTAATAGGATTTCTTTTAATATTTTTGCTAGTTCCAGTAGTGATGAACATCATCAACTTTGCATTTTTTCATCATTATCATACAGATGAGGGCTTTTTTAAATCCTTTCAATATGCGATGCATAAAACCACAACTAGTAAAAGTTTTTGGAAATATTGGGGTTCGTTGGCCATCATGTATATTTTAATCCAAGTTATCACGTCAATTTTTAGCTTTCTGCCTATGGTGGTTCTGGGTGGTGCAGGATTCCTGCAGCCAACAGATTTTGCCGAGAATAGTGAAATGTTATTAGGTATTTTTGTTATTTCTATATATACTCTTTCGATTGTAGCTTCATTGATATTAACTAATTTGCTATACATCAATACTGGGTTTATGTATTACGACTCAAGAAAGGATTTACACAGAGATATGCAATTTTCAGAAATAGATAGTTTAGGAACGAGTGAGATTTAAATTACTCCTACATATTATTTTTTTTAGTGTTTTTAGTTTAGCACAAACACATGAAGCGCCAGATGATCAAATTTCGCCTTATGTGGTAGATGCGGTAAGTGAAAATGAACCTTCTACAACAAGAGAGCGCTTAAAACAGGCAGAGTATTTCTTAGATGAAAACATAAGTCCACGTAGTTTTGAAGATGGATTTCAAGAGAAATATACTTCTGCTGATTATGATTATACGCGCACGAAGCCAAAGGTTTCGCTTTGGGATAAAATTAAAGATTGGCTAACTAGATTTTTTTCTAAATTCTTGGTTGATACAGATGTTTCTGCCATCAATAATATAACTGTTTGGGTTATGCGCATCCTCGCTATTGGTGTGGTAGGGCTGGTTTTATATTGGCTATTGAAATATGTGCTAAGGAAAGATGGAAATTGGTTTTTTAGTAAGAAAAATCAAGAGATTAATCCAGAGGCAAGAACAATTAAAGAAAATATTCACGAAATCGATTTGAATGCTCTTATTTCTAAATATGAGGCCGAGAAAAATTATCGTTTTGCGACTAGGTATCAATATCTTAAGCTTCTAAAGGTTTTTAATGACAATAAATTACTTACTTGGGATCCAGATAAAACCAACCTAGATTACATTAGAGAATTAAAAGGTTCAGCTCATCATAAAACTTTTACCCGCCTTACCCACATTTTTGATCATGTGTGGTATGGAGATTTTGCCGTGGACGAGCAAACCTACGCCAAATATAAAAATGAGTTTCACAGTTTAATCAAGAACTATGAGTAAATCCATTAGAATATATTTGGTCCTTTTAGGTATCGTTATTTTGGTTTTAGCCCTATTACAACTAAATAAAACTGAAATTATCGATTGGAGAAAAAGTTTTGAGATCGATAGTAAATCGCCATTTGGAATATTTATTTTCAATGAAGAGGTTGATGATTTACTAGATTATAAAGTAGAGCGCATCAACGAAACACCTTATGAATATTTCTCCAACGAGGAGGTTTCTGAACCATTGAATATACTTCTTATTACACGCTATGTAACCGAACAAGGATGGAAAAAGATTTTGGAGAGAGTGCATCAAGGAGATAATGTCTTTGTTATTGATTATGATATGAATCCAATCGTGATGGATACGCTGAATTTTAGCTTAGAAAACACCTTGTATCAATATCATAATAACTTAAAACTAACCGATCGAAAATTCGAAAATGATTCAATTTATATAAAAGAATATCCAGGGAATATAGGCATTGGAAAATATGACCCCAATACAACAAAAATTCTAGGGACGAGCATAGGTAGAAATGAAGATGATGTGGCTGTTTTTATTGAAGTAGCTTTCGGGAAAGGGAAATTATTCTATCATACTGAACCTATGATGTTGAGCAATTTTTATATGTTGAAGGAGGATGATTATAAATATACTGAAAATGTGTTTTCATATCTGCCTGATAGAAAAACGCTTTGGTTTCAGCATACGCCAAGTGTAGAAAATTCTTCCGTCTTAAGGTTTATTCTTGATCAAAAGCCATTGCGATATGCTTGGTATTTAAGCTTATTCAGTTTATTTTTATTCGTTATTTTCCATGCCAAACGAAGACAGCGTATCGTTCCTATTATAGAACCACTTAGGAATACCTCGGCAGAGTTTGTTAAAACCATCGGAAATCTGTATTTGCAAGAGGGAAGCAACAAAGATATGGCACGCAAAAAAGCAGTTTATTTCTTAAACAGAGTGAGAACCGAATTGCTGATAGATACCACTAAATTAGATAAAACCTTTAGTCATAGACTTCAATTAAAAACTGGAGCCAATCAAGAAAAAATAGATAGGGTGCTGGTATTGCTAGAAAAAGCACTACACGAACAAGCACCTGTACAACAAGAGGAATTAATTGAGTTAAACCAACTCATAGATGAAATTTACCAATAATTAAAAGTTTAAAAATATAAATCAACCTTATGGAAGATCAATTTCAACCCGAATTTCAATCTCGATTAGACTTAAGTCAGTTGAGAGAAAATATAGAGAAGATAAAAGCTGAAATTAAGAAAGTAATCGTTGGTCAAGAGGAAATGTTAGACCATTTACTGGTAGCGTTGCTTTCCAATGGACATGTGCTAATAGAAGGTGTTCCAGGGGTTGCCAAAACCATTACGGCCAAGATTTTAGCGAAAACGGTCGATGTGGATTTTAGCAGAATTCAGTTTACGCCTGACTTAATGCCAAGCGATATTCTAGGAACCTCTGTCTTTAACATGAAAACCACAGATTTCGAGTTTAAAAAAGGACCTATTTTCTCTAATTTTATTTTAATCGACGAAATCAACCGTTCGCCAGCCAAAACTCAAGCAGCATTGTTTGAAGTGATGGAAGAGCGCCAAATTTCTATGGACAACGAAGTTTATGAAATGGAAGAGCCTTTCTTGGTGGTGGCAACACAAAACCCAATAGAGCAGGAGGGAACCTATCGTTTGCCAGAGGCACAACTAGACCGGTTTTTGTTTAAAATTAATGTCGATTATCCAACACCTAGAGAAGAAATTGAAATTATTAAAAAACAACATATCTCTAGAACAGATGATAAGACAGATGTAATAAAGCCTGTATTGACCGCTAGTGACTTAAAGCATTATCAAGGTTTGATTAAAGATATTGTGGTCGAAGATAATTTGTTGCAATACATTGCGCATATTGTTGTAAATACAAGAGAAAATCAGTTTTTGTACCTAGGTGCCTCACCTAGAGCTTCTTTAGCTTTATTGATTGCGTCTAAGGGTTTTGCAGCCATTTCGGGGAGAGATTTTGTGACGCCAGAAGATATTAAAACTGCTGCAACAGCTGTTCTTAGACATAGAATCATGGTTTCACCAGAAAGAGAAATGGAAGGATTAACGGCAGAAGAAATCATAAAACAAATTCTTGAATCGATTGAGATTCCAAGGTAGAAATTAGCATCAGTCCAAATGGGGAGAATGAAAAAATTATTTAAACAAATATATCTAGGAAATCGCCTATTTTTCGCCTTGGGCGTGATATGCCTATTTTATATTTTGGCATTTTTCTTCCCTTTCATGATTTGGGTAGCACATATCTTTTTAATTTTAGTTGCCATTGTATTTGTTGTAGATGTTTTAATGTTGTTTAGAAAAAAAGAAGGCATTGTTAGTCAGCGTATTTTGCCCGAAAAACTTTCTAATGGAGACGAAAATCAAGTTAAAATAGATATTAAAAACAACTATGATTTCGCGGTAGAAGTTTCGGTGATAGATGAGGTTCCATTTCAATTTCAACTTAGAGATTTTGAAATTATAAAAAAGCTCAGCAAAGGTGAAAATGAATATTTTGAATATGCATTAAACCCTAAAAAAAGGGGAGAATACACTTTTGGAAGCTTAAACGTATTCGCCACTTCTCCGATTGGTTTTGTGAGGCGTAGATTTAACTTTAATAAAGATAAAATGATTCCCTCTTATCCGTCTTTTATTCACTTGCCAAAATATGAATTAATGGCCCTTCAAAATGAATTTTTGATGGGTGGAATCAAGAAAATTCGTCGCATTGGGCACACCATGGAATTTGAGCAAATTAAGGATTATGTAATTGGCGATGATATTAGAAATATTAACTGGAAAGCTACTGGTAAACGCGGTCAGTTGATGGTAAATCAATATCAAGAAGAAAAATCTCAGCGAATTTACATGCTCATAGACAAGGGTAGAACCATGAAAATGCCTTTCGATGCACTTTCCTTATTGGATTATGCTATCAATGCCAGTATGGCTTTGTCGCATATTGTTCTTAAGAAAAAAGACCATGCAGGAGTGATGACTTTTTCTAGAAAAGTAGAAAATGTATTAGCTGCTGATGGCAAGCCAGGGCAGTTAAAGAAAGTCGCTGAAACTTTATATAACATTGATACAAACTTTGATGAATCTGATTTTTCTCGTTTATATACCGATTTAAAATACAAAGTCAACCGAAGAAGTTTAATGATTTTGTTCAGTAATTTTGAAACCTTAGATGCCTTACAAAGACAATTGAAATATCTGAGAGGAATTGCTCGAAATCATTTGCTGATTGTAGTTTTTTTTAAAAATCCTGAAATAATGAAAATCAGTCGTGGTGGAAATCGGGAGTCTATGCAAGATGTTTATGATCAAATCATCGCTGAAAAATTTGAATACGAGAAAAAGCTCATCCGACAAGAATTACAGAAATATGGAATCCAATCGGTTTATACGTTGCCTGAAAACTTGAGTATTTCAGTGATTAATAAATATTTGGAGGTTAAGGCTAGGAATTCTATTTAGCCTGTATTAAACTAAACTTATTAGGTTAATATATAAAATTAATAATTTAAAATTCAAAATTCAGCATTCAAAATTTGCTAACCCTCTATAAATTAATCGCAATTCCTGTTTTAAGGGTATAAATAAATTTTGTGATAGGAACAATGGGTTTATCTTCATAAGCAAGAACAAATGAGTTTTTCAAGGATAAAGTTTTTGTTATTTTGGTGTTTAAAATCAACCAATTCTGAATTCGATTACGCCAAAGTTTATCATCTAATCCGGCTTGGTAATAAACAACATTATTTAGATTCAACATTTCATTTATGTTATATTGAACATTCAAATAATTTGTAGATTTTAAAATATTTGAACTTAAAATTTCATCATTGTACGGATGTTGCCAATCCTCTGATTCTTGCATTATACCCGAACCAAGATAAACACTAAAATGCTTATCATTTACTAATTGATATCTCAAATTAGCACCAAATACGGTTCTCCTGTCCAAGCCACGAGAATTATCATAAGAGATTTGCGCAAAAGTCTCATAGCTCAATTTGTTCTCTGCCAGCCAATTCACACGACCATGTGCATAACCAAAATCTAACAGTCCGATGCCATTGGAGCGTTCATAATCCAGTTCAGCAATAAAGATATATGCATGTTTGCCAGGTTTATAGATAGCGCTCACATCAAAGCTGAAATCCATGCCTTTATTGCGGTCATTTTCTCCTCCACTTCGATTGTATAATTTAAGATCTGTTACCAATTTAATTTTAAAATCACTTAGCGTATCCTGGTCAAGTCTTTCTTTTTCTATATTCAATACTTGTGCATTAGACAAAACGGGAAATACGAGCCAAAACAACAGATAAATTTTAAAATATTTCATAAGGCTCAATTTAAATTTTTTAATGATTAGAATATAACAATTTGTTGAAAACTAACGGCTTTCAGGCTATTCAAAATGTGGTAAAACACTAATATTTTCGTATCTTTGTTAAGTTACAAAATAATGAAGTTTTTGATTTATGGATGATATAAAAAATCAATATACGGCGGATAGTATTCAGTCGCTAGAAGGAATGGAGCATGTACGGTTAAGACCGTCCATGTATATTGGAGATGTTGGCGTTAGAGGATTGCATCACTTGGTTTATGAGGTAGTGGATAACTCTATTGATGAAGCTTTAGCTGGCTATTGTGATACTATTTCTGTAATTATTCACGAAGATAACTCGATCACAGTTGGTGACAACGGTCGTGGTATTCCTGTGGAAATGCACAAAAAAGAAGGTGTTTCTGCCCTAGAGGTTGTAATGACCAAGATTGGAGCAGGAGGTAAGTTCGATAAAGACTCATACAAAGTTTCTGGTGGTTTGCACGGGGTTGGGGTTTCTGTGGTTAACGCGCTTTCAACGAAATTAATTGCTACTGTAGAGAGAAATGGAAAGATTTATCAACAAGAATTTGCGCAGGGTAAAGCATTAGCGCCTATTAAGGAGATTGGAACTTCTGAGAGAACAGGTACGAAAGTAACTTTCTCGCCAGATCCAAGTATCTTTAATGCCTTGGAATATTCTTTTGATACCTTGGCGAGTCGTATGAGAGAGTTAGCTTTCTTAAACAAAGGGATTACAATTTCTTTGACCGACGAAAGACGTAAGGAGGAAGATGGGGAATTCGTTTCTGAAACTTTCTTTTCAGAAGGAGGTTTGCGAGAGTTTGTTACTTTCATAGATGCCAACAGAGAGCCTCTAATGAGCGAAGTAATCTACATGGAAGGAGAGATAGAAGATATTCCAGTAGAGGTTGCTATGCGATATAACACTTCGTTTAATGAAAATTTACACTCTTATGTAAATAACATCAATACACACGAAGGTGGTACTCACTTAACGGGATTCCGTAGAGCACTGACTAGAACGCTTAAGAAATATGCTGACGAAAATATGTCAGCGAAAGAAAAAGATAAGGTAGATATTACCGGTGATGACTTCCGTGAGGGATTAACCGCGATTATTTCTGTTAAGGTAATGGAACCTCAATTCGAGGGACAAACCAAGACTAAATTAGGAAACTCTGAGGTGAGTGGTGCAGTTGACAAAATAGTGAGTCAAATGCTACAAAACTTCTTGGAGGAGAATCCAAACGACGCCAAAGTAATTGTTGACAAGGTAATACTTGCGGCAAAAGCAAGACAGGCTGCTAAGAAGGCGCGTGAGATGGTTCAGCGTAAAAATCCAATGAGTGGAAGTGGCTTACCAGGTAAATTAGCGGATTGTTCTTCTAAGGATCCATACGAATCAGAAATTTTCTTAGTCGAGGGTGATTCGGCGGGTGGAACGGCCAAACAAGGTCGTGACCGTCATTTTCAGGCAATTTTACCATTGAGAGGTAAGATTCTAAACGTTGAGAAAGCAATGCAACACAGAGTTTTCGAAAACGAGGAGATTAAAAATATTTATACCGCTTTAGGTGTAACTGTTGGTACTGAGGAGGATCCAAAAGAGTTGAACACAACTAAGTTGAGATATCATAAAATCGTGATCATGTGTGACGCGGATATTGATGGTGCTCACATTTCGACACTGATTCTAACTTTCTTCTTCCGTTATATGAAAGAATTGATCGAAAACGGTCATATTTATATTGCAACACCACCACTTTACTTATTAAAACGTGGTAATAAAGCAGAATATGCATGGGGTGAAAATGAGCGTGAAAGAATTCAGGCTGAACTTTCTACCGATGGATCTGGGAAAGGAGTTGCGATACAACGATACAAAGGTTTAGGGGAGATGAACGCGGAGCAATTATGGGATACTACCATGAACCCGAAATACAGAACCTTACGCCAAGTAACAATAAATTCTGCTTCCGAAGCAGATCGAGTATTCTCTATGTTGATGGGAGACGATGTTCCACCAAGGAGAGAATTCATTGAGAAAAATGCCATCTACGCTAATATTGATGTGTAGATCGTCAATTAAGTTTTATAAATAATTCATTAGTTATAAGGGATTCAAGGCTTTGAATCCCTTTTTTATGATTAAAAAATAATAAATTTTAATGAATCCTATAAACATATCTTTTATACAGAAGGATTTTTTCTTAAATACCGCATCACTATTCCATAGGCCAAACCTTCAATGGGATAAATGATAAGTTTTATCAAGAACAGCTCCTGTGTTAACTCACCTAGAAATTAATCTAAAATGATAAAGATAAATACTCCAAACCTTATTCCTTCCTTAATCCAAAAATATTTTGATTTCAAAATATTTTTTTAACTTTAGTTAAAAATACTGTAGGTGATGAAATTCTTCTGCAAAATATTTACGTGAAAAAAAGCTTTACTTGCCTAATTTAATTAATAAATTTTAATAGTATTCTCCTTTTAGACTATTTCTTATGATTAAAAAAAATGCTCTTCCAAAAATGAATTGAAAGAGCATCTATCAAAAATTAAAAACCTAAGGCTAATTTAAAAACTTAGTAATATGACTAGTTTTCTGTTCTACTATCAGGTTAAAGTTAATTTCTATTTGTTCTGAAACTACAATTAATCCCATCATTTTTTTAGGTGCTTCTAGTCCAAAATCTTTGATATTAAGCTTTAAGTTTCCTAGAATGTGCAATTCGTCCTTTTGGTTCACTTTAGCGTTTAAAGCATACTCTTTAGACTTGCCAGCTATGTGAATTTCAACCAAAGCTTCCACTAAATTTTTAGATTGTGACTTTTTGTTTAGTTTTTTAAGTCTAAGAATGATTTCTGGATGTTGTTCGGATTTCAATAAAGAATGAAAATCTCGGTTTATCGCTCTACCACCACAATCAAAAGACGTATTTTTAAGGCTAAGTGTAGCTTTATGAAAAACAATTCCATTGTTAGCTTCTTGAAAACTTACCGGTAAACTTTGGCGTTTATTGTTAAACCCAAATAAACACTGAAAATCATTAACATTTGAACTTCCAACAATGTTCAATTCGCTTTTGGGGCTGATAACAATCGTTTTGTTATGTTGTGCCTGAACCATTTGAGCGAGCGTGGAGCTGAGTGCAAATATGATTAAAAAAGTGATTGTTCGCATAACAAATGAAATATAACAATTTTTAATAAAACAACCCTATTTCTATCCTATGTTGAGGCTAGTAAATAGGGTTGTTGGGGCTATTTATTTAAGCTTTATTAGAAGCTAATGACTGCCTCTGCCATGAATCCATCAAACTTACCATCGTGGAAGATGCTGCTTGCGTCATATCCGTCATAAGACTGATTTACATACTCAGCTTTTACCATAATGTTGTTGGTCATAAACCATCCTGCGCCAATTTGCATTCTATCGATTTCGATATCGTCTCCACTGATGTCTTCAGCATCAACTTTGTTATATCTACCTCCTAAAAAGAAATTCTCGTTGTTTCCGAATCTGTAGACCATCTCAGCAGCATATTGATTTGCCGTTCTTTTATCTTCTTCGTAGCTAGCTTTTCCGTTCGCTCTTTCATAAGTTCCAAAAAACTCTAAACCTTTGTATTTAACAAATGGGTTAATCATAAATGCACTAATCTTGTTGCTAAGTTTAGGGTCATATCTACCCGATCTGAAAGCCGAAGCTGGCTTAGATCCTTCTGGCTCCATAACTAAATAATATCTAGAGCCTGCTCTATCCGCTGAATATAAATATGCGTTTGCAACTTTTCCGGTGTTATATAATGAACCCGTTAATCTGAATCTAAAATCATCATTGATTTGTTTGTCATAACCTAATTTAGCTAAGAAAGAAGCTCCTCCTGATTTTGGATTATCTACCGATTGGTTTAATTTACCATTAGTGAAACCTAGCATTCCGATGAATCCATTTCTTCTATAATAAACCTCAGCACCAACTTCTGTTGTGAAAGCGTCCATAATCATGTTGCCAATGAAAGGGTTGTGCATAGCTTGTGCGTTGTCGGTTCTCCTAAAATGAGCATCACCATAGTTGTTCTCCATGTGACCTATTTTAATAGTCGTGTAGTCCATAATTTCATCTAAGAAACCTTCTTCAATAAAACTTAATTTATCGATCTGGAAGTATCCGCCTTTCACATAAGGCTCTGGGTGGTGACGAGAAGATAGATAAGTGCGCAAGTGCATTCTAACTCCATCATACAATTGAACATCTAAATCTAGGTTTGCTGTGGCTAGGTTAAAGTTAGATCCAATTTCAACCAATTCAACAGCTCCAGAATTTTCGTGATCCAATGCTTGGAATTGTATCGTAGAAGATCCACCGATTCTCACTTTTAAACCATCAAATGTGGTGGCTGTATCTTTCGGTGCCTCAAAAACGTTAACTCCTCTTTTGTCAGGTTCTCTAAAGTTGTCGATATTTCTATCATTCAGCTGCGCATACATACTAGACCCTCCAAGGACAAGTAATGATAATGCTAAGTTTTTCAAATTCATTCTCATTATTATGTGTGTTTTAAATTCTTAAAAATTGTTATTTATTTAATAAATGTTGTGTTGAAATCAATGGTAACAGCGTCTCCGGTAGTAATAGTACCAAGCAATGCTTTAGGAGGCTTTACACCAAATGTTGTCATTTTAAAGCTTGTTTTTCCTTTCAATACTATCTTAGAAGATGAGGTATTCATGGTGAAATCAAGCGTTGTGCTTTTGGTGGTACCAGCAATGCTTAGATTACCTACTACGCTCACTTTGTAGTTGCCATTTCCAATAGATGAAATTGACTTTACACTCTTCATATCAAAAATGATGTTCTTGTGTTTTTTAGTGTTTAAGGCGTCATATGTGTTTTTATCCATTCCACTTTTTCCACTTTTTAAGCTTTCTGCTTCAACAATTAGTTTTAATTGTTTGATTTGTGCGTTTCCAGAGAGGTCAACTACGA
The DNA here is from genome assembly GCA_964553105.1 of uncultured Weeksellaceae bacterium. Lineage (GTDB taxonomy): Bacteria > Bacteroidota > Bacteroidia > Flavobacteriales > Weeksellaceae > Profundicola. The sequence goes on along the minus strand of CAZKJO010000020.1, from coordinate 513 downwards.
TGTTACCACTTTGTTTTTCGGCTTTCACATCCCAATCATGTAAATTTGAAGTTCCATAAACGGTTAGTTTAGATGCAGTGTTGTTTAATTTAAAATCTTGAGCAAATGCTTGACCTGCGAAAAGAATCATAGTGATCAATAAAATCGAACTAAACTGGGTTGCTTTACTTAATACTTTCATAATATGTGGTTTTTAATTTCATAGTAAAGTTGCGACTAAAATCTTACTCATAAAATGATGAAAGTCACGAATCTGCAACCTCTGATAAAAGTCAGTATATATTGGTAATAGAGCTTTTTTGAGGAGTAATAAACGGGATGATAATGGTCTTAATTTAAAGACTGACAAATGAGCGAATTAAGAATTCGTTAACACAATGGATTGTAGTAAAAAGTCAAGTAAAAATTTTTCCAGATTGATTTAAATCAGGTTGAATAATAGCCTGATAAAAATTAGATTTCGGAGCGCGGCCTGGATTGGCGTGGAAATCCTTTTGCTGCCCACGAGCAACA
>CAZKJO010000019.1:38998-42233 GCA_964553105.1 uncultured Weeksellaceae bacterium | reverse complement strand
GATGCTGAAGGTCCAGATACGTCAAATCAAATTTTGGCAAATATTAATAGTCAAATTTCAGATGTAGCAACTAACTTACAAGTTCGAAATGAGTATATAGTTTCTGAAAGTACAGCCAAGGCTTATGAAAGAGCATATCATCAATGGTCTCCTTCTGCAGGAGGATTGGGTAATAGTTTAGCTTATGGTGGAAGTATGCTTTTACCAGAGATAGGTTTTGCTAGAGGAGCGTCGTATTTAGCACAAGGATATAAAATGTGGAGTGCTACTAGAGTGTCTGGCTTGGCGTCAAGAGCAATTAATTATAGTGATGAAGCGTATAGGATTACCCAATATCCAAGGTCACGAGTTACTGGACGTTTTGTAGAGGGAAAGCAATCTTTTCTTTCATATGGACGTGGTTCAGTGCCATCATTAGCACCTTCCCCAATGCGTTTAGGGGTTGGTTATACTTATGGACTAAATAGTAATGTATCTGTTGCGACTAAATGGGGTATGGCTATAGGAGGAACAACGGCATCACAAATTTCCCTATATTTATATTATCAGCAATTATTTAAAATAAGTAAATAATATGTTTAATTTTTTTAAAAAGAAAACAACCAACAACTTAATTAAGGCTCTAACAGATTTTGAGAAACTTAATTCATTTGAATTTTCTCAATTGGATATTGTTTTTGAAAAGCATCCTATAATTGAAATTTTTCATAGCGGGTTTGTTGACTCTTGGGGTATGGATATTGAAACAAAACCAGATGGTCTAATACTGTTTATAGTCTTTTCAGAAGAAAAACCGAATAATGAGATTTACTTAAATAACTTTAAGAAGTCTAGTATATTCAAAAAAGTTAAAAGAAGTTACCAACTTTTTCCCGATAAGAAAACTTATTACTATAATTTCCCTAATAGAAAAGATATTGATTTAATAGAAAGAGATATTTATATATTTTTAACTGAGATTTATAAAATTGAAAGTAGTGATGTTTTCAATATTTATATTCGAAATTAGCATCTATTTTTATTATAGTATAGCTTTTTAGATAAATATAAGTATCTAAGAATAGCTTTATCATTCATAGCATCGCCACATTTTTATTAAAGAAGTCCTTGAACTTACTTTTGGTAAGCATTCCATCAATAATGCGAAAAATAGCGTTTTATCTTCTTCATCCAGCCCTGCAATTAATTTAAGGCCTTCTTTGGTAGACTTAACTACACTTGTGAAATTAACATTAAACAATTCCCCTAATTAGAATAGCTTATTTAATCAGTGTTTAAAGTATTTCAAACAAAAAATAGCGCCTTAAATGGATAAATAAGGCGCTATAATATTTTTTAGCCTGAGCTTTTAATTTTGTTTAATCAAGCCATTTGCTATCAAGTATTCAGCAATTTGAATGGTATTCGTGGCAGCTCCTTTTCTAAGGTTATCTGCAACAATCCACATATTCATCGTATTCTCCTGCGAGAAATCACGTCTAATACGCCCTACAAAGACATCATCCTTGCCTTCTGAGTAAAGTGGCATAGGATAAATTTGGGTGTCAGGGTTGTCCTTTAAAACGATTCCAGGCGTGTTATGCATCAATTGTCTAACATCTTTTAAGTCAAAATCATTTTCAAATTCAATATTTACAGACTCAGAATGTCCACCTTGCACCGGAACGCGAACTGCTGTCGCCGTTAATTGTATAGTATCGTCAGATAATATCTTTTTGGTCTCATTGGTGAGCTTCATTTCCTCCTTGGTGTAGCCATTATCCCCAAAAACATCGCAATGTGGAAGTGCATTTTTGAAGATTTGATAAGGATAAACCATGTTAGGTTTTTCATTTCTAATTTCGCCTTCTAGCTGTTCAACCGCTTCTTTTCCGGTTCCTGTTACAGACTGATAGGTAGAAACAATGACACGTTTAATTTTGTATTTATCGTGCAAAGGTTTTAATGCCATGACCAATTGAATGGTTGAGCAATTTGGATTGGCAATAATTTTATCCTCTGCTGTAAGTTGAGAGGCATTAATCTCAGGAACAACTAATTTAATGTTTTCATCCATTCGCCAAGCAGATGAGTTATCTATAACCGTGGTTCCTTGGGCAGCAAATTTTGGTGCATATTCCAAAGAAATTGAGCCACCTGCCGAAAATAGTGCAATATCACATTTAGCATCAACCGCATCCTCTATAGAAACTATAGCAACTTTTTCTCCTTTGAAATCAATTGTATTACCAACAGATCTTTCTGAAGCTACCGGAATTAATTCCGTGACAGGGAAGTTACGCTCCTCTAAAATTTGCAACATAATTTTACCAACCATTCCGGTGGCGCCAACGACAGCTACTTTCATTGAATGAATTTATATTTAAAATTAAAAAAAGGTTAAGTAAGATAATTTAGCATTTTGAAAATAGTACTATCTACTATCAAAACTTTTTTAAATACATCTTACTTAACCCAAAAAGTAAATTAACAATACTCGTTATAAGCTTGTTGTAAGTTTTCTGAAATCATTTGAGGAGAATGACCTTCAATATGATGACGCTCTAGCATATGAACTAATTCACCGTCTTTGAACAAAGCAACTGATGGTGAACTAGGAGGAAAAGGCATCATAGCCGCACGCGCTGTATTCGTAGCATCGATATCAAATCCTGCAAACACAGTCCCTAAGTTATCTGGTTTTTTATCTCCTGTTAATGAGTGAACCACACCTGGACGAGCTCCACCTGCAGCACAACCGCACACGCTGTTTACCACAACTAGGGTAGTCCCTTTCTTTTGTAAGAATTCTTCTACCGCCTCAACCGTACTTAAATCAGTAAACCCATTTTCTGTTAATTCAGCCTTCATTGGCATAACTAAATCTTCTGGATACATATATCTTGTTTTTTTAAATTAAATTTGTAATTGCTTAATTGCAATCGACTACAAAATTACGAAAGTTATTTGTACTTATTCTAAATTTGGATAAGTGGATTTAATACCACAATTAAAAGAAGATATAAATTTTGAAAAATACCTTTAAGAAACACGAAAGATTAAAACGAAAATGCTATTTCGATACCTTGTTTTCTAAAGGTAAATCTATCAAAGCTTATCCCATTAGAGTCATATATCTAGAGTTTACTCCAGAGAATTTTAAGGATTGTAAAAACATTGCTGAAAATACGCAAGTTGCCTTTTCTGTGCCGAAAAGAAGGTTTAAGAATGCAACCGATCGAAATAGGATTAAAAG
>CAZKJO010000019.1:0-38898 GCA_964553105.1 uncultured Weeksellaceae bacterium | reverse complement strand
TCTTGAACACGTTTAGTAGCTTCAACTTTACCTTGTGGTAATAAAGCATACTGAGAAACTTTAGCACCCACGAATAGCATCGCTGAGCCGTTTTTACAAGCTGCCACACAAGCTCCACATCCAATACAAGCTGCAGCATCAAATGCGCGGTCTGCATCAAATTTAGGAACTGGAAGTGCGTTTGCATCTACCGTGTTACCAGTTGTGTCAACAGAAACATATCCACCTGCTTGTTGAATTCTATCGAATGAGCTTCTATCAACAACTAAGTCCTTGATAATTGGGAACGCAGCCGAACGCCAAGGCTCGATATAAATAGTTTCTCCATCATTGAACATTCTCATGTGTAATTGACAAGTTGTAATTCCTGTGTCAGGTCCGTGAGGACGCCCGTTGATATATAGAGAACAAGTTCCACAAATTCCTTCACGACAGTCGTGGTCGAAAGCTACAGGATCTTTTTTCTCAGCAATCAATTGTTCGTTTAATTGATCTAACATTTCGAGAAAAGAACTCGCTTGAGAAACACCGTTCAACTTATAAGTTTCAATTTTCCCTTTAGATTTGTCGTTTTTTTGACGCCAAATTTTGAGTGTAATATTTATGATTTTATCAGCCATATTAATTCTTATTTATATGAACGTTGTTTCAACTCGATGTAGTTAAACTCTAATTCTTCTTTAAAAAATTCTTCTTTTGAAATATCTGGTCCGTTATAGTTCCAGCAAGAAACATGCGCAAAGTTTTCATCGTCACGTAATGCTTCTCCTTCTTCTGTTTGGTATTCTTCTCTAAAGTGACCACCAGCACTCTCATTTCTTCTTAGTGCATCCATTGCCATTAACTGACCTAACTCTAAGAAATCAGCAACTCTACCAGCTTTTTCCAACTCTGGGTTAAATTCATCTGCTGATCCAGGAACATAAACATCTCTGTGGAATTCTTCTCTTAATTCAGCGATTTCGTGAATTGCCTCTTGTAATCCTTGAGCGTTTCTAGCCATTCCAACTTTGTTCCACATGATTAAACCTAATCGCTTGTGGAAGTGGTCTACTGACTTAGTTCCTTTGTTGTTGATAAGTGAGTTGATTCTATCTTTCACTTCTTGCTCTGCTTGTTCGAACTCTGGAGTTGAAGTAGAAATAGGACCTGTTCTAATATCATCAGCTAAGTAATCAGCCATGGTATATGGTAGAACGAAGTAACCATCTGCTAAACCTTGCATTAAAGCCGAAGCTCCAAGTCTGTTAGCACCGTGATCTGAGAAGTTAGCCTCACCAGCTACATAACATCCAGGAATTGTACTCATTAAGTTATAGTCAACCCAAATACCACCCATAGTGTAGTGAACCGCAGGATAGATCTTCATCGGTGTTTCATATGGATTCTCGTTGGTAATCTTTTGGTACATCTGGAACAAGTTACCATATTTCTCCTCAACCCAAGCCTTACCTAATTTAGTAATCTCTTCTGGAGTAGGGTTGTGGTTACCTTGTGAGAATGCAACCTCTTTTCCTTTCTTTTGAATCTCTGTAGAGAAATCTAAGAATACACCTTCATTAGTATCGTTATTTTCGATTCCGAAACCAGCATCACATCTCTCTTTTGCACCTCTAGATGCAACGTCACGTGGTACTAAGTTACCGAATGCAGGATATCTTCTCTCTAAATAATAATCTCTTTCTTCTTCTGGAATATCAGCCGCTTTCTTTCTTCCCTCTCTAATAGCTTCTGCATCCTCTTTCTTCTTAGGAACCCAAATTCTACCTGAGTTACGTAATGACTCAGACATCAATGTCAATTTAGACTGATTGGTTCCGTGTACTGGAATACAAGTTGGGTGAATCTGAACGAAGCAAGGGTTTGCGAAAGTTGCACCTCTTTTGTGAATCTTCCATGCTGCAGTGGCATTAGATCCCATGGCGTTGGTAGATAAGAAGAATACGTTGCCGTATCCACCAGAAGCGATAACTACAGCGTGAGCTGAATGTCTTTCGATTTCTCCCGTCACTAAGTTTCTTGCGATAATTCCACGTGCTTTACCATCCACAACAACTAAGTCTAACATTTCATGACGATTGTACATGCTAATGCGACCTAAGTTAATTTGACGGTTCATTGCTGAATAAGCACCTAATAATAATTGTTGACCTGTTTGTCCTTTAGCGTAGAATGTACGCTTAACCTGTACACCACCAAATGAACGGTTATCTAACATTCCACCGTAATCTCTAGCGAATGGAACACCTTGCATAACACATTGGTCGATAATATTTCTAGACTCTTCTGCTAATCTATGTACGTTGGCTTCGCGAGAACGATAGTCACCACCTTTTACAGTATCATAGAAAAGACGATAAACAGAGTCGTTATCACCTTTATAGTTTTTAGCAGCGTTAATACCACCTTGAGCCGCAATAGAGTGCGCACGTCTTGGTGAATCTTGATAACAAAATGCTTTTACTTTATATCCTAATTCTGCTAAAGTAGCAGCAGCTGAACCACCGGCAAGACCAGTACCAACTACGATGATATCAATTTTATCTCTGTTGTTAGGAGATACAAGGCGAATGTTTGCTTTGTGATTTGACCATTTGTCAGCTATATCTCCTTGAGGAATTTTTGCGTTTAATTTCGTCATGTTCTACTACTTATTGATTAAGGAAATGATATACAGCGATAAAGATGAAGCCTAAAGGGATTACGATGGCGTAAACTTTACCGAAACCTTTAATTAACCCATTGTACTTTCTATGATTCGCACCCATGGATTGAAAAGCAGATTGGAATCCGTGTAGTAAATGCATCATTAATAAAACAAATGCAACCACATATAATCCCACTCTCACTGGACTATGAAATTTTTCTGCTAATTCACCAAAGTATCTTGTTTCATCTGCCGGAAGTGCATGTACATATTTGTGCGTTATTTCTGGTAACCAGAAGTCATAAAAGTGTAATCCTAAGAAAGCTAAAATTACTAATCCACTCCAAATCATATTTCTCGACATCCAAGTTGAGTTTTGTGAAGGGTTAGATTTAGCATAAGCAATAGGTCTTGCTTTTTTGTTTTGTAATTCTAATATAAATCCTAGTACAAAGTGTAATACAATACCCGCAATAAGGATAGGTTGCATTGCAAATTGAATGAATGGATTTGTACCCATAAAATGAGATACAGAATTAAACATATCTGCTGAGAAAACAGATAACATATTAATTAAGAAATGCTGAAGTAAAAAAATCAGCAAGAAAAAGGCCGAAAGTGCCATTGCAAACTTTCGTCCAATCGATGAGTTAAACAGTCCTTTAGCCATTAGTTTATTTTTTTAACTTTTGGTATTGGACAAATTTAAAGAATCAATCGACTAATCACCAATGAAATTCATCATATACATATAATTCAATATGAATCTAAATAAGATGAATAAAAAAAATCCACCATCTCGATAGTTATCGGGATAAGTGGATTGGATTAAATGTTATTATTTCGTTTTATAAAATTTCGTAAGTTGCTGTTATCACTCCTCTACCTGCTGAGGCAATCTCATGGAATGCTGCCTTACTAAGATCAAACTTTCTATTGCCAACAAATGGTCCTCTGTCGTTTATGGTTACAATTACCGATTTATTATTTCTAATGTTTGTAATTCTAACTTTGGTTCCAAATGGTAATTTCTTGTGCGCTGCTGTAAAATCATTCATGTTGTAAACCTCACCGCTAGCGGTTAATCGACCATGGAATTTGCCTCCGTACCAAGAAACTCTAACTTCTTCGCTATTGTTTTCTGGTGCGTTCATGTTGGCTAAAGAAAAATTTAGACTCATGAACAGAATAAAAGTATAAAATAAACTTCGTTTCATTGCTGTAACTTTTTATTTACGGGGGCAAATGTAAACTCGAAAGCTCAAATGAACCTTATACTCATTCTAAATAACTCAACTTTAATCGGCAAAGATTTGCGCTAAGCCGTATGATTAAACGTTAAAATAAACCTTGTTAATCTTAAGTTAAAAATTTCAAAAAATGTTAATATTCACTGATTATTAGGCATTTAGCTGTTTTTTGACTTCTCCAGCTATCGCTTTTCCTTCTGCGCGGCCTGCTAAATTCTTGTTAGCGATCCCTACAACCTTGCCCATATCCTTCATTCCAGATGCTCCTTCTTGTTGAATAATAGCAGTGATTTCTGCGGCTAATTCATCTTCACTTAATTGTTGTGGAAGGAATTTTTCTATAACAGCCACTTGTTGTAATTCTTTTTCAGCCATATCATCTCTACCTTGAGAAGAAAATTGCTCGGCTGCTTCTTTACGCATTTTTACTTGTTTTTGTAAAATGCTAATCTCGTCAGCTTCTGATAGTTCATCTACTTGCGCTTCTGTTTTTGCGTAAGACAAGGCTGTTTTAACTGCACGTAATGACTCTAATGCTACTTTATCTTTGGCTTTCATGGCTGTTTTAATATCCTCCATGATGGTTTTTTCTAATGACATGCCTTATATTTTTGAGGTTAAGCTTCAAATTTATTGCATTTTAAAAGAAATTTAAAGTTTTATGTTTTTAAATTTTAATTATATAGATAATGCATAAAACTTATTCTAGAAATATTATTGTAAAAACAGAAAAGCCACGAATAAATCGTGGCCTCTCTAACAAACTACATAGTCCTCATGTAATATTTTAATCTACATTGTCATGTAAGAAATTATTTGGTCGAATTTTAATTTCATTAGAAGTATCTCTATCTATAATGTAACCACCTGACTTCTCTCTTTTGTGTTCAGATAATTCAATTTGATTACGTTTATAAGCTGGGATTCTTTCTACTTCATCTACATCATAGTCATTTAATTTATTCTTGAACTTGAAATTAAATTTCTTTAATCTCTCTCTACGTTCTTGAATTTGTTGACTAATATTAGCTGATATAGGAGTGTCGAATGCTTCCTCATCCATCAGCTTTTCTTCAACTTCTGGTTTTTCCTCCACTTTTGGCGTCTCGTCCATTTTTGGAGTTTCTTCCTTCCAATTTAATTTTGGCTCTTCAGCAACCTCTTCTTCAGTAGTTTTGTTTACCGAAATAGGAGTGTCCAACTCATCCTCCCAATCATCTTCTAAAGTGTGCAAGGTATATTTACTACTTTGTGCCTGTGCTTGGGTGGTGTTGTCCTTTTTAACTTCTGGAGTTGGGTTAGGATTGTTTTTTGGTTGAGATGGGCTAGATGGAGATTGGAAATCATCATCTAAAGAGAAATTAAAAGATGGTCCATTGTCCTTTTCAGTCGATGGAGTTTCATCCATAGATTTAAATTTAAAATCTAAAATATCATCTTCGTCCTCTTCTTCAAAATTAAGTCTTGGCTCTTCAACTTTAGGCTGAACTTCTTTAGGTTCAGTTTTTTCAACTGGAGTTGATGCTGCTTTTTTCTCTTCCAATTTATTTTCTGGAGAAGCTGGTTTCTTGAAAGTTGTACTGATAGGTTCATCTTCTAGAACATGAACAATTTGCTCATCTTCTTTACCATTAAAGTCTTGTTGATCAACTGGGAATCCAGTAGCAATAACAGTTACACTGATGTCATCACCTAAATCTTCGTCTTCGCCAATACCCATAATAATGTTGGCATTGTGACCAGCTTCTTGTTGAATGTAATCGTTAATGGTTCCGATTTCGTCCATGGTAACTTCATCATTACCAGAAACGATTAATAACAACACATTTCTTGCACCTGTGATTTTGTTATCATTTAATAAAGGAGAATCTAAGGCCAGTTCAATAGCTTTTTTGGCTTTTTGCTCACCATGTGCTCTAGCTGATCCCATTATAGCAGTACCGCTATCTGCCAATACCGTTTTGGCATCGCGCAAATCAATGTTGGTAGAGTAGTGGTGTGTAATGACTTCAGCAATTCCTTTTGCTGCGGTAGCTAAGATTTCGTCTGCTTTAGCAAATCCTGTTTTATAACTTAGGTTACCGTATAATTCCCTTAATTTATCGTTGTTAATGATAATTAAAGAATCAACGCTATTTCTAAATTTTTCAATTCCTTTTTTAGCTTGTTCAACACGCATTTTACCTTCAAAGTAAAAAGGAGCTGTACAAATACCTACTGTAAGAATTCCCATGTCTTTTGCAATGTTGGCAATAATAGGCGCTGCACCTGTACCGGTACCTCCACCCATACCAGCCGTAATGAAAAGCATTTTGGTATTTGTGTCTAGTAAGTTTTTGATATCGTCTATACTCTCCAATGCAGCTTGCTCCCCAATTTCTGGGTTGGCGCCAGCTCCAAGACCTTCTGTAATAGAAGCACCTAATTGAATTTTGGTAGGAACCGGTGAATTATTTAAAGCTTGATTGTCAGTATTGGATATAACGAAGTCTACGCCCGTTATCCCTTGTTGGAACATGTAATTAACGGCATTACTACCGCCACCACCAACACCTATAACTTTGATAGATGCCGATTTGTTCTTTGGTAAATCGAAATTTATTGTATTAAAATCCATAGTGTAGTTTGTTTGTAATATTTTAGTCGGTTTCGTTAATCATTTTAATAAACTTATCTGTCCATATCTGGAAAATGGAAGATTTAGTTCTCATGGTCTCCTGTGCTCTTGTTTTCTTTTTCTTTTCCACCTCTGGTGTTTGCTCAGGTTGTTTTGGAGTTTCTGCAGTGGTGTTAAACTCCTGCGTAGGCGCTGGTCTAGAAGATTCTACTTTTGGAGGAGCTTGGCGAGCCATTTCTTCTTGTAACAGAATTTCTTCCTCAAATGCGTCATCTTCTTGTTTCTCGATGCCTTTCATAACTAACCCAACAGCTGTTGCAAACTCTGGACTCTGAATCAAATCAGATTGTCCACCTGCAATATGCTCATTTGAATATCCAATTCTGGCATCCATACCTGTAATGTACTCCGTAAGCTGTCTAATATGTTTTAATTTAGATCCACCACCAGTTAATACAATACCTGCAATTAATTTTTTCTTTTGCTCATCACATCCATAGTGCTTAAGCTCCATGTGGATTTGCTCTAAGATTTCGTGAACGCGTGCATGGATAATTTGACTTAATTTCTTAAGTGAAATTTCTTTTGGCTCACGTCCTCTTAAACCTGGAATCGCAACAATTTCAGATTCTTTGTTTTCGCCTGGCCATGCAGAACCAAACTTAACCTTTAATTGCTCGGCTTGTCTTTCGATAATAGAACAACCCGTCTTAATATCATCAGAAATCACATTGCCACCAAATGGAATAACAGAAGTATGGCGAATGATGTTGTCTTTGAAAACAGCAATGTCCGTTGTTCCGCCTCCAATATCAACCAAGGCAACACCCGCCTCTTTTTCCTCTTGGCTCAATGAAGCCATAGAAGAGGCAATAGGCTCTAGTGTAATGTCCGCTAGATTTAATCCAGCACTCTTTACGCATCGAGCAATGTTTTTAATAGAAGTAATTTGTCCAACAACTACATGGAAATTGGCTTCTAATCTGCTGCCATACATTCCCATAGGTTCAGTGATTTCGCCTTCGCTATCCACTTTAAACTCTTGTGGCAAAACATGAATAATCTCTTCACCAGGAAGCATAACCAATTTATAGACTTGTTGAATTAACTTTTTAAGGTCATTTTCGTCAATGACTTCCTCAAAATTATTTCTTGTAATATAGTCGCTATGTTGCAAACTGCGAATATGTTGACCTGCTATCCCAACGGTCACATCTTTAATCTTGTAACCTGAATCAGCCTCAGCTTGAGCCACGGCTTCTTTGATTGAGTTGATGGTTTGAGTAATATTATTAACTACTCCACGATGAACACCTAGTGATTTTGCGCGTCCAACACCCAAAATTTCTAGTTTTCCATGTTCGTTTTTACGACCGACCATGGCTACGATTTTCGTAGTTCCTATGTCTAATCCTACTGCTATGTTACTTTTCTGTGATTTCATATTATTTGGTTGCAACTATTTGGTTATTAAATCTTAAATTAAATTTCTTATAAGGTATATCAGCCGACTTCTGCACATACTCGGTGTGAAATACCTTAAAATTCTCCAATTTTGTTTTAAGATTTTCGAGCTCTCCTAACTCTAGGATATAATCTCCATCGTCAACAAACAAAATAAAAGAATTTTCTCTCTCTTTGCGTATTCCAGCTATGAGGTTTTTCAACAAGTTATCCTCATTTATGGTTTGTACTAATTCTACTAGACCTTTATAGTCATTAATATCGATTTCTCCATCTGCAATTAAAACTTTTGCAGAAAACTCTTTAGATAAAGGAAGTTTCTTGCTGCGGTCTGTGATATAGTATTCTTCTTCGCCATTATGCACACGAAGAACTGGAATCTGTTGTTTTATTTCTGCATGTAATACACCATCATTTTCTAAATAAACATTAGCATACGAAATATACTCATCTTTATTGAGTAAGTATTCCATATCTCTTGTGTTTACTCGTTTCATTTGCATATGAGGGTAATCGGGATGAGCTTTCTTTAAAATGGAATCCACAATCTTTTCGGTAATGAAATGATTGCCCTGAGCATAATCAATCATTTTCTTAACCGTATGTACCTCTCTCAGTTGGTATTTTTTATTCGTAAACGCCAATAGAAATATCAAACCTGCTAATAGCAATGTTATTTTTAATAAGATCCACTTCCTTTTCATGCGAAATTGGTTTTAAGCGGTTCGTATAATGTATCAATATTTCCAGCGCCCATCAAAAGAATTATATCTGTTGAATGCGCTAGAATTTTATTATAGGCATTTTCTAAGGAAACTACAACAGGGCGATTTCCGTTGATTTTTTCAATTTTATCTGCTAACCAATCCGATGTTACACCATTTATAGGCTCTTCTCTAGCAGGGTAGATGTCGATTAATATTAAATTCTCTAGTTTAGACAAGCTTTGAGCGAAATCATCTGCAAAATCTCTGGTTCTACTAAAAAGATGTGGTTGAAAAATTCCTAAAATAGATTTATTTGGATAGAAGTTTTTAGTAGCACGAATGATAGCATTTAATTCTGTAGGGTGGTGTGCATAATCATCTATAATCACCTTTCCATTTGCGGCAACATGGCGACTAAATCTTCTTTTAATTCCTTTAAAGGAAGCCAAGGCCTCTTTAATTTGCTCTTCCGTAACACCTATTTCCATTGACATGGCAATTGCAGCTACAGCATTTTCAATATTATGTCTACCTGGAAGCGTCATTTTAATATGATTGATTTTCCCGTTTGGATAAGTCAAATCAAAAGTGAAAAACCCATCTTCTAACTGAATGTTATCCGCATAGTAATCAGCTTCTTCTTCCACGGCATATTTCAATGCATTGGGAATATCAATATCTTTCTGTACAAATAATTTTTGTGAAACTATATTACCAAACTCCTTAAAGCTTTTTTCTAACTCTTCTTTTTTACCATAAATATCAAGATGATCGGCATCCATAGAAGTAATACAAGCAATGTCTGGGCTTAGCCTTAAGAAAGAACGATCGAATTCATCTGCTTCCACCACAGAAATTTCATCTCCATTGAAAATCATATTTGAATTATAATTTTCAACAATTCCACCCACAAATGCGGTAGATTTTAAATCTGCAACCTTAAGAATATGCCCTAATAGGCTAGATGTGGTTGTTTTACCGTGAGTTCCGGCAACCGCTAAACAAGTGGTAGATTTTGTAATTAAACCTAAAACCTCTGAACGTTTAAATACATTAAATCCATTTTCTTGGAAATAAACGAGTTCGGAATGTGTTTTAAAAACGGCAGGTGTATAGATGACAAGCGTATTTTCTTTGATGATTTCTGAAGGAATATTTTCGACATTGTCTGTAAAATGAATAGGCATACCTTCTTCCATCAACTTCTCGGTCAATTTGGTTTGGGTTTTATCGTATCCCAAAACATTTTTGCCCATCAGTTTGAAATAGCGAGCCAAAGCACTCATGCCTATGCCACCGATTCCGATGAAATAATAATATGTATAGTTCTTAATATTCATTTAATTTAGCTTGGATTAAATCTACAATGTCTTTGGTAGCGTTTGGTTTGGCTAATCTTTTCAAATTTACCATCAAGTTCTTTTGTGCTTCAACATCTTGCACTAAGTTGATGGCTGCTTGTGGTAACTTTTCTTCTGCATCTTTGTCCTTAATCATCAAAGCTGCTTCAGCATTTACTAAACTTTCTGCATTTTTGGTTTGATGATCCTCTGCTGCATATGGGAAAGGAACCAAAATAGTCGGCTTTCCAATAAGTGTTAGCTCCGATATTGCCATAGCACCAGCTCGTGAAACAATAACATCAGCTGCTGCATAGGCTTGATTCATCTCATAAATAAACTCTGTAGCTTGGATTAATTCATGTTTTAATTCCTGATTTGAATTAATCTTATTCCACTCTAATTTTCCCGTTTGCCAAAGCAGCTGAATATCTGTGTCGATAATCTGCTGAACAGCTTTGGTCCAGGTATTATTTAATGTTCTTGACCCCAAAGAGCCACCTACGGATAGAATTAATGGTTTATTCGGATTTAAACCTAGTTTCTCTTTAGCAGCTTTCTGTTCTGGTAAATTGGTGAATAGTTCCGATCTAATGGGATTTCCTGTATGATGAATTTTATCTTTTGGAAAATAATTACCCATATTATCATAAGCTGTACAAATAGCGAAAGCTTTATTCTTCAATAATTTATTTGTAATGCCTGGAAAAGAATTTTGTTCTTGAATTAAAATTGGAACTCCTTTTTGCGCCGCAGCATACATCATAGGTCCGCTCGCGAATCCGCCTGTCCCTATGGCAATATCTGGTTTAAACTCATTGACAATCTTTCTAGATTTCCAAACACTATCAATTAACTTAAATGGGAAAGAAGCATTGGCTAACATGTTTTTTCTCTGGATTCCAGAAATCCATAGACCTTTGATAGGATAACCAGCTTTTGGAACTTTCTCCATTTCCATTTTATCCTTAGCACCAACAAATAAGATATCCGCTTGCGGAAAACGAGATTTAATTTCGTTCGCAATAGCAATGGCAGGGTAGATGTGTCCACCCGTACCTCCTCCACTTAGGATAATTTTAGGCGATATCTTGGATGACTTCTTCACTTATTTTTTTGGTTTCTAATTCTTCTTTTGTTTTAATTTGGCTACTTACGCTTAATATAATTCCTAATGCAAGGCAGGTAATCCATAGGGAAGTACCTCCAAAGCTAATCATAGGTAATGGTTGTCCTGTTGTTGGGAATAATCCTACGGCAACACCCATATTAATTACAGCTTGGAAAATGATAGGTATTCCTACGGCAATCACTAACAGGGACCCAAAGTAGGTATGGACTTTTGTGGCGATTACCATGATCCTAAATAGAATCATTAAGAATATAAATATTAAAGCAATGCCACCAATAGCGCCATATTCTTCTACAATTACAGCATATATAAAATCTGAGGAAGCTTGGGGTAAGGTATGCTTAATAGCGCTTTTCCCAGGTCCTTTTCCGAATTGGCCACCTTCTACAATAGCAGCTTTGGCATTGGTTTCTTGCCATTCTTCTATACTGTTATCTGATGGATCGACATATCTCTCGATTCGGTTTTTCCAGGTATGTACACGCGTATTCGGCATGTCATCACCATATTTTAATGCCCCCCATACAAATAAGGAACCGCAGAATAGTATGACTCCACCAATCACCAATAAATATTTAAAAGGATAACCTCCAATAAATAACATCATCATAACCATCGTGAATAAGATGATGGCGGTGGAGCCGTTGGCTGGGAAAATCAATCCAACAACTGCAAATACAGGTACTAACACCCAAATCAATGTTTCTAGGAAAGTAACTTTCTTATCTCGAATGATGGTGCAGTACCGCGCAACATAGATCATTAACACAAGTCCGGCAAAGGTAGAGGTCTGTATGGTGAGCGGTATGCCTGGTATTTTTAACCAACGAGATGCATTAGCACCATCAATTGAATTGTTTTGGAGGAGCGTCCAAACTAATAATATTACAACAATTGGAAGAGCAATTACAGCCATTCCGCCTATGTATTTATAATCGACTACTTGAACAGAAAATAGTATGGCCAGTCCTATGATTAGAAACGCCAATTGTTTTCCGAATTGCCCAAATACAGTTCCTGTTTGAGCGGCATACTCAATACTAGAACTGGCCGAGAAACCAGGTAACAAGGAGAATATGGCCAATAACATGATGAATGCTATTAGATATTTATCTCCGACTAATATTTTCTGAAAAAAGTTTTTCACGACTATAGTTTATGTACTTCTTCTTTAAATAATTTTCCTCTGTGCTCGTAGCTTTCAAATAAATCAAAACTTGCACAAGCAGGAGATAGCAATACAGTTTCTCCGTTTTTACCTAAAAGATAAGCTGTATTTACAGCATCTTTCATGTTGTTGGTTTCAATGATTTGATCAACAAATGGTGAAAATGTTTCAACAATTTTGCTGTTGTCTAAACCTAGACAAACGATTGCTTTTACTTTCTTTTTAACCATAGGAATCAACTCCTCATAGTTGTTTCCTTTGTCTTTTCCACCAACAATCCAAATGGTTGGTGTTTTCATGCTTTGCAAAGCATAGAATACAGAGTTAACGTTGGTGGCTTTTGAATCATTGATGAATTCAATTCCATGTACGCTAATTACTGATTCTAATCTATGCTCTACAGCATCAAATTCCATCAAGCTATCCTTGATAATACTCTTTCTCAATTTCAAAATATTACCATTCATGGCTGCTGCTAATGAATTGGAAACATTATGCTTACCGTTTAATGCTAATTCCTCTACCGTCATATTAAATTTATCTGGATAATTAATGTTAAAGTTTATGTCGTTGGCAAATGCCGCTTGTTTTTCGTCTGTTAATGAAAAGCCTAGTTTTTGGGCTTTAATGTTGTTTTCTTTCAATAGTTCAGAGATAATTTCATCATCGGCATTGTAGATGAAATAATCTTCTTCTGTTTGATTTTTAGCGATTCTTAATTTCGCTTGACCATATTTTTTAATGTCATAGTCATACTCGTCTAAATGATCTGGTGTAATGTTCAATAGAATCGATACATAAGGTTTAAATGTGTCGATATCGTCTAATTGAAAACTACTCAACTCCAAGACATATAAGTCGAAGTCTTGATCATTCATCACCATTTTAGCGAATGAATGTCCAATGTTGCCACCAAGTCCCACCTTCAAATTGGCTCTTTCGAGCATAAATGCGATTAAACTTGTGGTAGTGGTTTTACCATTACTTCCTGTAATTGCAATAATCTTTTTATCAGTGAACTTAGATGCAAATTCTATTTCTGAGATAATTGGGATTCCAGCTTTTTTAATTTGATTAATAATAGCTGCCTTCTTTGGGATTCCAGGGCTTTTAATAATCCAATCAGCGTTTAGAATCTTGTCAGTTGTGTGGCTTCCTGATTCGAAATCAATCCCATTTTGTTTTAATGCTTCAACATGTGATTCCTTCAACTTGCCGAAATCAGATAAGAATACATCATAGCCTTGCTGCTGCGCCAATAAGGCTGCACCAGTACCGCTTTCGCCTCCTCCTAATATGATAACTCGTTCTTTCAATTATCTGATTTTAAGGGTTATAATGGCTAAAATGGCAAGCATAAATCCAACGATTAAAAATCGATTCACAATCTTGCTTTCGTGATATTTTTGTAATTGAAAATGATGATGTAATGGTGACATTAAGAAAATACGCTTGCCTTCACCCAATTTCTTTTTCGTGTATTTAAAGTAGGATACCTGCATCATAACCGATAAGCTCTCGGCTACAAAAATTCCACATAGAATCGGTAATAAAAGCTCCTTGCGAACGATAATTGCTATAACAGCAATCAAGCCTCCGATGGTTAAACTACCTGTATCACCCATAAATATCTGTGCAGGGTAGGTATTATACCATAAAAATCCAATCAATGCACCGATAAATGCTCCCGAAAATATCATGACCTCTTCCGCATTTGGGATGTACATAATGTTGAGGTAGTTTGCGAAAATGAAGTTACCCGAAACCCATGCAAAAAGGGCCAAAGCTCCTACTATAATTACAGAGGATCCTGCGGCGAGACCGTCTATTCCGTCCGTAAGATTTGCTCCATTGGAAACTGCTGTAATGATAAAAATTACAATTGGAATAAAAATAAGCCAAGCATATTTGGCAGCCTCTTCTGGTTCCATCCAAAATAAAAGAGAGTCATAGTTTAGCTCGTTATTCTTGAAAAATGGAATGGTTGTTTTGTTCGATTGAGCTGCAGGTTTGAATAATTCATTTGAGCTTACTCTCTCGGTTGTATTAATAGGATTTTCAATTTTTTCTCTAATGGTTACATTATCATTGAAATACATAATGCTTCCCACTATAACACCTAAGCCTACTTGACCTAATACCTTGAATTTACCCGCTAATCCATCTTTATTTTTGCGATAATATTTTAAATAATCATCTAAAAATCCGATAATTCCCATCCAAACGGTGGAGATTAAAAGGATGATGATATAAATGTTGTTTAATTTAGCAAATAATAAAACAGGAACAATGGTAGAAATGATAATAATCAATCCACCCATCGTTGGCGTTCCTTCTTTTTCTTTTTGACCTGCTAGGCCTAAATCACGAACGATTTCTCCATATTGCATTTTACGCAAATAGTTAATCATTCTTTTTCCAAAAATTAAAGCAATCAACAAAGAGGTAATCACCGTAATGGCTGCACGAAATGTCGTAGAGCGCATCATATTGATACCAGGAATATCAAAATAAGTATTTAAGTATTCTAAAAGGTGATATAGCATGGCTTATTTGTTTAAGGTTTTTGCTGTTTCAATGGCAATTTGCATATCATCAAAAGGATATTTAATACCATGAATTTCTTGATAAGTTTCATGTCCTTTTCCTGCTATTAAAATGATGTCACCTTTTTCTGCTAATTTGAAAGCAGTTTTAATAGCTTCTTTTCTGTCTGCGATTTTTAGATATTTTTTATAATGCTGAGGTTGAACGCCAGCTTCCATATCTTTTAAAATCTCATTAGGGTCTTCTGTTCTTGGGTTGTCAGATGTTAAAATAGCTTGATCTGCTTGTGACGTAACAACATGAGCCATTTCTGGGCGTTTGTTTTTGTCGCGATCTCCACCACATCCGGCAAGAACATATAGTTTTTCGTTTCTCGTTCTAATATTTTGAATCGTAGAGATAACATTTTCCAGCGCATCTGGCGTATGTGCGTAATCTACAATGGTAATGATACCTTGAGGAGACGTGAAGGTTTCGAATCTTCCTTCAACGTTCTTAAGTTCGCTCAATGAAGTTAGAATTTCATCTTCGTTCCAGCCTAGTAGATTGGCGACACCATAAACTAATAAAAGGTTGGATGCATTGAAGGTTCCTACCAGAGTAGTCCAAAATTCTTTATCGTTAAACTGTAACAACATGCCGTGGAATTGGTTTTCGATAACCTTTCCTTTGAAGTCGGCTGAAGTTTTTAATGCATAACTATATTTCTTCGCGTGCGTATTTTGAAGCATTACCCAACCGTTCTTATCATCGATATTGGTAAGAGCAAAAGCATCTTTAGATAAATTATCGAAGAAAGCTTTTTTAGCCGCAATATAATTTTTAAATGTTTCGTGATAGTCTAAGTGATCATGCGTGATGTTTGTAAATGCCGCGCCCGCGAATCTTAAACCAGCAATTCTATTTTGATGAATTCCATGAGAACTCACTTCCATAAAGGCGTACTCAATTCCTTCTTCCACCGCTTGAGCCAAAATTCGATTGATTTCTATGATATCTGGCGTAGTATGCGTGGAAGGAATTTCTTCTTTATGAATTTTAATATTAATCGTAGATATTAGCGCTGCTGGATAACCTAATTTCTCACTTAATTCGTATAATAGAGTTGCCGTGGTTGTTTTTCCATTCGTACCTGTTATGCCAACTAGCTTCAACTTCTCTGTTGGATTATCATAAAAACTGGCAGCCATAGCGCCCAAAGCAATAGCCGTATCTTTTACTTTTACATAGGTTATATGCTCCTTTCTATCATCAGGTAATGTAGCGCAAACAATTACTTCGGCACCGTTGTTTATAGCTTGATCAATATATTGATGACCATCTACTGCAAATCCCGAAATGGCAACAAAGACATGTCCTTGCTCAACTTTCCGCGAATCAAAGCTTATTGCTTTAATCTCTTGATCGGTTGTGCCGATGATGTCCAAAATTTGGGTTTTATATAGCAGGTCTTTTAACTTCATATATTGTCTAATTCTAAATGTATTTTTTTAACTTTTGGCAGAGCCGATCCTGGTTCAATCGACTGGCTTTTAACTTTCCCAGCACCTGTATAAGTGACTTCAAAACCAAGGTTTTCTAAGGCAGGAATTACTTCATAACCTTTCTTTCCTAATAAATTAGGGATGGTCT
This sequence comes from uncultured Weeksellaceae bacterium, assembly GCA_964553105.1. Classification (GTDB taxonomy): domain Bacteria; phylum Bacteroidota; class Bacteroidia; order Flavobacteriales; family Weeksellaceae; genus Profundicola. Next base: position 22,394 of record CAZKJO010000019.1, on the reverse strand, counting down.
TTTTATTTGAATTTAAATTGAATGGCTTATGAGTTGCGTAGGTTGTTTTCAGCTGTAACGTATCGGGTATTAAATAAGGCTTTGGTGTGCTAACATATACGTGCTCCATTAATGCTTGGAATACTGGACCTGCAACCGTAGAGCCATAGATTCCTTTTGTTCTAGATGGTTTATGAACTACAACAATTACAGAATATTTAGGGTCTTCTACAGGGAAATAACCCGCAAAAGAAGCTCTATACTGAATAGGAATATCTTTTCTCCAATATTCAACTCTGGCGGTTCCAGTTTTGCCCGCTGCTGAATAGTGTTCATTATAGAAGGCTCGTCCGGTACCAGTTTTAACGGTTCCCGCCAACATGTCTTGCATTTTTTTGATGGTGCTATCAGCAGCCATTTTTTTTACACGCACCACAGGTTGGAATTCTTTTACTATTTCTCCATGTTTGCGAATTTGTTTTACAAACAAAGGCTTTAACATGATGCCATTATTCGCTACTCCATTATAAAATGTTAGTAATTGTAAAGGCGTTAATTTACTTTCATATCCAAAAGAGAAAGAAGATAAAGTTTGTTTACTCCATGATTTTCCGTCTGGATCTGGAATATATGGTTCTGCTTCACCTGGAATGTCAACGTCAAGCTTTTGGTTAAGTTTCCATCTGCCATTAATGATATCCATGAAATCCTCAGGATCTTGTTGCCAAATGTTCGTTACAATTTTAGCCGTACCAATGTTGGAAGATTTTTCAAGAACTTGTTTAGCGGTTAGCTCTCCATAGCCATAAGAGTCGCTAATGGTTCTTCCGAATAATCTCATTCTCCCACCATGGGTAGCGATTGTGGTAGCTGTATCTACTTTCCCAGTGTCTAAAGCAGCTAATAAAGATATTGTCTTAATGGTTGAACCTGGTTCGGTGGCCTCACCAACTGCAAAGTTTTGGATATCGGCATAATTGCCATCATCCAATCTCGTTAGATTTGCAATTGCTTTCACTTCACCCGTTTTCACCTCCATGACTACAACACATCCATGGTGTGCTTCGTAGTCTGTAAGCTGTTGATATAAGGTATTGTAAGCTACGTTTTGTAGTCCAATGTCTATGGTGGTCACAACATCCATTCCTTCTTCGGCGTCTACTTCGGTAGAAACACTAATAGGTCGCCAATTACCGCCACCCATTCGTTGTTCTAACCTCTTGCCGTCGTGACCAGAAAGTAAATCATTATATGCGCCTTCTAATCCAACTTTGATAGAGTCACCCTTTACATAACCCAATGTTCTGGCTCCAATATCTTTAACTGAGCGCTCTCTAATTAATTTATCCTCTACGATAAAACCACCTTTGATTTGTCCTTGATCAAAGATTGGAAATTTCTTAACACGATTAAGTTGTCTAAAATTGAGATTTCTGGCTAATCTTAGATATTGCTTTTCGTTATGCTTAGCATTTAAAATGATCTTAGCATAATGCTTTGAATCTTTTCCAAACATTTTGCTCAATGAATCTGCTAGAGCATTTAAGTGTTGGTCTATCAACTCTTGGCGCATAGCTTTAGCGTCAATAGCAATATCATAATGACGCACAGAAGTTGCTAACAAGCTTCCGTCTGATGCATATAAATTCCCTCTTTGAGCTGGGATAATAGCCTCGCGAAAATTGGTTCGTTGCGTAAAGTTCTCTAGTTTTTCTCTTTGCTCGGGATCAGTCTGAAGGTTGATTAATTTGTAAACAATACCCACAGACATAATCACCAATATAAGACCTATGGCGTATGCTTTAAGTAATATTTCTTTTTTACTCTTAATCATTTTTGTGTCAACTTGTAGGGTTGAACCGTTGATTTCTTAATACTATCCTTCAAAACTTTTTCTGCAACAAAAGATTCCATTTTGCTTTGCATTACACTTTTGTGTAAATCAGAATATTCTGACTTTAAATCAGAAACCTCTCTTTGCAGCTTTCTAATCTTTACAACTTTTTTGTCTGCCCAATGCGAACTGCTAATGCTTATAAAAGCAAGGACCGCTAGGAAAAAGACAAAACGCCAATTCCCAAAAGAACCTTCTTCTACTAAGAATTTTCCTTTCAGAATATCTTTTATTGATATGCTAGATTTATTTTTCTTCTTCGGCATGATTTCTAATTCCAATTCTTAATTTAGCACTCCTCGCTCGAGGATTTTTTGCTATTTCATCTTCATTAGCCGTCATGGCTTTCGACTGTAATGGTTTAAATGGTGCATACCAATTACCATAAATATCTTTCTCGGGCTCGCCTTCGAACATTCCACTTCTTATAAATCGCTTCGCTAATCTATCTTCTAAAGAGTGATAGGAGATTAGCACCAATCTACCTTCTGGCTTTATGATGTCTGGCGTGGAAAGCAATAGTTCTTCTAAAGCTTTCATTTCGTCATTAATTTCAATGCGTAATGCCTGAAATAGTTGCGCGTAAATTTTGTTTTTTCTATGATCTGGAATAAATCCAGCAAAAAGATTTTTTAAATCTGTGGTTGTCTTGATTTCGTTTTCCTTGCGTTCGTGAACAATTTTATTGGCCCACTTCTTAGCAGAACGCAGTTCACCGTAGTTAGCAAATACGCGAGCAATATCAGATTCGTCAGCTTCCATCAAGAAACTTGCGGCAGTTTTGCTTTGTTGCTGATTCATGCGCATATCTAAATCTCCTTCAAAACGAGTGGAGAAACCTCTTTCTCCGGTGTCGAATTGATGAGAAGAAACGCCCAAATCTGCCAAAAGACCATCGATTTGTTTGATACCCATAAACCGCAATTGGTTTTTTACATATCTAAAATTAGACATGACCAATTGAAACCTCGGGTCATCTATCATGTTTTGTTTTGCGTCTAAATCTTGATCAAAAGATATAAGTCTACCTTTATCACTCAATCGAGAAAGGATTTCTCTTGAATGACCGCCGCCGCCAAAAGTAACATCCACATAAATTCCGTCGGGATTCTTAACTAATTGGTCAACGCTTTCTTTAAGTAAAACTGGTTCATGATATGTCATTGTCGTCCTCATTTCCCATTACTTCCTCTGCCAGTGCTGCGAAATCCGTATCGTCTGGATTGACAGCTTTTTCATACAACTCCTTGTCCCATATCTCGATAATGTTGATGGCCGAAGAGACCACAACCTCTTTATCGATATTAGCAAAAGCCACTAAATCTTTTGCGATTTGTACGCGGCCACTTCCATCGACGTCAACAGGTTTAACGCCTGCAGAAAATCTTCTGATGAATTCGTTGTTCTTTTGTTTAAAGCGGTTAAGTTTGCCAACTTGTTGCATAACATTATTCCATTCGCTCATGGGATAAAGCTCTAAACAAGGTTGAAAAACGGAGCGTTTTAATACAAAACCTTCATCAGTGATGTCACCTAATTGTTTGCGTAACCCCATAGGAAGTGCCAGACGCCCTTTGGCATCGACTTTACATTCATATGTTCCGATGAGATTTAACATCACCAATTAATTTCTTCAAAAATAGGAAAGAATTAGAACATTTTCCCACATTTCGCCACATTTTCCCACTTTTGTTGAAAACTTTAACTTTTATTCTCTTGTAAAAGCTTGTAAAAGCTGATGTATAAACTGATACAGAGGTTCCCAAATCTTATTGACATTTTAGGGTGTTTTGGTGAATTTTTAGATTTTTCTCTTAAATATCATGTTTCAAGTGGATTTAATCTGTAAATCAAAGTCTTATATCTGATTTAATTGTTTCTTCTAATTCATTAGAATTTTGATTTGGAAATAAAAGTGGGATTTTGTGGAAGTAAAACATAAATAGGGAATTTACTCCGGGACTTCAGATGGATTTTTTAACACGAAGCATGCAACAGCGATTGTATGGAAATCCTTTTGTTGGGAGGGCGCAACAAAAAACGAAGTAGAAGAGTGGCGTGCTTGCACAAACTCCTTCTACGAGATTTTTTGTCGTCTTGTCAACAAAAGATTGGAAGGAAAGCGCGGTCTTTTCGATTGTTTTATTGATGTTAAGTTGCAAAGAATGAGATAGAAACAATCGAAAAGAGTTGCCTAAATGAGCATTATTATTGTTATGAATGCATAGTTGCCTAAAATAATGTATTTTTGTAGCTTAGTTCCAAACTAACGTGCATGTTATTTAAGATAAAAAAACAGAAAAAGTATAGTTTTATTGAGGAGGGTGAAGGACATCCAATAGTGTTGCTTCATGGTTTGATGGGAGGTTTGAGTAATTTTGACGCATTGATGAAGTTTTTCTCTACGCGCGGTTATAAGGTTTATGCTCCTAATCTTCCGATCCTTGATATGCCTATATTGAATACGAATGTTGGTAATATAGCCAAGTTTGTAACCGGTTTTTTAGAAGACGTGGTGAAGGAACCTGCTACTTTAGTGGGGAATTCATTGGGAGGACATGTGGGACTTGTGGTTTCCCATGATCATCCGGAGTTGGTTCATTCTCTTGTTTTGACAGGTAGTTCTGGATTGTACGAAAAGTCTTTTGGTGAAACTTTCCCAAAAAGAGGAAGTTATGAGTATGTGAAAAAGAAGGCTGAGGAGGTTTTCTTTGATCCTAAGGTTGCTACCAAGGAGATTGTAGACGAGGTATATGATACTGTAAATAATTCTAAAAAGGCCATAAAGATTTTATACATTGCGCGTAGTGCCATTAAACATAATATGAAGGATGATTTAAAAGATATCAAAATTCCGGTTTGTTTGATTTGGGGTAAACAAGATGGTGTAACGCCTCCAGAAGTTGCTGTAGAATTTGAAGCTGGTTTACCAAATGCTACTTTGCATTGGATAGATAAATGTGGCCACGCAGCCATGATGGAACATCCTGAATTGTTTAACCAATTATTGTTTGAGTGGTTAGATCCTAAGGTGAAAAAGGAAAAATGATTATAAAAACCGCAACTTTTGTTGAGAGTAATACGGATTGGTCTAAATGCCCAGAACCGAATATTCCTGAATACGCTTTTATTGGAAGATCTAATGTAGGCAAATCGTCATTGATTAACTTGCTTACCAACCAAAAAAAATTAGCCAAGACATCTTCTACGCCTGGTAAAACTCAGTTAATCAATCACTTTTTGATTAACGAATCTTGGTATTTGGTGGATTTGCCGGGTTATGGATACGCTAAGGTTTCTAAGAAAGATCGCGAGAAATTTGGCAAATTAATCACCAACTATATTACAAAACGTAAGAACCTAGTGAATGTTTTTTTATTGGTAGACAGTCGACATGAGCCACAGAAAAGTGATTTGGAATTTATGGAGTTTTTAGGAAAAAATGGAATTCCTTTTACAATTGTCATGACAAAAATTGATAAACTAAATTCTTCTAAATTAGGTAAGAATTTAGCTAAATATAAGTCTGAATTACTTAAGACTTGGGCAGAATTACCGCCTTTTTATACTACTTCAGCTGCATCTAAATTAGGTGCTGAAAATATTTTAGCGGACATAGATCACTACAATAAACAATTGGTTGAAAGATTTTAAGTTTAGAGCTTATAGTTTAGAGTGTAGGGTATAATGGTGTAGGATTTAAGTTTGCATTTATATATTCGTTTATAGCATAATAGACACGATAGCATTCTAATTTTAAATTTGTATAAAGCTTTCATATTAAAGAATACAGCTCTCTCAAAAGAGAGTTTTTTTATGCCTTAAAATCAGGTATAAAAAAAGCCGTCCATTTCTAGACGACTTTTATAAATACAGTTCAATATTTTTAATTTATTTTACCTTTTCTACAATTGCTTTGAAGGCATCCGGGTGATTTAAGGCTAAATCAGCCAATACTTTACGGTTCAATTCGATATTACTCTTCTTCATAGCACCCATAAACTGACTATAAGTCATTCCATGTTGGCGCGCAGCTGCATTAATACGAAGGATCCACAAAGCGCGGAAATTTCTCTTTTTGGTTTTTCTATCGCGGTAAGAATAAAGCATTGCTTTTTCTACTGCGTTTTTAGCCACTGTCCAAACGTTTTTACGACGTCCGTAGTAACCTTTGGCCTGTTTGATGATTTTTTTACGTCTTCTTCTTGACGCTACTGAATTTACTGATCTTGGCATAATTTTAATTTTTTGACTGTGGGCGGATGAATTTAATCAACTCTTTTAATTTTTGCCTGCGGTCGGGTTAATATTAATTAATAAACCGGTTGAAATATTATTTCAATCCTAATTGTTGTTGAACACTGAATGTATCTGGATCAGATACCAATGTCATTTTTGTTAAATTTTTCTTACGTTTCTTAGACTTTTTAGTCAAGATGTGGCTTTTAAAAGCGTGTTTGCGCTTAATCTTTCCAGTTCCTGTAAGTTTGAAACGTTTCTTTGCTCCTGATTTTGTTTTCTGCTTTGGCATAATTTCTATATTTATTGAACTGATTTATATTTTATAAAATGAAGGAACAAGCGATTTCTTCTTGTGCCTTTTTATTTGTTTGATTATTTAAATGGAACTAAAAATTACTTTTTAGGAGCCATCATCATAATCATTCTCTTTCCTTCTAATTTTGGCATTTGCTCTACTTTACCAAACTCTTCTAAATCCTGTGCTAATTTAAGCAACAAGATTTCTCCTTGATCCTTAAACACAATAGAACGACCTTTGAAGAAAACATAGGCTTTTAACTTAGATCCATCTTTAAGGAAGCCTTCTGCATGACGTTTTTTGAATTCATAATCATGCTCGTCCGTATTAGGGCCGAATCGAATTTCTTTAATCGTTACCTTAGTTTGTTTGGCCTTCATTTCCTTCTGACGCTTCTTTTGGTCATATAAGAATTTTTTGTAGTCCAAAATTTTGGCTACTGGAGGCTTTGCATTCTCGGTAATTAACACAAGGTCTAATTCGTTTTCCTTGGCTAATGCTAATGCATCTTTAGTTTTATAGACACCTATCTTTAGGTCTTCTATATCACCTACAACACGAACTTCTGGAACACGAATGTTCTCGTTTATTTTGTGTTGATCTTCCTGTTGTCTTCTTGGTGGTCGGTATCCACCACGTCTTCTTATTGCGATAATCTATATAGTTTTGGTTATACTCTCATTTCTTTTTCGAGACGACTTTTGAACTCTTCCATCGTGAATGTTCCTAAATCTCCCTTGCCGTGTTTCCTAACAGAAACCGTATTGCTTTCTTCTTCCTTTTCGCCTACAATCAACATATAAGGGATTTTCCCTACCTCTGCATCGCGAATTTTCCTTCCTGTTTTTTCGGCTCTGCCGTCAATCAGCCCGCAAATATCGGAATTTTCTATGGAATTTAAAACTTTTTTACTGTATTCTAAGTACTTATCGCTAATTGGTAGAATGATAAACTGCTCTGGCGTCAACCACATAGGGAATTCACCTGCAGTGTTCTCTATTAAAATTGCAATAAATCTTTCTAACGAACCAAATGGAGCTCTGTGAATCATCACAGGACGATGCTTATCACCATCAGATCCAATGTAAGTTAAATCAAATCTCTTAGGTAAATTATAATCCACTTGAATCGTTCCTAATTGCCAACTTCTTCCTAAAGCATCCTTCACCATGAAGTCTAGTTTAGGACCGTAGAATGCAGCTTCACCATATTCTACAACAGCCTTTAAGCCTTTTTCCTCTACAGCTTGCTTAATAGCATTTTCAGCCTTGTCCCAATCTTCGTCAGAACCAATATACTTTTCTCTATTGTCTTTATCTCTCAATGAAATTTGCGTTGAGAAATCTTCAAAACCTAGAGAGCCAAATACATATAATACTAAGTCAATTACTTTTTTGAACTCTTCTAACAACTGGTCAGGAGTACAGAAAATATGTGCATCATCTTGTGTAAATCCACGCACACGTGTCAAACCGTGTAACTCACCAGATTGCTCATAACGATAAACCGTTCCAAATTCTGCAAATCGTTTAGGTAAATCACGATAAGACCATTGGGAGCTTTTGTAAATCTCGCAGTGATGTGGACAGTTCATTGGTTTTAGCATGAACTCTTCGCCCTCGTTTGGTGTAGTAATAGGTCTAAAACTATCCTCACCATATTTTTCGTAGTGACCAGAAGTGATGTACAACTCCTTACCACCAATATGAGGTGTTACCACCATTTCATAACCAGCTTTTTGCTGTGCACGCATCAAGAAATTTTCTAATTTTCTTCTCAACGCAGCACCTTTTGGCAACCAAAGGGGTAAACCAGCTCCAACTTTTTCAGAGAATGTGAAGATGCCTAGTTCCTTACCAATTTTTCTATGGTCACGTTTTTTAGCCTCTTCTAGGTTATGTAAATATTCTTTTAATTCTTTTTGTTTTGGAAATGAGATCCCATAAACACGCGTTAACTGTTTGTTTTTCTCATCTCCGCGCCAGTATGCACCAGCAGCGTTAAGAATTTTAACGGCCTTAATGATGGACGTATTCGGAATGTGGCCACCACGACATAAATCTGTAAAATTGTCATGCGAACAGAATGTGATTTCACCATCCTCTAAGTTTTCAATCAACTCCGTTTTGAATGGATTATCCTTATACATTTCCAAAGCCTCTGCCTTAGAAACAGGATATAAATTGAATTCGCTTTTCTTTTTAGCGTTTTCAAGCATTTTCTTTTCGATTTTCTCGAAATCCTTCTCAGAAAGAGGCGTATCTCCAAAATCTACATCATAGTAAAAACCATTATCAATCGCCGGTCCGATGGTAAGTTTAGCATTTGGGAAGAATTCAAGAATTGCTTGCGCCAAAAGGTGAGCCGATGAGTGCCAAAATGCTTTCTTACCTAAATCATCGTTCCAGGTCAAAAGTGTTAATTGGCTATCTTCGGTGATAGGTGTATTCACCTCAACTTGTTGTTCGTTTACCAAAGCAGAAATAACGTTTCTCGCTAAACCTTCGCTAATGTCCTTGGCTACTTCCATAGGAGTAACCGGACTTTCAAAAGAGCGAATGCTACCGTCGGGAAGACTAATGTTTACCATAAATAATTCTTAGGTTGACAAAGATAATGAGAAAAGATAAAAATAAGGTAAGAATTTACGCGATACTGTAGGACAAAGTTTTTGATTCAAAATTAGCTTGAATTTAAATCAAATCTATAGTCTAATAAGCTGATGGTTTTTAGGGCGAATTTTAGTTTTGTCAATGTTTCGACAAAACTAAAATCGGGCTTTTTGTTCCAATCTTTTGCTGATTCAGAGACAAAAAATCGCATAAAAAGAGCTTCTAAGGTCGCTTTTTTATTTTGTTTTTTGTAGCTCCAAATCAACAAAAGGATTTTCACGTCAATCCCTTTCGCAGCTTCGCTCTTAATTGATAGAAGGTATATGTTAATTATGGAAATGATTTTAAAATAATATTTTACAAAAATTACATACTGACATCCAAAATCCAATAATTATGTTATAAGATTACAGCACAGTTTTTGATATATTTGTGTCATATGCTAGAAAAGAAAGAGGCTCAGTATGAGCGCGTGGTTTTGGTCGGGTTAATTACGCAAGACCAGCCAGAAGAAAAATTACAAGAATACATGGACGAACTAGAGTTCCTAGCCTATACAGCAGGGGCCGAAACTTTGGCGCGTTATACACAAAAGCTTTCCCAACCAGACGCTAAATACTTCGTAGGTAGCGGGAAATTAAAAGAAATAAAAGAATACGTTCAAGAAAACGAGGTAGATACATTAATCTTTGATGACGAATTGACACCCTCTCAGTTGAAAAACATTGAGAAGTTGATGGAGATTAAGATTATGGATAGAACCAACTTAATTCTTGATATTTTCGCACAAAGAGCCCAAACCTCTTATGCGAGAACGCAGGTGGAGTTAGCTCAATATGAATATTTATTGCCGCGCCTGACGCGAATGTGGACTCACTTGGAGCGTCAACGTGGTGGTATTGGTATGCGTGGACCTGGTGAAACAGAGATTGAGACGGATAGACGTATTATTCGTGATAGGATAACCTTGCTTAAGAAAAAGTTAGAAAAAATTGATAAGCAAATGGCTACACAACGTAGCAATCGCGGACAATTGGTGCGTGTTGCTTTGGTTGGATATACCAACGTTGGTAAATCTACCTTGATGAATGTTTTGAGTAAATCTGATGTGTTTGCCGAAGATAAACTCTTTGCTACCTTAGATACCACGGTTAGGAAAGTAGTGATTGGTAATTTACCATTCCTTTTAACCGATACGGTTGGGTTCATTAGAAAGTTGCCTACGCAATTAGTTGAATCCTTTAAATCAACCTTAGACGAGGTGAGAGAGGCCGATTTGATTGTGCATGTGATTGATATTTCACATCCTAGCTTTGAAGATCATATTAGATCTGTAAATGAAACTTTGGAGGATATCGATAGTAGAGATAAGCCAACGATTCTTGTGTTTAATAAGATTGATCAGTTTAAACAAGCCAAAAAAGAAGCTGTTGCAGATGATGAAGTATTAGAAGATAATTATACGCTAGAGGAGTTAAAGAGAATGTGGGTGAATAAATCACAAGATCCAAGTATCTTTATTTCTGCAGTAAAAGGAACGAATTTAGAAGAATTAAGAAAGTTGATGTACGAAGAAATCAAAGGAATCCATGAAACTAGATTCCCGTACAATAATTACTTATTCAACTACTATGATCATTTAGCTGAAGAGCAGGAATAATTAAAATTATTGAATAAAAGCAAAGTTTAAAGCATAAAAAAATCCACAAATCGAAATTTGTGGATTTTTTAGTTTTATATAATTTGTGTTATTCAGCTAGAATAATACATTTATTATTGTTCATTTCAACGATACCACCGTTAACAGGTAGGAACATTACTTTTGAATCGCTTGGAGACATTTCTAACATTCCGTCTTCGTTGTTGTAATCTACAAACTCTGTTGTATGTGTATGAATCTCGATTTTGCCTGCTTCTAAAGTAGAAACAATAGCCGCGTGGTTTTCTAACATTTGGAACTGTCCCATTTTTCCTGGAACAATAACCGAGTCAACCTCGCCATCGAAAATCACATACTCTGGAGTTATGATTTGTAATTTTAATGCCATAATAATTTTATTATACTTCTGCTAACATTTTCTCACCTGCCTCGATAGCTTCTTCGATAGAACCTCTCAAGTTGAATGCAGCCTCTGGATATTGGTCAACTTCTCCGTCTAAGATCATATTGAATCCTTTGATTGTGTCTTTAATGTCAACTAATACACCTGGAATACCTGTAAATTGCTCTGCTACGTGGAAAGGCTGAGAAAGGAATCTCTGTACACGTCTTGCTCTGTGTACAACTAATTTATCCTCTTCTGAAAGCTCCTCCATACCAAGAATCGCAATAATATCTTGTAGTGCTTTATATCTTTGTAGAATTTCTTTTACTCTTTGTGCAGTGTCGTAGTGCTCTTTACCAACGATTTCTGGAGTCAAAATTCTTGATGTAGAATCTAATGGGTCCACCGCTGGATAAATACCTAATGAAGCAATTTTACGAGACAATACCGTTGTAGCATCCAAGTGAGCGAATGTTGTTGCTGGAGCAGGGTCAGTCAAGTCATCCGCAGGTACGTAAACCGCCTGTACCGATGTAATAGATCCGTTTTTGGTTGAAGTAATACGCTCTTGCATCGCACCCATCTCAGTTGCTAAAGTTGGTTGATAACCTACCGCAGAAGGCATACGACCTAATAATGCAGATACCTCAGAACCAGCCTGAGTAAAACGGAAGATGTTATCAACGAAGAATAATACGTCACGTCCTTGTCCTTCTCCGTCACCATCACGATAGTATTCAGCTAATGTAAGGCCTGATAAAGCAACACGAGCACGTGCTCCTGGAGGTTCGTTCATCTGTCCGAATACGAAGGTAGCTTTAGATTCTTTTAATTCTTCTCTATCAACTTTAGATAAATCCCATCCGCCTTCTTCCATAGATTGCCTAAAGTCATCGCCGTATCTAATAATACCAGACTCTAACATCTCACGTAATAAGTCATTACCCTCACGAGTTCTCTCTCCAACACCTGCGAATACAGATAAACCTCCGTGTCCTTTTGCAATGTTGTTAATTAGCTCCTGTATTAATACTGTTTTACCAACACCAGCACCACCGAATAGACCAATCTTACCACCTTTTGCATATGGCTCAATTAAGTCGATTACCTTAATACCTGTAAATAAAATTTCTGAAGCTGTCGTTAAATCCTCGAATTTAGGAGCCGGACGGTGAATAGGTAAAGAATTAGTCTTATCTAAGTTCCCTAATCCATCAATAGCATTACCTACAACATTAAATAATCTACCTTTAATTTCCTCGCCAATTGGCATGGCAATAGGTTGACCTGTAGTAATTACTTTTTGTCCTCTTTGTAATCCGTCTGTTGAATCCATAGATATACATCTTACGGTATCTTGACCGATGTGCTGTTCTACCTCTAGAATCAAGTTCTCACCATTTTCTTTTAAAACCTCTAATGAGTCATAAATGTTAGGTAATTCTTCTACTTTATCAAAAACAACGTCGATTACGGGTCCAATAATCTGAGCAATTTTTCCTGTGTTATGTGCCATTTGTATTAAATTAGGTACTTCTATAAAATTTTGTGCAAATATATGGTTTTTTTTGAGTTAACTGAATCCAAAATTAGGATATTTATCATATCCTTAATTTATATCCTTATTAGAAGCCTTAATATCGCGACTCCATCTTATAAATCATTATCCATTAGCTTTAGTGATTATCGAATTCCTATAATAAATTGTTTTTATAATTTTAGAATTGATAAATTTGCCAAGCTTATATGGACGTAATACCACATATTCAAAAGATACCCGAAAATCAAAGGACAATTTTGACCTTGGGAATGTTCGATGGTGTGCACAAAGGCCATCAAAAGATTATTCGATATCTGAATGAAATAACAAAGGATACCAATGCCAAATCTTGTTTGCTCACTTTTTGGCCACATCCAAGACTGGTTTTACATCAAGACTATGATTTAAAACTCCTTACCCTGCACGACGAAAAAATTCGTTTGTTGGAGAGATTTAATCTCGACCTATTATATGTCCAACCTTTTGATCATGATTTCTCTCGAATGTCTTCTATCGAGTTTGTGAGAGATTTTTTAGTGGGGCAATTAAATGTACACACCTTAATAATAGGTTACGATCATCGATTTGGTAGAAATAGAGAAGGAAGTTTTGAGCTATTAGAGGAATTATCAGATTTATATCAATTTAATGTAGTTCAGCTAGAGGCCATTATAGAAGGAGATCGTCCTATCAGTTCAACGAAAATTAGAAATGCGCTATTAGAGGGTAACCTGACTTATGCAAATGATGCCTTAGGCTATGCCTATAGTATAAGAGGCAAAGTTATTCACGGGGATGGTATCGGGAAAACTTTAGGCTTTCCAACGATAAATTTAGAGGTAGATAAGCTTAAATTAATTCCTAAAGATGGAGTTTATGGCGTCCAACTAGAAATAAATCATAAGAATTACTATGGCCTTATGAATATTGGATTCAGACCTACTATAGATAATATTCAGCATAGGGTAGAGGTATTCATTCTAGACTTCTCTGGTGATTTATATGAGGAGGAAATCCGAGTTGAGCTTATCTCTAGAATTCGTGATGAGAGAAAATTCGAAAGTAAAAATCATCTTGTCGCTCAAATTAAAAAGGATGAAGCTGAATTTAGAGATGCAATTAAATCCTTATAATTCATAGTTTAGTAAGGTTGTGTTCGATATGCTCAAAAGATTGCTAATTCCTTTAATTAGAATCTAAATAAATAGCTTTTAAGGAGTTTAATTTCTATTTGAAATATTTTTTAATTTTATTAAAATTTATAGTTTTGTTTGTAATAGTTTAACATGTTAGAATTTTGTAAGATGACGGATATGGATAATAATGAGAAAAATTCACACGAAGAGATATTCTCAAAATCACTTAGAGCAGGAAGAAGAACTTATTTTTTTGATGTTAGAGAAACTCGCGCCGGCGATTATTACTTAACGATTACAGAAAGTAAAAAGAATTCTAATGAAGATGGAACTTTCTACTTCAAGAAGCATAAAATTTATTTGTATAAAGAAGACTTTGAGAGCTTTAAGGAACACTTAGAAGAGGCAACGGATTTTATTACAAGAGAAAAAGGAGAGGAAGTAATCTCTGAAAGACATCAACCAGATTATAATGAAAAACTTGACTCAAATGAGACACAACAAGATTCAAAAGATGATCTGAATAAGTTTACTGATATTAGCTTCGAAGATATATAAGCTAAACTCTTATCTTAACTAAAATTCAATATTAAACCATCATAACCTAAATGCATATGAGGTGGTAATTCTTTTTCCACTTCTTCATAAAAACCCATTTCATAACTAATATGTGTGAAATAGGTTTTTTTTGCTTTTATCCTTTTAGCATAATCGATTGACTCATCCAAAATGAGATGAGAATGATGGCTAAATTCTTTTCTGAGCGCATCAATTATCAGAATGTCTAAGCCTTCTAATAATTTCATGGTTCCCTCTGGTATCTCACTTATATCTGTTAAGTAAGCCATATTCCCAATACGATAGCCATATATTTCTAAATTACCGTGTTTCACAGGTAATGGAATAATTTCCACGCCATTAATATTAAACTTATCATTGGCGATTGGTTTTAATTCAATAGAAGGAGTCCCAGGATATTTAACTGCTGAAAAAACATAGGGAAATCTGTGCTCTATGTCATCTAAAACACGTGGCATACCATAGATTGGCATGTCTTTTTTCATTTTAAAATTAAGCGGACGCACATCATCTAATCCAATAATGTGATCATTATGTTCATGCGTAATTAAAATTGCATCGACATCGCTCAAGTTTTCACGTAACATCTGCTGTCTAAAATCTGGGCCACAATCAATCAAAATGTGCATGCCCTTGTATATTACCATGGCCGAAGCGCGTAACCTTTTGTCTCTCGGGTCATTAGAGAGACATACCGGATCTGTGCAGCCGATTACGGGAACGCCTTGTGAAGTTCCTGTTCCTAAAAATATAAACTGATTCGAATTATCCGACATAATTTTGGTAAATTTACCCAATATAATTCATTCTAGAAAAGCTATGTCTCAAATTCTTAGAGAGCTAACTCCAAAGCAAAAAGCCCTGAAAATTAATTTAGACCGCAACATCTATGGTACCTTTGCGGAAATTGGTGCTGGACAAGAAACAGTTAGGTTTTTTTATCGTGCGGGTGGAGCATCTGGTACGCTTGCAAAAGCAATGTCTGCTTATGATAAAGATTTTAGTGATGCAATTTATGGTAAAGAGTACGATGGGAGATACGTAACAGAAGATCGACTCAACAAAATGTTAGACCACGAAATTGGTCTTATGGAAGAGCGTTTAGATAAGGAACAACATGCTGGAAAAAGTTTCTTTAGTTATGCTAATACTGTGACAACCATAGACTATGCGAAAAAATATAAAGGTCATGGTTGGGTTGGACTTAGGTTCCAGGCAGCGCCTAATGAGGGGTACAATAATATTGTACTACACGTTAGGTTCAAGGAAAACTCAGCTCAATTACAACAAGAAACATTAGGTGTCTTAGGCGTCAACTTAATTTATGGAGCTTATCATCACACGGACAATCCAAGAGAATTAGTCGTTTCGTTGTATGATACTTTAGATAAAGATCAGTTGGAGATTGATATGATCAATTTCTCAGGCCCTAGATTCCGTTATGTAGACAATCGCTTGATGAGCTTGCACCTATTGAGAAACGAAATGACCGAGGCGGTAATGTTTGGGCCAGACGGTTATAATATTCTTCCAGCGGATTTACTTTACAAAAAGGATATTTTCGCGATGCGCGGAAGTTTCAGGCCGGTTACCAACGTAAATATCGATATGTTGCATAGTGGCTTGGATATGTTTAGAAAAGACCATCCTCAAATTACAGATGAGAATTTACAAGTCTTATTTGAGATTACATTAACCAACCTAAGACAAGAAGGTGAAATTGATGAAAGGGATTTTTTAAACAGAGCAGATATTTTATGTAAACTGGGCTATAATGTATTGATTTCAAATTATCAAGAGTATTACAAATTGGTGGACTATTTCTCTGAATATACCAGAAATAGAACTCAAATTGGACTGGCCATGGGAGTCAATAACTTATTAGCTGTCTTTAAAGAAGAGTATTATTCTGATTTGAGTGGTGGAATTATGGAGGCCTTCGGTAAGTTATTTAAACGTAATGTAAAGGTTTATCTATACCCTTACCTTGAAAAAGAATCCAATGAATTGTTAACTGCTCAAAACTTAAAAGTTAGTGATCATTTGAAGGATTTATATAAATTCTTTAAATTAAATGATAAGATTCAAGATATAGAAGATTATAATCCTGAAAACTTGAAAATTCACTCTAGAAAGATTCTTAAACAAATTAATAATTGTGAGACAGGATGGGAAGGAAGTTTGCCAGGTGATGTAGCAGCGATTATTAAAGAAAAAGGTATGTTTGGTTATGATGAGGAGAAATGTAAATTTATTCTATAAATAGCTCTATACTTTATAATAAAAAAAGCGGGAATTTTTGATCGAAGTTCCCGCTTTTCTTTATCTAATATTTTAAATTTTAAGATGTTTTTTCAACTAACATCATTTCACAAGCTTTTTTGCTAAAGGTGTAGGTTCTATCATTATATTCAACCAACATACTATTATCGAATGATTCAACAGACTTGATATGAAGTTTAGTTTGTAAAGCTAGATTTCTATCATTTAAAAATGTTAAAAAATCATCAGTTGAATTCTCAACTGCTCTAAAAATAACGATATCTCCCGTTTTGCAATCCGAAAGTTTGCTGTAATTTAATTCAATTGTATTTCCATGTTTATCAGGAATAGGCGAGCCGTGTGGATCTACCTTAGGGTAGTTGAGCATTTTATCCATTTTATCAAAAAACATAGGTGATTCTATGTGTTCAATTTGCTCTGCTACTTCGTGTACATCTGCCCAACCAAAATCCATCACATCCACTAAAAACATTTCGGTTAAACGATGTTTTCTAACGATTAAGGCCGCCTCTTTAGCTCCTTCTTCAGAAAGTCTAATGGGTTTATAGCTCTCGTAAATAACCCAGTTTTTCTTAGCAAATCGCTTCATCATTGCGGTTACAGTGGGCATCGTAATATCCAATTCTTTGCTTAATTCATTCACAGAAACATCTGGGCTTTTCTGGGAAAGCATAAACAAGGCTTTTAGATAGTTTTCTTCTGTAAGGGATTTCATGTGGTAAAGATAATTAATGTGTCTCGTTTTTAAAGAATGAAACTAAATATAGACCTCTAACTTAACTCAATAATATCTTTATGATTTCTTAAAAGAATTAAATCAAATCTTAAAGTTTTATTCACAGATATTAATTTAATGTAAATTTGTGGGTTAATTCACGAAAATGCAGTTTGATTTTAAGTCTATAGATAGAATTGATTTTATTGATAAGCAGGGGTTTATAGAAAATTATTATAAACCTCAAAAGCCAGTTGTTATTAAGAATATTACACAAGATTGGCCTGCTTATGCTAAGTGGAATTTAGATTATATCAAAGAAATTGCTGGTGAAAAAATTGTTCCTTTATATAATAGTGAACCTGTAAGAGCCGAGGATGGTTTTAATGAACCAAAAGCTAATATGAGTTTAGCCGAATATGTCGATTTATTGAAATCAGAACCTACCGATTTGCGTATTTTTCTCTATAATTTAATGAAGGAAGTTCCACAGCTTCAACAAGATTATAAATATCCAGATTTAGGATTGAAAATAATGAAAGATTTGCCTATGCTGTTTTTCGGAGGGGCAGGTAGTAATGTGTTTATGCATTATGATATTGATTTGGCTAATATATTCCACTTTCATTTTAATGGAGAAAAGGAATGCATTTTAGTTCCACCCAGTCAAACCAAATTCATGTACAAAATCCCACACTCGGTAATATGTCGTGAAGACATAGATTTCGATCATCCAGATTTTGAGAAATTTCCAGCGTTAAAGAATCTTAAGCCTTATAAAACTACACTCTCTCATGGCGAAATGCTCTATATGCCAGAAGCTTATTGGCATTATATGAAATACATAACGCCAGGTTTTTCTATGAGTTTACGATCGATCGCCAAGAGACCTAATCATTTAGCCGAAGCTTTATATAATGTTATTTTCATGCGACATTATGATAGCGTGATGCGAAAGTTAAAAGGTAATGATTGGATAGAATATAAAAATCAAGAGGCGATTCGTCGCACTCACAAAACCTTGAATATTCATTAAATAAATCCTAAAGACCAAGGATTTTGTCATTAAAACTAATAAAGCTGTAACTTTGCAACTTGAATTTAAAAGCGGTGAAAGGTAAAAAAGTAGTCATAGGACTTTCGGGAGGTGTAGATAGTAGTGTATCCGCATATTTATTGCAACAGCAAGGTTATGATGTGATCGGACTATTCATGAGAAATTGGAATGATTCATCGGTGATTTTAGACGATGAATGTCCATGGATTGAGGATAGTGCAGATGCTTTGTTGGTTGCAGAAAAACTAGGAATTCCATTTCAGGTAATTGATTTAAGCGAGATTTATAAAGAACGAATCGTTGATTATATGTTCAACGAATATCAGATTGGTAGAACACCAAACCCTGATGTTTTATGTAATCGTGAAATCAAATTCGATATTTTCTTAAAAACAGCCTTAGAACTAGGAGCTGATTATGTTGCCACAGGACATTATTGTCAAAAAGGAATGATAGAAAAAGATGGTGAAGAAATTTATCAACTTCTTGCCGGACACGATAAAAATAAAGATCAGTCATATTTTTTATGCCAATTAAATCAAGAACAGCTATCAAAAGCTTTGTTCCCAATTGGGCATTTAGATAAATCTGAAGTAAGAAAAATTGCCAAAGAGCAAGAATTAGTTACAGCAGAAAAAAAAGATTCACAAGGTTTGTGCTTCATCGGAAAAGTGAGTTTACCTGACTTTCTACAACAGCAATTAAAACCAAAAGATGGTGTTATCATAGAAATCACAAAAGATTTCTATAAAGATTTACCACAAAAAACTGAGTTCGAAACTGAAAAAGAAAGATTAGCTTTCCTTGCTAAGGATTATACTTATGATGCGAATGACGGCAAAATCGTTGGAAAACATAATGGAGCTCATTTCTTTACCGTTGGACAAAGAAAAGGTTTAGGCGTTGGCGGAATGCTAGAACCATTATTTGTGATTTCTACAGACGTTGAGAAAAATATTATCTACGCAGGTCAAGGTGCTGATCATCCTGGGTTGTTTAAGAAAGCATTATTTGTATCTAATGCAGAATTACATTGGGTGAGAGAAGATTTGGCATTAAAACCAGGTGAAACTAAAGTGTATATGGCGAGAATTCGTTATCGTCAGCCTTTGAGAAAAGCAAGCCTACACCAATTCGACAATGGATTGTATGTAGAGTTCGACGAAGCGCCAAGTGCCATCACTTCAGGGCAATTTGTTGCTTGGTACGACGGCCAAGAATTGATTGGATCAGGTGTTATTTCTTGATATCGGAATAATTCTTGAAGCTTTAAGGTTAATTATATTATTATGAATAAGGATAAGAACGTTAACCCAGAAGAAAGAAAAGTAAACAAAAGTCTAGAAGAAAAGGCGATTAACGAGAAGGCTACCGATGGAAAGCAAGTGAATCCACAGGTGGAACAAAGAAAAGAAAAACACCAGCCACGCGACAATGCTTAATTTCTAGTTTACATAAGACTTATAGAAATGTGTTTAAAATAGAAAGCATTTCGTTAAATTTGGGCTAAAATTAGAAAACTATGATTAAACCTTTCGATAAATCGCATTGGCACGGTCGTGTGGATGTAGAAGACGGAATGTTAGGGAAAAGATGGCATCAACTTGTCAAGGAATTCCCAAAAGGGCACCAAGCTTATTTAGAAAAATCTGTTGTCTTTTTAGGTTTTGCATCAGACGAAGGTGTTAGAAGAAATAAAGGGAGAGTTGGAGCGGCTAAGGCGCCAGATGCCATTAGAAAAATGCTATCTATTTTGCCACAGCAAGATTCAGATGTTAACGCTTTATACGATTACGGAAACGTGGTATGTGTAGGTAATGATTTAGAGGAAGCACGCGATGAGCAAGTGCAAATTCTTAAAAATTTAATTGCTAAAAAAACCTATCCCCTAGTTTTGGGAGGAGGTCATGAAGTGGCATATGGTAACTTTTTGGCGCTTAGTGACAAATACAAAAAGATAGGAATCATTAACATCGATGCACATTTTGATTTGCGTTTACCACATCCTGATACCAATTCAGGAACAGGTTTTTATGAAATGTCCCAATTCTGTGAAAAGAATAATAGAGAGTTCAACTACATGTGTTTAGGAGTTCAGAAAACAGCCAATACCAAGGCGATTTTCCAAAGAGCAGACGAATTAAAAGCAACTTATGTTTTAGCAGATCAAATCCACGAAGATAGACGTGCATGGTCGATTGCTATCGATGCATTCTTAGAGAAAGTAGATGCTATATATCTGAGCCTGGACATGGATGTATTCGATGCAGCCTATGCACCTGGTGTTAGCGCTCCAGCGGCTAATGGACTAAATGCTTTCCAAGTGAAAGGAATTCTAAAACATATTCTTGGATCAAATAAGGTGAGGTTAATGGATGTTGCCGAGTATAACCCAGAATACGATATCGACAATAGAACGGCACGATTAGCAGCGCATATGGTGTCAGAAATGGTGCATAATTTATAATATATTTAGGGCAATTGCGGGCTATCCGCAGTAGTCCTCGCAAAATCACTTACAAAAAAGAGGCACAAAAGGAGTTTGTCCTAAGGGACTCCACTCTTTTGTGCCTTTTTTTGTTTGCGTGCTTTCGCTGTGGGCTACTTGCTGCTATCCCTATTGCGCTTCGTATCTATAACTTTATGAATTAAATTCAGAATTTAAAGCTCAAAAAAGCATACGGTACAAATCCCCAACAGTTCCCAGCATTTCTACCCGAATCTGAAAATTAGAAGTCTTAACTTTATTATGTTTTGAAATAAAAATTACATCATAACCCAACTTTTCGGCTTCAATGATTCGTTTTTCTATGCGATTCACCGGACGCACTTCACCACTTAAACCGATTTCTCCTGCAAAACAACAATTATCTGGCAAAGGCTCATTTTCATAAGAAGATAAAATAGCGCATAAAACCGCCAAATCAATCGCGGGATCATCTACCCGAATTCCACCCGTAATATTTAGGAAAACGTCTTTCGAACCTAACTGAAAACCAGCTCGTTTTTCTAAAACAGCGAGTAACATGTTCAATCTTTTGATGTCGAATCCCGTGGTAGAACGCTGAGGTGTGCCATACACCGCTGTACTCACCAATGCCTGAATCTCAATTAACATCGGACGAATACCTTCTAATGTGGCCGCAATTGCATTTCCACTGAGTGGAATGTCTTTGGGCGAAATCAAAACTTCAGAGGGATTGGTGACTTCTCGTAAACCTGAACCTTGCATTTCATAAATACCCAATTCGGCGGTAGAGCCAAATCTGTTTTTCTGAGCTCGTAATAATCTGTAGAGATGATTTCTTTCGCCCTCAAATTGCAACACCACATCTACCATGTGTTCCAAAATTTTAGGACCAGCAATCGAACCTTCTTTGGTGATGTGTCCCACCAAAATAACTGGAACATTGGTCGTTTTTGCAAATTTTATAAGTTCAGAAGTACACTCTCTAATTTGTGAAACACTCCCTGGCGAGGATTCTACATATTCAGATTGTAGCGTTTGAATAGAATCAATAATCAAAATCTGAGGTTGTATGCTTTTGGCTTGTTTAAAGATTTTTTGGGTTTGAGTTTCGGTTAAGATATAGCAATCTTCTGTTTCGATACCAATTCTCTCTGCGCGTAATTTAATTTGAGAAGCACTTTCCTCACCAGAAACATATAAAACCTTTAAATGTTTAAGGCTTAAAGCAACTTGTAATAATAGGGTTGATTTTCCGATTCCCGGTTCTCCACCCAATAAAATCACTGAACCTAAAACAATTCCACCTCCTAAAACACGATCTAGCTCATCATTATGCGTAATGATTCTCGTTTCGCTAGTTTCGGGAATATCCTTAATATTAAATAAAACAGGTTTTTTGGTATTGTCCTCTTGCCATGGAGTTTTCTTTGCATTCTTCTCCACAACTTCTTCTACAATAGTATTCCACTCTCCACATTGTGAGCACTTTCCCATCCATGTAGCATGTTGTGCGCCACAATTCTGACAATAATAAATAGTCTTTG
>CAZKJO010000018.1:39239-42355 GCA_964553105.1 uncultured Weeksellaceae bacterium | reverse complement strand
TATTATTCATTGTCCTTCATTTTTTCGCATTTTCCCAAATTCTGAATCCAATCAAATGGACTTCTGAATCTAAACAAATCAACGACAACACATTTGAGATTCACATGACTGCTATCCTTGAGGATACTTGGCATGTTTACTCTACAAAGCAAGGCGAGGATTCTGGTGGAGTTGGGATTCCGACTTCTTTTACTTGGTCGGACAACAAAGACATAAAGCTTGTTGGTGGAATTCAAGAAAAAGGGAAACTATTAGATGTTTTTAATGAACTGATTAATGCGCGTGAGCAATACTACGGTGGTAAAGTTACATTTATTCAGAAAGTTGAAGTAGACAAAGCCACCAAGGCAGAAGTTGAAATCATGTTTCAAGTTTGTAATGACGAAGGTTGTTTAGCGCCAGATTATAAAACATTTAATTTTGATCTTAAGCCTAAAAATTCAACCACTCAAAACAAAACACCTGACGCTGACAAGGAAGATGAAGAGCCGGCAAATGACAAGAATGAAATAACTTCAAGTGATTCAGAAACCACAGATGATGATTCGGGTTCTGATGGAGCAGTAAGTTTACCAGCGCCAGATTTATCTTCGGCAAACCAAGATGTAGACAATACAAATGAAGCTGCGAGCACAGAAACTAAGGTGAGTGTAAAAGAGCCAGGAAATAAAGGAAACCGCACTTTTTGGGAGATTTTTATCTTTGGATTCTTAGGAGGATTTGCAGCTTTATTGATGCCTTGTATTTTCCCAATGATTCCATTGACGGTAAGTATGTTTACTAAACAAAGTAAAACAAGAAGTAGTGGAATTACTAAAGCTCTTATTTATGGTATTTCAATTATCGTAATTTATGTTGCATTAGGATTAGTTATTACAGCTATTTTTGGTCCAGGAGCATTGAATGCATTGGCAACTAACCCTTGGGTGAATATAGCATTCTTTGTACTATTTATCATTTTTGCTATTTCATTCTTTGGAGCATTTGAGATTACCTTGCCATCAAAGTGGGTTAATAAAGCAGACAAAGGAGCTGACAAAGGAGGATTAATCGGAATCTTCTTTATGGCGTTAACTTTAACGTTGGTTTCGTTCTCTTGTACAGGACCCATTATTGGTACTTTATTAGTGGAATCCGCTAACACAGGAGCTTTATTAGGACCTGCTATTGGAATGTTTGGATTCTCACTGGCTTTAGCCTTACCATTTACTTTGTTCGCAATCTTCCCAGGTTGGTTGAATTCATTACCAAGTTCTGGTGGATGGTTGAATACAGTAAAAGTATCATTAGGTTTTATTGAGTTAGCCTTTGCCCTTAAATTCTTATCAAACGCTGATTTAGTTTGGCAAGCACACTGGTTAGAAAGAGAAATTTTCTTATCTATTTGGATTGGAATTTTCTTTGTGATGGGATTATATTTAATCAATGCGTTCCGTTTATCATTAGATTCTGATGACAACAAAATTGGAGTTCCAAGATTAATGTTTGCCATCTTAACTTTTGTATTTGTATTCTATATGATTCCAGGTTTATGGGGAGCACCTCTTAAATTATTGAGTGGACTTACTCCACCTAAAAACTATGCTGAGTCTCCAACAGGATTCTTTGGCGGAGGAGGATTAACAAGCAATGCAGCTGCTCTCCCAGAAAATGCTCATTATGGTCCACACCAAATCCCTGCTTTCTATGACATAGATGACGCTTTTGCGTATGCTAAAAAAGTAGGAAAACCAGTGATGATTGACTTTACAGGAGATGCTTGTGCGAACTGTAGAAAAGTTGAAGATAATGTTTGGTCTGACCCACAGGTTATGGCTAAGCTTTCTGAGGAAGTTGTTTTAGCTTCGCTTTATGTTGATAGAATGATTGAGTTACCAGAAGAGGAAAAAGTTTATTCTGAAGCAAAAGGAAGAAAACTTAAGACGATTGGTGATAAATGGTCAGCTTATCAAATTGAAAAATTCCAATCGAATTCACAGCCATTATATATAATCGTTGACGAGGATTTAAATCACTTCAACGAACCAATGGGAACTGAGTTAAATATCGACACCTATATTAAATGGATGGACGAAGGAATTGAAAACTTCAATAAGAGTAAGTAATCCTAAGGACTTAAAATAAATATTAAAGGCAGTCAAAATTGGCTGCCTTTTTCTATTGATATATGTTGTATTTTAATTCAAACGCCTAATCTCTACTCTCCTATTTTGGGCTCTACCATCTTCGGTTTCATTGGTGCGCAGTGGTCGGGTTAAACCAAAACCTTCGATTTCTATGCGATTTGGGTTTATATTATTTTGGATTAAGTATTCCTTTACGGCTTTTGCTCTTCGTTTAGATAAATTAAGATTGTATGCTGCAGTTGCTACATTATCTGTGTGTCCCGAAACTTTAATTTTTATCTCTGGAAATTCTAACAGCTTTTTGATTACCTTATTTAAGTCCACTGTTCCGCTATATTGAATTTGATCCTCATCGGTATCGAAATAAACATTCTCAAGAATTAAAATTTCATCAGTTCTTTCTTCTTCAAAATACTCTTCTACCTGATCCATTCCTACATATAATCTCTTGTTAGCGCCAGGCAATGCATGCACAGACACTAAGTCAAAACCTGGCGAGGCACATTTAACATCGAGCCCTACCACCTTTACGAATCTTACGGGCTTATCGTATCCAATATCAGCAAGATCTAATTTATCTTGACCACAATCATTGACAACTCCTAAAAAGGAGAATTCTTTTCCATCATTGCTGACATAAATTTCTGCCCATTCATCACAACATCCGTGCTCTACTACTATAATATCTGGTTGATTGGGCGCGTCTATAATTTCATTGTCGGTATACTCCAGAATGATATAACTGTCTTTTGGTAAGCTTACAAACCATTTATCTTTGTTTTCCCCCAAAATCTTATTGGGGTTCATTCGTACGGGAAAGTTCAAACCTTGTCCGCCATAAAGTTGTTCAAAAACATCGAAATAGCCAGAATAATAAGCTTCTACTACAATGTCTGGATATTTGGATTTATCATCTTTTTGCGCAAAGGCAATGTTTGTTAGTCCAAAGTATAGGATTAAAAATGAGGCAAACGGATAATATTTAAGATT
>CAZKJO010000018.1:31801-39139 GCA_964553105.1 uncultured Weeksellaceae bacterium | reverse complement strand
GAAAATTACTTAATTTTGTCTTGTTTTGAAAATTACTACACTGCAAGAAATTCAAACTTTACACAAATCTTCTGATTTTGTGCAAAAATCTATTGAATTTTATCAAGAAAATAAGGACGGTAGTTTGCAAATTAAAGGCTTAATCGGTTCTTCAAAATCCTTCACGATTGCTAATCTGTTCGAGGAAATAAAACAATCTATATTGGTTATCTACGACGACCCTGAAGAGGCGTCATATGCGCTGAATGAATTAGAGGAAATTTTTGATAAAAACACGGTTCTTTATTTCCCTCCCTCGCATCGTAGACCTTACGAAATCGAGGAAGTTAATAATGCCAATGTCGTTTTAAGAACCGAAGTTTTAAACAAACTTTCATCTTCTAAAAAACCACGTATTATTGTATCTAATTCGAATGCTATTACAGAAAAAGTAGTCACCAAAGCTACTTTATCTAATAAAACTCAAAGACTAAAAGTTGGAGAACAGATTTCTGTTGACTTCTTAAACGAAGTTTTATTCGATTATGATTTTCATCGAGTTGACTTTGTAACCGAGCCAGGCGAATTCTCGGTAAGAGGTGGTATTATAGATATTTTTTCATTCTCAGATGAAAACCCCTATCGTATTTCATTCTTTGGTGATGAAGTAGAAAGCATTCGAAAGTTTGATATCGAAACCCAACTTTCTATTGAGAAAGTAAATAAAATTACGATTGTAGCCAATGTTGAGAATAAATTGGTCTTTGAAAAAAGACAAAATTTCCTTGAATTCCTACCTAAGTCGACTTGCATTGTTGGAACAAATTTAATCTTAACTGCAAAGCATTTAGAAGACACTTTTTTAAAGGCTAAAGATGCTTTTAAAAATTTGTCACAAGATATCCAGCGCTCTGAACCTGAAGAACTATTTACCACAGAAACTGAATTTAAAAAAGAATTAGATACAAGATTTGTGGTTGAACTTTCAAATCAAACCTTGCTTACGCCACACTATACTTACGAGAGTCATCAGACACCTCAACCTCCATTTCATAAAAAGTTTGATTTATTGATAGACGACTTACAAGAAAAGTCTGAGGATGGCTATACCAATTATATTTTCTGTTCAGGTGAAAAACAGGTTCAGAGGTTTAAAGATATTTTTGAAGATATTGGCCGTGAAGTTCAATTCAATCCTATTATTAGTACGATTCATTCAGGATTTGTAGATAATAAATTAAAAATCACTTGCTACACCGATCATCAAATTTTTGAACGTTATCATAAATACAACTTAAGAAATAGTTTTTCTAAGAAAGAAAGCATCACGCTTAAGGAATTGACAGGCTTGCAGGTGGGCGATTTCGTAACACATATAGATCACGGTGTAGGGAAATTCGGTGGTTTAAAACGAATCGATGTCAATGGAACTATGCAAGAGGCGATAAAATTGATTTATCGTGATAATGATATATTATATGTATCGATCCATTCGTTGCACAAAGTCGCTAAGTTTTCCGGCAAGGATGGAAAAGAACCAACCATTAATAAATTAGGTTCGCCAGCATGGAAAAACCTTAAGAATAAGACCAAGAAAAAAGTTAAGGAAGTTGCATTCGACTTAATTAAACTATATGCTAAGCGAAAAATGGAAAAAGGATTCCAATTTTCGGAAGATGGCTATATGCAAAATGAGTTAGAAGCATCTTTTATGTATGAAGACACACCAGACCAATTGAAAGCCACAGAGGATGTGAAAGCCGATATGGAAAGTCCGTTGGTTATGGATCGATTGATTTGTGGTGATGTTGGATTCGGGAAAACCGAGGTTGCTATTCGTGCTGCATTCAAGGCGGCTACGGATGGAAAACAAGTGGCTGTTTTGGTTCCAACTACTATTTTGGCTTTCCAGCATTGGAGATCTTTTAAAGAAAGATTAACTGATTTTCCAGTTAGAATTGAATATTTAAATAGATTTAAAACAGCCAAACAAAAATCTGAAATCTTAAAAGATTTAGCGGATGGTAAAATTGAAATCATCATCGGAACTCATCAGATTGTTAGTAAAAATGTAAAATTTAAGGATTTAGGTTTATTGATTGTAGATGAGGAGCATAAATTTGGTGTTTCTGTCAAGGATAAATTAAAAACTTTAAGAGCACATTTAGATACCATTACATTGACTGCCACGCCGATTCCAAGAACACTACAGTTTTCATTGATGGCAGCACGTGATTTGTCTATCATTAAAACTCCACCACCTAACCGACAACCGGTTGAAACTAAATTGATTGGTTTAAACGAAGAGGTGATTCGCGATGCTGTGTTTTATGAACTTCAGCGTGGTGGGCAGGTTTTTATCATTTATAATAGAATTGCAGGACTAAAAGATATCGCAGGAATGGTTCAGCGATTAGTTCCAGAGGCTAAAATTGGAATTGGCCACGGACAAATGGATGGAAAAAAATTAGAAAAAACCATGCTTGATTTTATGGCAGGTAAATTCGATGTTTTAGTTTCAACAACGATTGTAGAAAGCGGTGTTGATGTTCCCAATGCAAATACAATAATTATTGTAGATGCGCAGAATTTTGGTTTGGCAGACATTCATCAAATGCGTGGTCGTGTGGGTAGAAGTAATCGCAAAGCTTTTTGTTATTTAGTAACACCTCCACTCGTAACATTAACGAGCGAAGCTCGAAAAAGACTTCAAGCAATTGAACAATACAGTGATTTAGGATCTGGTTTTAACATTGCCATGAAAGATTTAGAAATTCGTGGAGCTGGAAATTTATTGGGTGGTGAGCAAAGTGGATTTATGGCAGAAATGGGCTTTGAAACCTATCAAAAAATATTAAATGAAGCCATAGAAGAGCTAAAATATTCCCCTGACTTTAAAGATCTTTTCGAAGATGAACCAGAGAAGGATCATTATATTTCTGACTTTAATTTAGATTCAGACTTAGAACTTCTACTACCTCATGATTATGTGAATTCGGTTGAAGAAAGAATGTCCTTGTACCAAGAGATAACCCAAATTGAAACTGAAGAACAACTCGAATCTTTCCGACAAAAATTAATTGATAGATTCGGTGATTTACCTACCGAAGCTGTTGAATTATTAAAATCTATTGAACTGAAATGGTTGGCGCAAAGACTTGGTTTAGAAAAAATCATCATGAAGGGAAAAATCCTTTCAGGATACTTTATCAATAATACACAATCGCCATTTTATCAAGGAGAACAATTTCAGCATATCATTCAATATTTAGCACAAAATCCAAGCTTTGCGAGCTTAATAGAAAGAACGGTGCGCGGTAGTGATTTACCTTCATTAATTCTTAAGATTAAGAATATAAGCTCAGTGGATGAAGCTCTGGAAACCTTAAGCCGACTGTTACGCTAATTTATTTCAATATTTTGTTTTAGAAATTATCATCCTAAGTCTATTTAAAAACCCTAGACTTAAAGCACCAATTTACTTTAGCAGTAAAAATTGTTAGATTGCTCTAACAATTTTATTATATTTGCAGAATAACTTTTAAATAGATGAAAAAATACGGGATTAGTTACTTGGTCATTATTTCTTGTATCATGCTTATTTTTAGCTGTCAAGAGAAAAAACAGAATACCAAATTCAAGGTTGTTACCACCACAAACATGATATCTGATTTATTACATCAGATTGGTGGTGATTCTATAGAAGTTGTAGGATTGATGGGTGCTGGAGTAGATCCGCATTTATATAAAGCCAGCGAAGGCGATGTTTCTAAGCTAACTACGGCAGATGCCATATTCTATAATGGACTTCATTTAGAAGGTAAAATGGTGGACGTTTTTGAGAAAATGAATAAATCTGGTTATAAAACTTTTGGGCTGAGCGATGGTTTGCCCGAAGCCAACAAAATTTCATCAGCTAATTTTGCGGGTAATTATGATCCGCACATTTGGTTTTCAGTTGAAAATTGGAGGTTAGCAGCTAAATATGTTACCAAGCAACTGTCTGCTTTACAACCTCAGAATAAAGAGTTTTTCGAAAAAAATTTGAGATTTTATGATTTAGAGCTAAAATCCTTGAAAGAAGATTTAAATGAAATTGCTTCAAAACTGCCTAAAGAAAAGCGAATTCTCGTAACGGCTCATGATGCTTTTTCCTATTTCGGGAAAGAGTTTGATTTTGAAGTTGTCGGTTTACAAGGTATTACAACCACCGCCGAGGCAGGAACCAAAGATATTTTAGATCTAGCAAATTTCATTGTCGAAAATGATGTTCCCGCCATTTTTGTAGAAAGCTCGGTTCCAGAACAAACCATTCTTGCCTTAAAAAGTGCAGTAGAAGCAAAAGGCAAAGATGTTGTTTTAGGTGGAACTTTATATTCAGATTCATTAGGGAATTCAGGTACGCCTGAAGGAACCTACTTAGGAATGTATCTTTATAATATGTCAACCATTGTAAATGCATTAAATGTCACAGAATAAATTTGCCATAGAAGTAGACGATCTTACAGTTGCCTATCATCAAAAACCTGTGCTGTGGGATATTGATTTAAAAATCCCACACGGTGTCTTGATGGCGATTGTAGGGCCTAATGGTGCTGGAAAATCCACTTTAATCAAGTCCATCATGAATTTGGTTGACCCACTAGCTGGAACTATCACAATTAATGGAGATTCATACGACAATCAAAAGAAAAAAATCGCTTATGTTCCTCAGCGCGGTAGTGTAGACTGGGATTTCCCAATAAAGGTGCTAGATGTTGTGCTGATGGGAACATACGGAAAGCTTGGCTGGTTTAAAAGACCTGGAAAAAATGAGAAAGAACAGGCCATAGACGCATTGCGTAAGTTAGAGATGTTGGATTTTAAAGATCGACAAATTTCTCAACTTTCGGGGGGACAGCAACAGCGTGTTTTCTTAGCTCGTGCGCTAGTTCAGGATGCTGATATTTACTTTATGGACGAACCTTTTCAAGGAGTAGATGCTACTACTGAAGTAGCGATAATTGCACTTTTAAAAGAGTTAAAGGAACAAGGAAAAACCGTAGTCGTGGTACACCATGATTTGGATACAGTTCCTGAGTATTTTAATTGGGTTTTATTATTAAATGTAAAAGTGATTGCTTGTGGTTCGATGGCATCAACTTTCACCACCGAAAACTTAAAAAAGGCCTACGGGAGCAAACATTCGTTTGCCTATTTACTCACAAATCCAGAAAAGTGATGGAAGTTTTAT
The DNA here is from genome assembly GCA_964553105.1 of uncultured Weeksellaceae bacterium. Taxonomy (GTDB): domain Bacteria; phylum Bacteroidota; class Bacteroidia; order Flavobacteriales; family Weeksellaceae; genus Profundicola. Next base: position 33,927 of record CAZKJO010000018.1, on the reverse strand, counting down.
TTGAAAAAACGTTTTGGATTATCGCATTAGGAACCGGTTTATTAGGTGCAACCAGTGGGATTTTAGGAAGCTTTGCCGTTCTTAGAAACCAAAGTTTATTAGGTGATGCTATTTCCCATGCTGCGCTTCCGGGAATTGTCCTAGCCTATTTATTTACTGGTGAGAAATCAAGTTTTGTTCTTTTGTCCGGTGCCATTATATGTGGAATTTTAGGATCCTACTTCGTAAATGATATCGTTAAAAATTCTAGGTTAAAAACCGATACCGCCTTAGGTATCATTCTATCTGTTTTCTTTGGTGTAGGAATGATGCTTTTAACCTATACTCAATCCTTGGAAGATGCCAATCAAGCTGGTTTAGATAAATACCTTTTTGGACAAGCTTCCACCTTAATGCAAAAGGATGTATTATTTATGTTAGGCTTTTTAATCCCGTCTTTATTATTGGTATTCACTTTTTGGAAAGAAATAAAGATATTCATATTCGACGCTGAATATGCTCAAACATTAGATATTCCTGTGCGCAAGATAAATTTAATGTTGACTTTACTCATTGTCATCATCATTGTAATGGGATTACAAACCGTTGGAGTGGTATTAATGAGTTCACTATTGTTAGCGCCAGCAGCGGCAGCAAGACAATGGACTAATTCGCTATCAAAAATGCTAGGAATCGCAGCAATAATTGGTGCTTTTAGTGGCATATTCGGGTCTTATATTAGTGCTACTGAATCAAATTTACCCACAGGTCCAGTGGTTGTTCTGATCGTTTCCCTGATCGTATTGATTTCTTTATTATTTGCACCTCAACGTGGTTTAATTGCTAAGTATTTCGCCAATAAGGAAAAACAATATACACAATGAGTCTATCACAAGTAGAAATACAACTAATTGCCATTCTCGTATCGCTTTGTTGTTCGATTCTGGGTGTTTTTCTGGTCTTAAGAAAAATCGCCATGATTTCAGACGCGATTAGCCATTCCATCCTACCAGGAATTGTTTTAGGATTCTTTATTACAGAAGATTTAAACTCTCCATTATTAATTTTAATGGCAGCCATCATGGGAATGTTTACCGTTTTTTTAGTCGAATGGATTCAGAAAACTAAGCTCGTTAAAGAAGATACTTCCATTGGAATTGTTTTCCCCGCTCTATTTAGTATTGGTATTATTATGATTACCAGGAGTGCCGGCGATGTACACTTAGACACAGATGCCGTTTTATTAGGTGAATTAGCTTTTGCTCCGTTTAATCGTTTTTTCTTTAACGATATAAATTTAGGTCCTAAAGCTTTATGGGTAATGGGTATTATTTTTATAGTTATCATTACGCTTTTACTTTTATTCTACAAAGAATTAAAAATCTCATCCTTTGATGCTGGTTTAGCTGCTACTTTAGGCTTTTCCCCTGTTATCATTCATTATTTGTTGATGTTCTTATCCTCAGTAACCATAGTTGGTGCATTCGATGCGGTAGGATCTGTGTTAGTAGTTGGGTTTATGATTGTACCTGCGGCTATAGCTTATTTACTTACCAACGATTTAAAACAGATGTTAATCATTTCCATGATTTCTGGAGCGGTTTCGGCAATTGCGGGTTATTGGTTAGCGCACAGCTTAGATGCATCCATTGCTGGTAGCATGATGGCAGTTCTGGGTATATTGTTTTTATTAGTTTATCTATTCTCACCTTTAGAGGGAAGATTTACCAAGAAAATACGACATAAAAGAAAGCGACAAGAAATTTCTTTGCTGACTTTACTTATACATTTACAAAGTCATGAAGAAAATAGTGAAAAAAGTGTAAGTCATTTACAAGAGCATATTAATTGGGATGAAATCAAAGCTAATAGAGTTCTCAAAATGGCTATAAATAAAAGCTTTGTAGAAGTAAAGGAAGGTGTTATTTATATTACAGATATGGGGCAAAATTTCACTAAAGTGAAGGTTGAAGAGTATCTAGTCGAATAAAAAACGTATTTTAATTAAACTTTTTTTTGAAGAAACATTTGGTAGTTTGAAAATCGTTTGTATATTTGCAGTCCAATAGCGCGGGATGGAGAAGTCGGTATCTCGTCGGGCTCATAACCCGAAGGTCGTTGGTTCGAGTCCAACTCCCGCTACTAAG
>CAZKJO010000018.1:29409-31701 GCA_964553105.1 uncultured Weeksellaceae bacterium | reverse complement strand
TGGTTCGAGTCCAACTCCCGCTACTAAGTAAAAGGTTTTACAGAAATGTAAAACCTTTTTTTATACCCGTAATATTCTCCTCCGAAAATCTATTCACTCAAGGCATTCTACAATAGTCTTTCAAGAGAAAGAGTGAACTTATCGCGTTAGTATGAACTAATGGAATATTTCTTGTTGAATTTTAATAAATCCAAAAATACTCAAACATGACGCTTTATTCCGCCGTATTAATTATCGCTTCAGTTTTTGGCATTTTTGCCATTATGATCTTATTAACGAGAATATTTGGCTTACGTACTTTCGCTAAAATGAGTAGTATTGATTTTGCATCTACCATTGCTATCGGCTCAATATTGGCCAGTGTGATCTTAAATAAAAATCAAAATTTAACACAAGGAGCTTTAGCACTATTCTGCATTATAAGTTTGCAAACACTCTTTTCATTGTTAATTAGAAAGAGTATATTCTTTAAAAAGCTTCTTACTAATAAACCACAGTTCTTAATGCTAGATGGTAAAATCATCGATGAAAATTTAAGGAAATGCAATGTTAGTTTAGATGATTTATTAGGAAAGCTAAGAGAAGCCAACGTCCATCAAATGAAAAATGTAAAAGCAGTTATATTTGAAACCACGGGAGATATTTCTGTTCTACACGGCAGCGAGAACACTGAAATAGATAACATAGTTCTAGAAGATGTAGAAAAGCTGAATTAATTTTTAAAAACCTGTTTAACAAAAAACTCGGGTGCAATCCCGAGTTTTTTAGTTTCTTTTGAAAGTTTATAAATCCCGTGACATATCCTTATCTCCTCTTCCTGATAAGTTGATTATCGCTAATTTACCTGTGTTTTTTAATTTCTTCATAGCTAAGGCTAATGCATGACTTGATTCAATCGCTGGAATAATTCCCTCTTTCTGAGCTAAAAACCTATAAGCTTCACGTGCTTCTTCATCCGTAATAGGCTCATACATTGCTCGACCCGTATCTTTTAAATGAGCATGTTGTGGACTTATTCCGGGATAATCTAAACCTGCAGCAATAGACTCCGAAGCCATAGGTTGATTCTCCTTATCTACCAAGCAATACGAATATGTACCTTGAAAAACCGTTGCCATACCATAACTTAGGGTTGCAGCCGTCTTACTGAATGTATTCTGCCCTCCACCCTCAGCTCCATAAAGTCCTACTTCGGTTTCTGGAAGGAAAGCACTATATGCTCCAATGGCATTCGAACCACCACCCAAACATGCAAAAACAAAATCAGGCAATCTATTTTCCGCTGCTAAAATTTGCTGAAAAGCTTCTGCTCCTATTACACTTTGAAAATATCCTACCATTTTAGGATAAGGATGTGGCCCCACTTGAGAGCCCAAGAGATAAAATACTTCTGGATTTTCAATATAATATCTCAATGCAGCATCTACAGCGTCTTTAAGTGTTCCCTTTCCTTCGTGCGTAACCACTACCTCAGCTCCTAGCAACCGCATTCTCTTTACATTGAGCGCCTGTCGCTCGACGTCTACTGCTCCCATAAAAACTTTACAAGGAATATTTAATAGGGCTGCTGCGGTAGCGGTTGCCACTCCGTGTTGTCCAGCTCCCGTTTCTGCTATTACTTCTTTAGCATCCATTTTTTTAGCCAAGAGAATTTGACCAATGGCATTATTAATTTTATGTGAGCCTGTGTGATTTAAATCCTCACGCTTTAAGTAAATAGTCGCTCCAATTTCTCTGCTTAAGTTTTCTGCTTTAAATAAAGGCGATGGTCTACCCACATAGGTTTTAAGGTAGTGAATAAATTCCTTTTGAAAAGTTTCTTTTTGAACTTCGGAATCGAAGAAAATAGAAAGCTTTTGGAGTTGAGTTGCTAAAACTTCTGGCACATAAGCTCCTCCAAATTCACCATACATACCACTCGTATTTAGCATGTCTTTTACCGGTTGAACTTTGATTTGTTGATGGTTATGAATCGTATTGTTAGTATTAAAAGTATTCATGTTTTTTTGATTTTTATATTTTAAATAATAATGATAGTGCAGTCTGTGCTGCTTAGAAAGTGATGGTAGTTAGAAATTTAATCGGCAGTAGCCCTGCCATAAAAGTGGGTTTAATACTAAATTCATATCTATATTTTTAAGTTTAAAACAACAAAAAGCCGTAAGGATCTCTTACGGCTTTCTGAATTAAATTTTACAAAATAATGGTACAGCTCTAAATCCTCCGGTCTGAAAGTTTAAAGATTTGCCACCAATTCATTTTGCTCTGCAACATCATTTATTTGCTTTTAAT
>CAZKJO010000018.1:5777-29309 GCA_964553105.1 uncultured Weeksellaceae bacterium | reverse complement strand
TAAAGATTTGCCACCAATTCATTTTGCTCTGCAACATCATTTATTTGCTTTTAATAAGACGAAATTATAAAAATATTTTGAACGACAAAAACTTATCGCAATTTTCTTAAATAGATTTTCCATTCTACAAGCATCAGCAGGTTAAGGAAGCAATAGAATCTGAAATACACCGAAGGGTTAAGGTTTTTAAATTTTAAGTATGAAATTCTCAAAATCAGGACACTAATTTTAGCATTTATTCTATAAAATCACTAACTTTCTGTCCATTAAAAAAAATAATAAATCATGATAAATAAAATAGCTGTCTTAGGTCTTGGTAAAGTAGGAAGCTTAGTAGCGACTTTACTAAGTTCTAAATACCAAGTAATAGGTGTAGACCAAGCAAAAAACGATGAATCTTTTCCTTTTGAAAGCACAACAGGCGACGTATCCGATGAAAGTTTTATGCGAGATTTTCTAAAAGACAAAGATGCGGTCGTATCCTGTTTACCTTTCTTTTTAAACATAAAAGTTGCCGAAATAGCCGTTGATTTGGGTGTTCATTACTTTGATCTAACTGAAGACGTTCCAACCCTACACGCGATTCAAAAAATGGCTGACAAGAGCCATTCTGTATTAGCACCACAGTGTGGGTTAGCGCCAGGTTTTATTGGAATTATGGGCGCTGGACTATACAAACAGTTTTCAGAAGTACGAAGTGTGAAATTAAGAGTTGGAGCCTTACCACTTCATCCCATGGGACAACTAGGCTATAGTTTTACTTGGAGTGCTGAAGGTGTAATCAACGAATATATTAACGACGCTGAAGTAATTCATAACGGAGAAAGAAAAATGCTTGCCTCTCTAGATGATGTTGAATCGATTAACATTAACGGAAGACAATACGAAGCTTTCCTCACGTCTGGTGGATTAGGTACCATGTGCGAAACATTAGAAAATAAAGTAGATACCTTAAACTACAAAACCATTCGCTACCCAGGACATAGAGACGGAATGAAGCTTCTTTTATATGATTTATTACTTAAAAATAATAGAAAGCTAGCAAAGGAGATTCTAAACAATGCTTTGCCTATCGTTGACGAAGATATAGTTTTAGTATATGCGGCCGTGGAAGGTAAAATTGATGGAAAATTATGTAGAAAAGAATTTTCTGAATCTTACCGTAAGATAACTTTAGACAATAAAGATTGGAGAGCCATTAGCTGGACGACAGCTTGTAGTATTTCAGCAGTTGTTGATTTGGTATCGGAAGGCAAATTAAAAGATAAAGGTTTTATAAAACAAGAGGAAATTCCTTTTGACTTGTTTATGGAGTCGCATTATGGATCTATGTACGAGAATTATAAGGATTCGAAATAAACCCTTTAATTTTAGAGAAATTCCATTTTCAATTATTAGAAAAGCTTTTTAACCTTCTTCTATTTCTTAATATAGTTAATAAAAATAGGCTCAACTTATTCATTATCATAAATATTTATTAAAATAGCTTTGGTAGGCTCAAGTGATTTGTTAGATTGGCATTTCTGAAAAAAATTACATGAAAAACCCTATACATTTTAATAAATCGAGGATTCTAGCTTTAATTTTCGCATTTTTCTATGTTTTCAGCTTTTCTCAGCAAGTAGAAACCAATGCGTTGGAAATAGATATTGAGTTAATTAATCCATCTAACGAAATTAATAATGGTATTGCCAAAGCCAAAGTGATTGGAGGTAAAGCTCCTTATCAGTATAAATGGACCAACCAAAGCACACCTTTAAATTCAGCAGAATCGAAGGGATTGATCGAGGGTATGCCCTATTCTCTAACTGTCACAGATGCTGATGGCAACAAGGCAACCAAAGAATTTGAGCTCCAAGCTGAATCTATTACTGAAATATTTAATAGTAATGTTCAGCCTGCAGTAGATATTTTAGGTGCCATTTTATTTTGGGACCCATTTGCTAGTCTTGGCATATATGATCCAGTGGTTTATACTTCTTACCAAAACATAAATCTTCCCAAAGAAATAATTGATGAAGAAACACAGAAATATTATCTCAAGCAATGGCTCGTAACTAATGGTGAACGTGTAGAAAAAGGTCAAGAAATTGCCATTATAGAAGATGAGAGTGGAAAAGAAACTTTCATTTTTGCTAAATCTAATGCTACTTTAAGGCATTTATTAAAAACAGGCAGCTTAATTTCTTCTGAATCTAAAGCGATTTCAACCACAGCTAAAAAACTAGGAAAACTTAAGTTTGATCAAGCTCGTCCGATATTACATCCTAATGGAGATAAGAAAAAGAGCAATATTCCATTTATTGTAATCTGGCTAATTTTGGGTAGTATATTTTTCACTTTAAGACTGAAATTTGTCAATATTCGGGGGTTTTTACACTCTATCGATTTAGCTAAAGGTAAATATGATGATCCCAATGCACCAGGAACCATTACGCATTTCCAAGCTATGGCAACTGCAGTCTCTGCAACTGTTGGATTAGGTAATATCGCCGGTGTAGCAGTCGCTATTTCTTTAGGAGGAGCGGGCGCAACCTTTTGGATGTTCTTGGCCGGATTCTTTGGAATGTCATTAAAATTCGCCGAGTGTGCCATGGGGGTAAAATATCGTTTCATCGATGATGATGGACGAATTTTTGGTGGTCCAATGAACTACCTAAGACATGGATTGGAGAAGAGAAACCTTACTAAATTAGGTAAATTCTTAGCTGCATTTTTCGCATTCTTAGGAATTGGAGCATCGTTCGGAGGAGGAAATATGCTTCAATCTAACCAAGCTTTTAAGATTATATCAGAACAAGTTCCTATTCTCCAAGGACAAGGATTTTGGTTTGGAATTGGGTTCGCCTTATTAGTGGGTGCCGTAATTATTGGAGGAATTAAAAGCATCGCGAAAGTAACCGCTAAGGTGGTTCCAATTATGGCCTTACTATATATTATAGGTTGTTTGGTAGTTATTGGAACCAATATTCAGCATTTAGGAACCGCATTTATGGCGATTGTAGATGGAGCATTTTCTGCAGATGCATTGAAAGGTGGATTTATAGGAGTTTTAATTGTTGGACTACAAAGAGCTGCCTTTTCTAGTGAAGCTGGTGTTGGATCTGCCGCAATTGCGCATAGTGCATCAAAAACAAATCACCCGATTGCAGATGGTTTTACCGCTTTAGTAGAGCCTTTTATTGACACCATGGTAGTTTGTACAATGACCGCGTTGGTATTAATATTTACAGGAATGCATGAATCTAGCCAAGGAATGGGTGGTGTTGAATTAACGGCCGACGCTTTTGGTAGCGTGGTTTCGTGGTTTCCATTTGTATTAGCAATTGCCGTATTCCTTTTCGCCTTCTCGACCATGGTTTCTTGGTCATATTATGGAATGCGTTCGTGGACCTATTTGTTTGGTAGAAGCAAAAAAGGCGAGTTAATTTATAAATTTATGTACTTATGTTTCGTGGTATTAGGCGCATCTGTGAGTTTAGGTGCAGTTTTAAGTTTCGCAGATATGATGATTCTAGCAATGTCATTCCCTAATATTATTGGTCTGTATATTTTAGCTCCAGAAATCAATGCGGACATGAAGGTTTATTGGAAGAAACTTAAAGAAGGAAAATTATATATTAACCCTAAATTCATTAAAGCTAAATCTTAAAAACGCAAGAATTTAATCTTCCCAACCACAAAGTGTTCTATTCAGTCTTCTAGCTTCGTCTTTTGTGACCTTATAAAGCTTGGTAGAACAATTTGACAATTCTCTGCAAAAGGGAGTCAGGTGGTATTTCTTGCTTGATTTTCCATTGCAGATCTAAACCGTATTAAAAGAAACATCTTGAAAAGAAGTTGTTCCGAACCAAAGAAGACAAAGTAAGAATATGCGCGTTTGGTAAAAATAATGAATTTATTTAACGTGTATAAAAGCATTGTTTTAAAATTTGCAAGTTTCCTTAATCAAAAATAATTTTACGTTACCTTTGTCGCTATGTCAGTTCGCGCAAAAAAACATTTAGGTCAACACTTTCTGAACGATAAAAATATCGCAGAGCAAATAGTCAATTCCCTAACTTGGGAAAACTATCATCAAGTATTAGAAATAGGACCTGGTATGGGTGTTTTAACTCAATTTTTATTAGAACAGAAAAGAAATGTTTCAGTTGTAGAAATAGATCGAGATTCGATTGCCTATCTCAAAGAGAAATATAACGGAATTAAAGAAGTTTTGCCTATTTATGAAGAGGATTTCTTAAAAATGGATTTGACCATTAAATTTGAGGAAGCATTAGCTGTTGTGGGAAACTTCCCTTATAATATTTCTTCTCAGATTCTATTTAAAGTCATAGAACACAAAGACATGGTGCCTGAAGTAGTAGGAATGTTTCAAAAGGAAGTTGCAGAGAGGGTTGCAGCACCTCATGGAAACAAAACTTATGGTGTGATTTCTGTATTAATTCAAGCTTATTATAAGGTCGAATATTTATTTACAGTTCACGAACATGTGTTTACGCCACCACCTAAAGTTAAATCAGGTGTTATTCGACTGATTCGTTTTAGACAAGATTTAGAGGTAAATGACAAGAAATTTAAGCAAGTTGTAAAAGCTGGTTTTAGCCAGAGAAGAAAAACTTTACGTAATGCTTTAAAGCAATTAGGTATTCCTGCATCGCAAAAAGATCACCGATTCTTTAGCATGCGCGCCGAACAACTATCTGTAGAAGATTTTATTGAACTTACTAAAATAATGACAGGATGAACGAATGGAACTTGAATGATGTTTTAGATCAAATTCTTCCATTTATAGAAGAAAAAAACGCTAGGGCCACCCTCGAAATACTCGCAACATTGCACAATGCCGATATTGCCGAGTTGTTTCCAGAGTTGGACTTAGACCATCAATTATTTATTCTTTCCATTTTAGAAAACGAAGACTCGGCGGCAGTTCTACTTGAGCTAGACGAGGAGTATCGTAGACGATTATTAAAGAATTTATCTTCCAAACAAATTGCCGAAGAAGTTATCCAAGAGTTAGAGTCGGATGACGCGGCAGACGTAATTTCCGAGCTTTCTGATAGCAAGAAACAAGAGGTAATTTCGGAAATCCTAGACGAAGAACACGCCAAGGATATTGTTGACCTTTTGCGCTATGATGAGAACACGGCGGGTGGTATCATGAGTAAGGAGCTCGTTAAAGTTAATCATAACATGAGCGTTTTAGGTGCTATTCGCTCTATGCGTCGTCAAGCCGAAGAAATGGAAGAAGTGTATTCCATTTATGTGGTAGATGATAACGATAAACTTCTTGGAACCTTAAGTCTTAAAAGTCTTTTAACCACATCATCCAATACCAAGATTGCAGATGTTTACAACCCTAGATTTAACGCTGTAACCGTAACAGACCTGGCAGAAGATGTGGCTATTGACATCCAGAAGTATGACCTTTTTGAAATGCCAGTTTTAGATGAGCGCGGACGCTTAGTCGGTCATATTACAGTCGATGACGTGTTAGACGTTATGAGAGATGAAGCGGAAAAGGATTACCAAATGGCTTCGGGTATTTCTGTAGACGTAGATATGCAAGATAATCTTTGGACTAAAACCAAAGCAAGACTACCATGGTTATTTATTGGTGTAGTTGGAAGTTTGGTGAGTTCAAGAATTCTGGATGGCAACTTAGGAGCTATGGAGAAAATCCCGATGCTAATCCTATTCATACCTTTGATTGCAGCAACTGCTGGAAATATGGGAGTTCAATCGTCAGCAATAGTGGTTCAATCTCTAGCAGGTGGTACTATGAAAGGAAGTTTGTGGGAAAACTTAGGTAAAGAAATTGGCATGGGGCTTATCAGTGGCCTTGCTTTATCAGCACTTTTATTTGCTTTTAGCTATACCATGTATGGAGACTTCTTGGCTGGAATCACTATATCCATATCCTTATTTTCTGTGGTAATTGTAGCCGCGATTGTAGGAACAACAATTCCAATATTTTTAGATAAAAGAGGCATCGACCCTGCTATTGCGACAGGTCCATTTATCACAACTAGTAATGATGTTATCGGAATTTCAATCTACTTTTTGGTAGCGAGATTATTTCTTGGGATTTGATAATATTTAAGGCCTAAGAGTTAAACCTTATCATTATCCTGATTCTTTTTGCCAAACCAAATTCGCCAAATATTTTTAATTTTTTCTAAAATTGTTATGCGCGGGGTTTCTGGTTCTGCAGGCGTTAAACTAATCTCCGTCTTTCTTAAATCCACATGATCCGGCACATCGATATCATCTTCATATAGCTCCTCTCCCATTAATAAAGCTAGCGGCTGAAGCCCAGAAACATGTCTAAAGATTTTTTTAAGCATGGCTATAAAAGGAATAGACAATACCATTCCTGCAATTCCCCAAATATATCCACCAGCGATTAAAGCGACAAAAGCGGTAAGAGCATTCACACTGGTATTGCTTCCAACAATTTTAGGAGTTAAAAAGTTACCTTCCACAACCTGAACGACAATAAATCCAATCAGAATCATAATAGCATGTGTCAAATCCATCGTTACCAAAGCGTATAAAATAGGGAGCGCTGCTCCAACATAGGTTCCGATATAAGGCACTATGATAAGTATCGCAGCTAAACATCCAAACATAATAGCATAATCAACTCCGATAATTAAAAGCATAGTACTATTAATAACAGCCATAATCAGCATTACCGAGAATAGCCCTACAATATAATTCTTACCAACTCCTTGAACTTCATATAAAATCTCCTCTACTTTTTCTCTTTTTTCAATAGGAAAGAAAAATGTAATTCCTTTTTTAATCCCCTGTCGATACAATAACAATAAGAAAACATATACGGGAACTAAAAACACATGCGCTACAAATGTAGAAGTCTGCGTAAACGTAGAAGATAAAATCGAGCCTCCAGAACTTTCAAAGAAACCTAATACTTTCTGCCTCACAACACTCACATCAATTGGTGGCAAATAAGTAAAGGTTGAGTTATATTTTTCGATTCCTTGACTCAGTAATTGAACAAAATTATCTCTGAAATTATTAAACTCCGAAATTAAATTGGCAATCTGAGATCCAAAAAAGAAGGATACACCGAAAATAGCTGCGATTACCACCACAAAAACCAACACAATGGAAAATACAGTGGGAATTCCTTTTCGCTCAAACCAACGAACTAAAGGAACAAATATAAAAGCTAGTAATAAAGAGAAACTAAAAGGTATCAAAAAGCTTTTACCATAATAGAGACATGCAATACTTAAAAATATTCCTGCTATGGTATAAAAGTAATTTTTCGGAGAAAATGTAAAGTTCAACATGGCCTTTCTATCTTTATGAGATACTTGTCAAATATAAACTTATTTTCTATAGCATTATTTACATCTAAATCAGATTTATAATTTTTAATTCTTAATAAACCTTCCTGCAAAACAGACAAAATGACAGTTAATTAACCAATTTTTAATGTATCTGCATTTCTTAAGGCAATTTAATGCCTAATCTAGCCAAGGATCTTATAAAAGATGTTAAGGCTTGTTAAGGCGCTTGTATAGCTCATTGAATTGGTACTAAATTTGTTCTTATTCATTCAAATAAAAATATACAAATGAAAAACATTCTAACTTATGCGTTCGTGGGTGTTTTAAGTGCAGGAACAACCTACGGCTTAATTCAATATTCATCCGACAACAACTTGTTGAATGATTCTAATTCAATAATAACCCAGGCAGAATCAGAAGTAAATTCTGACGGTAAATTTGCTACATATAATTATGCATCATCTGGTACTGTAATGCCTGATTTCACACAAGCCGCTGACAAGTCCGTAAATGCGGTAGTCAGCATTAAGAACTTCGGTAGTCCTTCTGCCAGCCAAAGAGGTCAAAATCCATTCGACTTCTTTAATGATCCTTTTTTCGATCAGTTTTTCGATCAAAGAGGTAGAAGTCCACAAAGAGATGAAAATACCCCAAGCGGTGCTGGTTCAGGCGTAATTATTTCTAATGATGGTTATATCGTTACGAATAACCACGTAATTGCTAACGCTGATAAATTGGAGGTAACCTTAAATAATCAGCAAACCTATACAGCCAAATTAATTGGAACTGACCCTAATACAGACATTGCTTTAATTAAGATTGATGAAGATAATTTACCACATCTTTCATTCTATAATTCAGATCAAATCAAGGTTGGAGAATGGGTACTAGCCATTGGAAACCCTTTTGGACTTAACTCAACCGTAACGGCTGGTATTGTAAGTGCTAAAGGAAGAGGTATTGGAATTTTAAGCCAAAATGGTGATCATCCTATCGAATCATTTATTCAAACAGATGCCGCGATTAATCCGGGTAACTCTGGTGGTGCATTGGTAAACACGCACGGTCATTTAGTAGGTATTAACACTGCTATTTATTCAAAAACTGGTTCTAATGCTGGTTATGGATTCGCGGTTCCGTCTAATTTAGTTAAAAAGGTGGTTGATGACATCAAAACTTATGGAATGGTTCAACGTGGTTATATTGGAATACAAGGAATTGACCTAACCAATGAAGCCGCTGTTAGAGATTACAATCGTATCAACAAAACAGAGCTTAAAGTTACACAAGGTGTAATGGTAGCTGAGCTTTCAGAAAACGGTGGAGCTATTGAAGCTGGAATCGAAGAAGGCGACATCATTAGAGAAGTTGATGGCAAAAAAGTAACAACTTTCAACGCATTATCTGTTGCGGTTGGTTCCAAAAAACCAGGAGACTTGGTAGATGTGAAAGTTGAACGAAATGGAAAAATGAGAAACTATAAGGTTAAATTAAAAGACCTTCAAGGTAATGACACTGTTCGTTCTTTAGATGATTTAACTATTACGGAGAAGATGGGTGCTAAATTTGAACCTTTAACAGATAAACAAAAAGTTCAATATGGCATAGAGAGCGGTGTTCTTGTAACGGATGTTAACAGAACTGGAATCTTACAAGATATTGGAGTTCAAAAAGGATATATTATTCTAAAGATTAACGGTAAAGAAGTTAATTCTGGTGATGATATTGAGAAAATCCTTAAAAAACATAAAGGAAATGTATCCGTTAATTTTGTTGATCGCTACGGAAGAATTTACACCAAAGGATTTAGCATGTAATAAAATTCCATAGACTAAAATAAAAAAACCTGAAATCGGCGATTTCAGGTTTTTTTTATGTTTTAGAACTGAAGTTTAATTTTTACTTAAGACTCTTAGTTTAGCAAATTTTAATAATAATTTTTTCTCTCCACTATTATCAAACAAAATCTTAGCTTTCACATTATCTGGCTCACCCTCCAAAGAGATTACTTTTCCTTTCCCGAATCGATCATGAACCACTGTGTAACCTTCTTCTATCGTTTGATGATCTGCATCGCCAGGATTTACTTGAGCCTGTTTAAGCGGTCTTAAAGTTTGAGTAGTATTCGTCAACTTCTTCTTAATCGGCTGAGACTTCTTTTTAAACCTAGGAACTGGTTTATCTCCAAACAAATCACCTGACAAGCCACTGTTATTAATTGGCAACATAGGCGTTGGATTTTCCCAATCAAGGTATTTATCGTCCATTTCCTCTAAAAATCTACTTGGCTCGGCATCTATAATTTTACCCCACCTTTGTCTAGAAACCGAATAAGATAAAATAGCTTGCTTTTCGGCTCTTGTTAAAGCCACATAAAACAACCTACGCTCCTCCTCTAACTCCAAACGTGTATTCAAATTCATCATAGAAGGGAATAAATTCTCTTCTAATCCTGGAATAAATACAACTGGAAACTCAAGACCTTTAGCCAAGTGAACTGTCATCAGCGCCACTTTATCAGCATCTTCGTCTTCGTTGTCCATATCAGTTGCCAATGCAACATCTTCTAAAAAGTTAGCTAAGGATGGATCTCCCTCGTCTAGCTGTTTCTGCTCCTCTACAAATCCTTGCAAACTATTCAACAATTCTTGAATATTCTCTAATCTAGATATTCCCTCTGGGGTATCATCCTCCCTCAATTCCTTCAACAAGCCAGTTTGCTTAGCTACTTCAAGTGCTACTTCAAAAACATCATTTGTTTTCAATTTCACTTGAAAACTTTGAATCATTGTAATGAAGTTATGTAGCTTATTCAAAGTTCCACCATTCAAACCTGTTCTTGGTCCATGTAAAGATAAGTTTTCTAAAACTTCGTACAAAGTCATCTTTTGCTCATCTGCAAAAACCGTCAACTTTTGAATCGTAGTTAATCCAATTCCTCTTTTTGGGTAATTGATCACACGCAACAAAGCTTCTTCATCATTCTTATTAATCAATAATCTCAAATAAGAAATCAAATCCTTCACTTCTTTTCTTTGGTAGAAAGAAATTCCACCAAAAATACGATAAGGTATATTTTTCTTTCTTAAGGCCTCCTCTATCGATCTAGATTGCGCATTGGTTCTATATAAAACAGCAAAATCATTATTATTAAGCTGATCTCGCATTTTAATTTCAAATATTCTAGAAGCAATAAACCTCGCTTCATCTATATCTGTCAACGCCCGATATACCGGAATAGTTTTACCCGCATCATTGCTCGTCCAAACATCTTTTTTCAGCTGATCTTTATTTTTAGCAATAATGTCGTTAGCCGCATTTACAATATTTTGTGTCGAACGATAATTCTGCTCTAAAGCAAAGCTCTTAGCATCTGGATAATCCTTTTGAAAACCTAAAATATTGCGAATATTTGCCCCACGGAAGGCATAGATACTTTGTGCATCATCTCCTACCACACATAAATTCTCGAATCTAGAAGCTAAGGCTTTCACAATTAAATATTGAGAATGGTTGGTGTCTTGGTACTCATCCACCATAATATATCTAAATCGATCTTGGTATTTAGCCAAAACCTCTGGAAATCGCGTTAGCACTTCGTTTGTTCTTAATAACAGATCGTCAAAGTCCATGGCTCCAGACTTAAAACATCTTTCCACATAGGCTCTATAAACCTCTCCTGTCTTTGGTTTCATAGCTGCCTCATCCGCTTCTATGAGTTCTGGATTATTAAAATAAGCTCTTACGGTAATCAAATTATTTTTGAACTGAGAAATTCGATTCAACAGTTGTTTAGGTTTATAAATATCTTTATCCAAATGCATATCTGTAATCACCTTACGCATCACCGACAAAGCATCTTGTTGATCATAAATCGTGAAATTAGAAGGATAACCTAATAAAGGTGCTTCAACTCTAAGGATTCTCGCAAAAATTGAGTGGAAAGTTCCCATCCATAAGTTCTTTGCTTCCGATTGGCCTACGACTTTAGCAATACGCTCTTTCATCTCACGAGCCGCCTTGTTAGTAAAAGTGAGCGCGAGTATATTAAATGAATCTACTCCATTATTCATTAAATGGGCAATTCTATAAGTTAATACACGCGTTTTACCAGATCCAGCTCCGGCTATCACCATCA
This sequence comes from uncultured Weeksellaceae bacterium, assembly GCA_964553105.1. Lineage (GTDB taxonomy): Bacteria > Bacteroidota > Bacteroidia > Flavobacteriales > Weeksellaceae > Profundicola. The sequence goes on along the minus strand of CAZKJO010000018.1, from coordinate 17,846 downwards.
CAGGACCTTCTAACGCCTCGACCGCCTGACGTTGAACATCGTTTAATTCTGTTAAGTATGTTGACATGGCGATAAAGATACAAAGGATTCTTTTCACAAAAGAATTCATTTATTAGAGTAAGCTATAAAATTAATACAAATCCCATTCGTGCATAATTGTTTGCTAGGCTAGATGCGGATTTCAGCGATTTAACACTAAAAGCCTTAAAGTTTAACAAAATTTTAATTCACTAGTGATAAGATTGAATTTTAGACAATTAAGTCTATTTGATTTTTAAACTTTATAATTAATAATTAATGTTATTTGTATATGTGATTATAACTTAACATATTTGTAGGGATTAAAAAATAAATTTTTTTTTCATAGGTTTAGGTTGATTAGTTAGGGTTTACCTCTCCACTGCGGTGGAGAGGTTTCCTTTTTTTAGGAAGTCAAGCCAAAAGTTCGTAAAATTGCATTAAAATTTATAATTAAATGAAGAAATTAATCTTAACAGCCGCTTTAGGTATCCTTGTTTTTTCTTGTAAAAAAGAAGGAGATGCAGTCGTTTCTGGTGTTGATGCTAAAGGCGAAAAGGTAGAGCTATCTGATTTGGATATGAAAGCATCTTATGCCTATGGAGTTTCTCTAGGACAAAATGCAGAGCGCTACAATCAAAATCCTCAATTAGAAGATTCACTAGACATTGATCAAGTTAAAAAAGGTATTCAAGATTTCCTTAAAGATTCTAAAACGCTAGATTCTTACGGTTATGGTCTTAATATTGGTAAACAAATCAAAGGCGCTTTAGAAAATAACGTAATCCAAGGTCATTTAGACACCGATGAAATCCTAGTAGGAATGATGGATTATTTAAAGAAAAACAACCTTAAAGTTTCTGTAGATTCAGTAGCTATGGTAATGGATGAGTTCTATCAAACACAATTAGCTAATTCGGCTGCAGCCAATAAACAAAAAGGATTAGACTTTTTAGCAGCAAAGAAAAAAGAAGAAGGTGTTAAAACTACAGAAAGTGGACTTGCCTATAAAGTAATTAAAGAAGGTGTGGGACCAAAAGTAAAAGAAGGTGATAAAATTAAAGTTAAGTATAAAGGAACTTTAATTGATGGTGATGTTTTCGATAGCACCGACCTTAACAACAATGGCGAACCAGTTGAATTCACTTTACAATCAGGTGGACTAATCCCAGGATGGGTAGAAGGAATGCAACTAATGTCTAAAGGATCAAAATATGAATTCTATATCCCATCTGAATTAGGATATGGCGATATGGGAAGTGGTAAAATCGGACCAGGCGATGCTTTGATTTTCGAAATCGAGCTAATTGATATCTCAGAAGGAACTGCAGCTAATGCTACACCAGGTCAACCAGGCGTTAATATCGAAGCTGTTAAACCAGGTAACTAAAAATATAGATCAAATATTTTTTTAACTAAAAATGTTCCAAAGTTCATTTCTGAATTTTGGAACATTTTTATTTGGAGCCATATCCTACACTTGCTAAAGTTTCAGAAAAAAAGAGGAAGACCACTGGCCTTCCTCTTTGCATATAATTTCTAAACTAAATTATCTAGCTAAATAAGTCTTTAAGATTTTACTTCTAGATGTATGTTTCAATCTACGAATAGCTTTCTCTTTAATCTGTCTTACTCGTTCTCTTGTAAGGTCAAAAGTTTCACCAATCTCTTCTAAAGTCATTGGATGATTTCCGTTTAAACCAAAATAAAGACGAATCAAATCTGCTTCTCTTGGCGTCAATGTTTGCAAAGATCTTTCAATCTCAACACGCAAAGATTCAATCATTAATTCCTTATCTGGATTTGGCGACTCACCCGAACGCAACACATCATATAGGTTAGAATCTTCTCCTTCAACCAAAGGCGCATCCATAGATACGTGACGACCACTATTTTTCATAGACTCCTTCACATCATCCTCCGTCATATCCAATTGATCCGAAATCTCTTCGGCAGAAGGCGCACGCTCGTGCTCTTGTTCCAGAGAAGCATAAGCCTTATTAATTTTATTGATCGAACCAATTTTATTCAATGGTAAACGAACAATTCTCGATTGCTCTGCCAATGCTTGTAAGATCGACTGTCTAATCCACCATACCGCATAAGAAATAAACTTAAATCCTCTGGTTTCATCAAATCTTTGAGCAGCTTTAATCAATCCCAAGTTACCCTCGTTAATCAAATCCGGTAAACTCAAACCTTGGTTTTGGTATTGTTTTGCAACCGATACAACAAATCGCAAGTTAGCCTTGGTCAGCTTCTCTAGCGCAACCTTGTCCCCAGCCTTAATACGCTGTGCTAATTCAACTTCCTCCTCTGCTGTAATTAGGTCAACCTTTCCAATTTCCTGTAGATATTTATCTAAGGAAGCCGTTTCACGATTAGTTACCTGCTTTGTAATTTTTAACTGACGCATATTATATGTTCTCTATTTTCAGGGTTTATATTTACGAAAAAGCACACGACTATCTGCTGCAGATATTGCAGAAAAAATTCTAATAAAAATAGGATTATGTACTTGGTAGTGTATTCATTCTCGTATCTATATATACGGAAGGACTCCTATAATGTTACAAAAAACAATTGTTAAACTTATGTTAACAAAATTTCTTTTTGCGTTAATTGCTCTGTCGACATCAAAAATAAAGCGTAAATTAACAATCTTTTTCACTAAATAACCACCCATTTTTAGGCTAAAATATTAATTTACAACACCTTAATTTCTGGGCGGCTTATCACGCTATTCGTTACAATCTTTTCTAAAAAAGCCAACAAAAAATCTTGTAGAAGGAGTTTGTTTGCCAACGCCACTCTTCTACTTCGTTTTTTGTAAATGTCTTTTGTAGAAAAGGATTTACACTGCTATCGTGGCCGCAGAAAACTTCGCGCTAACTATAGAGTCTCTTGCGAATAAACATTCCTGCCAAGCCTATTAGCCAAATAAAAATTAATGGAAAAACAATGTTATACCAACGCCATGTCTTTTGATCAGCTGCTACGGTATTCTTGTCTAAAATATGAAGTTTTCTTTGTTTCTCATTCAACTCAATCATCATATCATCTCCCGTTAAATAATCAAGAGAATTAATCAAGAAAGTCGCATTATCATATATCACCGTTGCCTGATCAGAAACGTCAGGACGCATACTATACTTATCAGCTCCTAGTGCTAAAGGTTCACCTCTAAAAATATGATTTTTTGCAAAATCTCCATCCGAGATAACAATCATTTCATTCAAATCAGATTTCGATTTAAAATTAGCTACTTCTTGAGATTCAATTCTACCCTTATAAGCCGAATCAAAATAACCTTCTAATAAAACCGCCATCGGATAAACTCCTGGCTGCTCTGGATAGTTCTCTGGTTTTACTTGTTCAATTTCCCCGAAATCAATATAAGTCATCGGTTTCTGCAATTGAACGTGTCTAGATGTTGTCAACAACACCTCAGCGTTCACCGAGTCTCTTGGTAATATCTCAATTGGATTTGCAAACTCAAAGCGAATAGGATTAGCTATTTTTCTATTAATCGTGTGATTCTGTTTAGAAATGCTCAACGGAAAGTACGGCCACGGAAACTGTTCATAAGCTGTATTGTTTCCAGCTTGGCCAATAGCTAAAGTGATATAACTTGATTGCAAATCCTTAATCACCGATGGCAATAAACGCACGCCATAAGCAAACATTAAATCCGTAAGATTATTATTTCTTGGAAAAGCAACAATTTTCTCAGATCTAAACAAACTATCCATTTCGGCATCCACCTCCTCTAACATCCATAATGTCTTCCCTCCATTCATGATATATTGATCCATTACCAATTTATCCTTATCACTGAAGGGCTTGACGGGTTTCGCAATAATCAATGCATCAAACTTGCTTAAACTATCTAAATCTGACAATTGCAAACTACCGGTTCCATTTTGCAACGGACTTGTATAAGGTGTAACATCATAATCTTTTGCCGCAACTCTAAACAATCCATCTAAATAATTTGGTAACAATTCATCGTGATGAACAATTAAACCAATTTGTTTACGCTCCTTAAAACTCAATCGATAAATTTCCTTTACAAAATTGCTTTCCAAAATATCAACAGAAGCCAAGGCTCTTTCTTCAATAGGAATCTTTTTATTGGATAACAAAGGAACACTAGCTGTCTTGCCTTTGGTGTCAACCGTAGCGTAGGGAAAAACACGAAGAATCTTATCCTGCGTTGGCACCGAAACATCCATAACATCTCTGGAACGCAATGAATCAATGTTTAAATTAGCACTTATCGGATTTATAAACTCATATTGAACCTGCGAATTCTTACGACTAATTTCATTTAATAAAAATCTGATTTCATTCTGTAGAACTCTAAAGTTACCAGTTAAATCCCCTTCTAAATAAACATTTACCTTGACTGGATCTTCAATATTTTCTAATAAGCTAAGCGTTCCTTCAGAAAAAGAATACCGCTTATCTTCGGTTAAATCCCATCTTTCATAAACAAAAAGAGATAACAGCCAAACGCTGAGCAATACCAAAACTCCTATAATAGCACGATACTTTTTCATTGTCTTTGGAGTTGTTGTAATGTGAAATAGGTGAAATATAAAAACAGTCCAGAAAAGCCTAAGAAATAAATTACATCTCGGCTATCGATGATGCCCTTCAAAAAGGAATTATAATGAAATTCGGCACCCATTTGCTGCATATAATAGTCTGCATTCCCTAGTAGGTTATAGGATGCCAATCCTTGGAACCCATAAAATAAAACAAAACAGATAAAAACACTTGCAACATAAGCTACCACCTGATTTTCAGTGATAGAGGACATGGCAAAACCTATGGTAGTAAAAAAGGTTCCTAATAAAAACAAACCTAGATATCCCGAAACTATCGCACCTATATCTGCCTGTCCATCGATACTAAAATGCTGCAAACTAAGAATATAAATTAAAGTTGGGGTCAGCATAAATAAAATTAAAACTAATACCGAGAAAAACTTACCAAAGATGATTTGGTGTATTTTAATAGGCTGAGTCATCAACCAATCTAGCGTACCCATTTGTTTTTCTTCCGACAACTGACGCATCGTTAAGGCTGGAACTAAAAATAACATCGCCCAAGGAGCAATAAAGAAAAACGTACTTAGCGAAGCATTTCCAAGATTGAAAATATTATATTGATTGTCAAAAAACCAAAGAAATAACGAGCAAATCAGTACAAAAATACTAGCTACGATATAAGCCCCTGGCGAACAAAAAAAACTTCTTATTTCTTTTTTAAAGATTGTAAACATGCAGAATTCCTAACCACAAAATTAAACATTTATTGTTGGATAAAATCATTTTAAGGCATTCTTACCTCGATTAACAATTTTAACGACCAGCATAATAAAAACACCCATCGCCACAAACGAAATCAATGCCCAAAACCAATTGGCTATAAACATGGCTTTCAGCACTACAGCAAAAACAACCACGAATAAAATTAAAGTTGCCACCTCATTCATCATTCTTAACTGAGTAGAAGACATTCTAGTTTTAGCTTGATGCAATTGCTTTAAAGTCCTCCAACTCCAAAAATGATAGATGAACAAAATGAGAATAAAACCTAGTTTAACATGCATCCAGCCTTGTTCTAAATAAGCCCAATTGCCGAGATATAGCATATAAGTTCCTGAGACAATCATAATTATGAAAGCTGGAACTGTAATAATATTCCATAATCTCTCTTCCATAAATGAGAATTGCTCATGTAAAATATCTTTTTTATGGCCATCTTGATCTAAAAGCGCCTCTGTATGATAAATAAATAAACGAACGATATAGAACAAGCCTGCAAAATAACTCACCACAAAAATGATGTGAATGGCTCTTATAATTGAATATTCCATTTAACTAAATTCTACGCTAATTACATCCCCAACACTCAAGCCAAGCAAACTGCTTGCTCCACCAAAACTATTAGGATTCCCTTTATAAACTGCCACTTCTAAATAACCAGCAGAATTAAACAAAACCATCTTTTCTCCATGAAAGTCCACTTCATTTTCAAAATCCTTCACGGCGTCGTCGTAGCGATCTACAATCTTTTCGAAAGGTAGATGTCTCACTTGAATAACGAAATTCCTAGCTCGTCTCTTCTCTTCAAATAATTTTTTCTGAATATTGGTTATAACATTTCCATAATTATCGATATGGATTACATTACCCATAATATTATCATCACCATGAATCACCGGACGAATGGTATTCAACTCTTTATAAGTTTCGGTGTAATTTCCAATCACTTCTAGTTTACCTCCTCTTAATAAATGACAAGCGACTGGAACAAAAATATCTCTTGTGGGGAAATTACTAAACTCATGAAATCTACCTAAGGTGATCTCTACCATATTTTCTGGCCGTTGCTCCGCAAGAATAAGTGATAAAATCCCATTATCTGCAGAGATAAAATAGTGACCATCGATTTTAGCCGCAAGCAACTTGGTGACTTTGTTAGGCAAAGAATCGACACCGATAATATGTACAGTTCCATCTGGGAAATCCTTATAAACATTACGAATTAAAAAAGCAGCCTCAGCAATATTGAAAGGTTCAACCTCGTGAGTTATGTCTACCAAATAGACATTTTCAAACTCTTTTAGGATTGCGCCTTTAATGCTGGCTACCATATAGCTTCTATTTCCGAAATCTGTTGTTAAAGTAATTACTGACATCTGTGAATGCACAAATATATTCCTTATTTTTGTTTTAAATAATTAAAATCTAAATCATTTGCACGAAAGAATAATCGAACTCAAAGATATTAATATTCAAGATTTTTATGGAAGCCAAAATAAAAATCTTGAATATATTACTTCACATTTCCCTAAACTTAAAATCGTAGCACGTGGTAGAAATGTTGCAGCGGTGGGTAGCACGGAGGAATTAGATGTTTTTCAGCAAAAAGTTGAAGAAATCGTTCAACATATTCAATATTATAATCGTTTAAATCAAACCGATTTAGATTTAATATTATTGGAAAATGCCCCAAAAAAGATGAATCCCAAGGATGAAGTCTTAGTACACGGCGTTAGCGGAATATTAGTGAAAGCCATTACACCCAACCAACGAAAAATGGTGGATGAAATGGCAAAAAATGATATGATGTTCGCTACTGGTCCTGCTGGTACCGGAAAAACTTATACCAGTGTAGCTCTAGCCGTTAGAGCTTTAAAAAATAAAGAAGTTAAACGAATTGTTTTAACTCGTCCTGCTGTGGAAGCCGGAGAGAGTTTGGGCTTTTTACCTGGTGATTTAAAGGAAAAACTAGATCCTTATTTACAACCCTTATATGACGCTTTAAGGGACATGATTCACTATGAGAAATTAGAAAACTACATAGAACGTGGCGTTATTGAGGTGGCTCCATTGGCTTTTATGCGCGGTAGAACACTAGATAATGCATTTGTGATTTTAGATGAAGCTCAGAACACAACGCATTCGCAAATGAAAATGTTCCTTACTCGTATGGGAAAAAGAGCCAAGTTTATTATCACAGGTGATCCCGGACAAGTTGATTTACCGCCAAGACAAAAGTCTGGTTTAATAGAAGCCATGCACATCCTAAAAGATGTAAACGACATTTCTTTTGTTCATTTAGATGGAAAAGATGTGGTTAGACATAAATTAGTGAAAAAGATTATTGATGCTTATGACCAGGAAGATGGAAAAACGCATCAACCAAAACAGCAACCATCTATCACCAAATAAAGTGATTTCTAAAACCACCTATATTGTTCTCTACCTACTTTTAGGCGTAGCTCTCAGCTATGGCCTTATGTTGCCTTTAATGGAAAATGATAGTGCCCAACACGCCACCATGGCGATGCAAATGGCTCAGTCTAATCATTATTGGGAAATCCTGAAAGGTGGTAACGATTATTTAGACAAACCTCATATGCACTTTTGGCTGTCGGCCTTTAGTTTCGAGCTTTTCGGATTCGAAGTCTGGGCCTATAGACTTCCAGCGCTGCTGCTGACACTATGCGCTGGTTTTGCAACTTATAAATTAGCTGATTTACTTTATCAAAATAAAAGCATAGCTCGGCTAAGCGCTTTAATGTTTTTGTCAGCTCAAGCCATTGTTCTTAGCTTACACGATGTTAGAACAGATGCGGTTCTTACCTCGTTCAGCATATTAGCAATATGGCAATGGACTTATTTCTTAAAGAAAAAAGCTTTGTTAGGAGCAGTTCTAGGCGGAGTATTTACGGCTTTTGCCTATTCTACCAAAGGCATTATAGCCATTGCTGTGATTGGGGCATTCCTATTTTTCATGGTTTTATACAAAAACTATTGGCAACGTCTTTTAAGCTGGAAATTGGCTCTAGGTTTAGTTGCGTTCATATTGGGTTCAACACCGATGCTTTATGCTTATTATTTGCAATTCGGCATGGAAGGAATCGAATTCATCACCTATGGACAAGCGACCGGCCGTTTTAGTGGTGAGGACTTTGGTGGCGCAAGCAAAAACGATTATTTTTTCTATTTCCACACCTTATTATGGGCATTTCTACCATGGAGTTTATGGTTTTATATGTCTTCATATTTTAAAATTAAAAACTGGAACAAAGCTAAATGGCTTGAAATTTCAAGTTTTGGAGCTACAATGCTTTTTATTATTGCTATGAATTTTTCTCAATTCAAGCTTCCGCATTATTTAAATATCGTTTTTCCATTAATGGCCATATTCACAGCGAGTACTATTGTAGAAATTTTTCAAAACTATAGAAGCCGCATTCCCAAGGTTTTTCAAATTACACAATATAGTGTTGCTGCTTTAGGATTACTTTTACTATCCTTTTTAGGTTTAATTGCTTTTCCACTTGAAAGCATTCCGGTGATTGGAATTTTACTTTTAACTCTTCTTCTATTGATCGTATTATTTATTAGAAGCAATACAAGATTAGAGCGCACCGTCGTAGTAAGTGCTGGTTTTATTTTATTTTCTAATATTTATTTAAACACTACTTTTTACCCACAGCTCATAGAATATCAAGCTGGTGAGAAACTAGGAAAAGTTGCTGCTAGAAATGAAATTAAAGCTAAGGATCTATATATGATCGATGGCCAATATAGCTGGTCGATGGATTGGCATATTCAAGGGACTACGCAAAAGACAAGTCTGATGGCTCTGCGTAACAAAACCGAAGCTTTTTGGGTGATGGTTTATGATAAACACCCAAATGACATTAAAGCTAGTAATTGGTCTATCGGGAAATCCTATCGAGTAGATAATTATAGAATTACAAGATTAAATAAAGATTTCATCAATCCTTTATCTCGCCCCGAAGTCCTAAGCGATGCTTGGCTAGTTCAATTTATACCAGAATAAACCAAGTTATTCAACCTTAAAAATTATTAAAAAATAATTTTTTAATAATTATAGCCTAGCTACTGGAGTTTCCTTTTGGCTTAATAGGAATGTCAGTATATTTGCCAAATGTTACAAGCACAAAAAGTTGGGGTTCATTTTGCCGGGAATTATCTATTCGATAATGTATCTTTTAGGATTAATAAAGGAGATAGGATTGGTTTGGCCGGAAAAAATGGAGCCGGAAAATCAACCTTATTACAAATTTTAGCTAAAGCTCAGCCTGCCACCGAAGGAGATGTGGTACATGAAGGTGAAGTTAGCGTTGGTTACCTTTCCCAAGATATTGATTTCGAAGAAGGACGCACGATTTGGGATGAAGCTTCACAGGCTTATGTTGAGTTAAATAAAATTCAAGCACGAATAGATGAAATCAACCATCAGCTAACTACGCGCACAGATTACGAAAGCGACGAATACAGTAAATTGATCGAAGACATTAGCCACTATACCGATCGTTTCACTGTTTTGGGTGGATATAGTAAGGATGCCGACATGGAAAAAGTATTAAAAGGTTTAGGATTTAAGGAATCTGATTTCCCTCGTCTTACGGCTGAATTTTCAGGTGGTTGGAGAATGCGTGTAGAATTAGCCAAATTATTACTTAAGCATCATGACATTTTGCTTCTGGATGAGCCTACTAACCACTTGGATATTGACTCTATCGTATGGTTAGAGGAATTCTTAACGGGATATCCTGGAGCTGTTGTATTGGTTTCTCACGATAAGTTATTCTTAGATAATATTACTAACAGAACCCTAGAGATTGCCAACAAACAAGTGCATGATTACAAAGCAAATTATTCTAAATATCTCCAATTGCGCGAAGAAAGAAGAGAAAAGTTAGAATCTGCGAAAAAGAATCAAGAGAACTACATTAAGCACACCGAACAACTGATCGATAAGTTTAGAGCCAAGGCATCTAAGGCTTCTACCGCCAAATCTTTGCAGAAAAAACTAAACCGAATAGATGTAATTGAAGTTGAAAACGAAGATGTTCACTCGATGAATATTAAGTTTGCTCCATCTCAGCGATCAGGGAAAATTATTTTCACTTTAGAAGATGTTTCTAAATCATTTGGAGATAATACAATTTTCTCTGGCGTTAACTTAGAAGTAGTTCGTGGTGAAAAAGTAGCTTTCGTGGGACAAAACGGACAAGGAAAAACCACTTTGGCGCGCTGTATTGTAGGCGAACTCGATTATGAAGGTAAAATTCAACATGGACATAATGTTGAAGTAGGTTATTTTGCTCAAAATCAACATCACGTTCTTAAAGACGAAAGAACAGTTCTAGAGGAAGCAGAATATGCTGCAACCGAACAAACGCGACTTAAGGTACGAGATATTTTGGGTGCATTCTTGTTCAGTGGAGAAGCTGCAGAAAAAAAAGTAAAGGTTTTATCTGGAGGGGAGAGGAACCGTTTAGCATTAGCTAAATTACTTCTACATCCATCGAACGTATTGATTATGGATGAGCCGACTAACCACTTAGACATTCAATCAAAAGAAATCTTAAAAAATGCTTTAAACAGCTACGAAGGAACTTTAATTTTGGTTTCTCACGATAGAGAATTCTTATCTGGTTTAGCACAAAAAATCGTTGAGTTTAAGGATGGTGAGGTAAAAGAATTTTTAGGAGGTATCGACGATTACTTAGTATATCGCAAAGCAGAAAACATGCGAGAAATTGAGAAAGTTGAAAAGACTAAAACTGCTCCAGTTCCTAAAGAAGCTCCTAAACCTCAAACCGATGAAGCTGAGATTAAAAAAATTAAGAATAAAATCAGTCAAGTTGAATCAGAGATTACTGAGATAGAAACGGAGATGGAAAAAATGGAGAAATCCTTTACCGAGCACAATCCTAGCGAGGAGGAATTAAGCAAATACGCAAAAATTCAAAAATCTCTTGAAGATAAAATGAAAACTTGGGAAGAATTAGTGGCTCAAGTTTAAAAACTTAAAAATTAGCGTCTTAAATCAAAAATTGTCTTTTCTCTCGTTTTATGAGAATAAATCAAGTAAACTCATTAAATTTGTGTTAAGTGTGGTTGAGCCCACAAATTAAATTTTCATCCTATGAAAAAATCAAATAAAATCATTGCTGGCTATCACTTGTTGACGATGTTGGCTACTGCAGAAGGTCATTTAGACGCGAAAAGCGATGATGTGATCCGCGAATACTTATCTGTTGAGTCATTAATTCGACTTAATCTAGATGATGAATTAGATCAAATCATCACCTTAACTGAGTCTAGTTTCGATGAGCATTTTGCGAGTAAAGCCCGTGATTTTTATGATGATTCTTCTCACAATGAAAGAGAAGAATTTGTATTATTTGCTAAAGATTTAATCCGTGCAGATGATGAGATCACCGACGAAGAAAACTCTTTGTATAGACTATTACTAAAAACTTGGCGCAGCAGAGAAGAGGAATTAAAAGCAAATTCATAAGCATGGAAAGAATTGCCGTATTCCCAGGATCTTTTGACCCTATCACTTTAGGACACCAAGATATTATAGATAGAGCCTTACCCCTTTTTGATAAAATAATTGTGGCTATCGGTCACAATGCTTCAAAAAAGTACATGTTTACGCTAGAGCAAAGAATTGAATTCCTAGAGAAAACCTTTGCTTCCC
>CAZKJO010000018.1:0-5677 GCA_964553105.1 uncultured Weeksellaceae bacterium | reverse complement strand
TACATGTTTACGCTAGAGCAAAGAATTGAATTCCTAGAGAAAACCTTTGCTTCCCACGATAAAGTTGAAGTTGATACTTACCAAGGATTAACGGTTGACTATGTGATGTCTAAAAATGCTCAATTTATCTTAAGAGGATTGAGAAATCCTGCTGATTTCGAGTTCGAAAAAGCCATTGCTCATACCAATCGAGCTATGACGAATAAGGAGATTGAGACTGTATTTTTACTTACCTCATCAGGTAAATCCTACATCAGTTCAAGTATTGTTCGCGATGTCATGCGCAACGGTGGTGATTACACCATGTTAGTTCCCGATACGGTTAGATATCCTTTTTAAACTCAATTTCAATTTGCGGCGAAATTAAATTAAAACTCATGCGATGATATTTGCATGGGCCTTTTTCTTTGATTCCTAAACGATGTGATTTGGTAGGATATCCTTTGTTTTTATCCCATTGATAATATGGAAATTCCTCATGAATTTCTTTCATAAAATCATCGCGATAAGTTTTAGCCAAAACAGATGCTGCTGCAATATTTAAATACTTCGCATCGCCTTTCACCACACACTGATGTTTTACTCTTTTATAAGGTGTAAAACGATTGCCATCAACCGCAATAAAATCAGGCGAAAGCCTTAAGCCATCTAGGGCACGATGCATGGCCAAGAAACTTGCATTTAAAATATTGATTTCATCAATTTCTTCAGGAGAAACATAACCCACCGCCCAGCAAACAGCTTCGTGCTCAATTCTAGTGCGTAATTCATAACGTTGTTTCTCGCTCAACTGCTTAGAATCATTGAGCTCACCTGGATTAAAATCATGCGCCAAGATCACTGCGGCGGCCACAACTGGTCCAGCCAAACATCCACGACCTGCTTCATCGCATCCGGCTTCTAAATATTCAGTCTGAAAAGTGAGTTGCATATGAAAGCAAGTTAAGAATTATTTAAAATCTTCAAACCCCTAGCTTTAATGAATGAAATATAAATAATATTATCTCTACGGCTGTAAGCTTTTATTTTCTAATCGCTTTGCACTCTCCGTAATTAAATCTGCATTTTCTAAGGTCCAATCTCTTGCCATGAGAAGTTCTTTTAACACCAACTCAATTTGCTCAGCAGCAGTTTGTGGTAAATGGCTCTTCATAGCTGCAATTCTAATTTGATTCTTTCCTTCTCTCTGAATATTGGCTAAATCTTCTTTGCTAAATAGATTATAAAACTGCTCCTCAATATTATAATATTCGTAATCCGTGTCCAAAGAAAGCAATTCAGGCTCAGGAAAATGAATTAATTTTATTTTCTTGTTGTCTTCGTCTATTTCCCATTTGGCTTTAGCAAAATCATAGCCCAAGTGAACCTTACCCTTAATTACGACCAAGGCTTTTTTAGTGGAAGGAATAAATTTCAACAGCTTTGAAGTTTCCTTATAGTCGTAAATCTCATTAAAATGTCCTTCTGCAGTTACAATTTTAAACACCTTTTGCATACTCTCCATCACTGTGTGTGATGATTCTGTTCTAAGTGTTGGGGCAGCATCTTTTCTATCTTTATTAAGAATGATGACCAACAAGGCTCCTAGAATTAATCCAAGAATCAAAAATGCCACCATCAAAAGTGTTGGATCTTGATTTTTTTGAAGATTATAAACAATATACGCGATGTCTAGCAGTAGTAAAAAGCTCAAGGTCCAAAGCGCAGCACGGTGTTTTAAAAATCCTAACATTCAATTTATTTTGTTAAAAGATTAACGAAAATCGTTCCATTGTTAAAGATAAGATATGCTCTAAACTTTTAGGCAAGCATTTGAACTGCCATTTTAAGGCCTTTAATGAGCTCATCTACATCTTCTTTGGTATTATAAACAGCAAAACTCGCTCTCACCGTACCAGGAATCTCAAACTTGCTCATGATAGGTTGACAACAATGATGTCCCGTTCTAACCGCAATACCTAATTTATCTAAGATCATTCCCACATCAGATGAATGCACTCCTTCTCTTTGAATATTAAAAGAAACAGCTCCCGAACCAGGGGCATCTTTTGCATAAACAACAATTTCTGGAATAGTAGCCAATTGCTCTCTGGTATATTTAATCAGTTCTTGCTCGTGTTCATAAATAAAATCAATACCGATTTCATTCATAAAATCAACTGCTTTTCCTAAAACTATATTACCAGCAATATTAGGCGTTCCTGCTTCAAACTTAAAGGGCAAGCCAGCATAAGTGGATTTCTCCATACTCACCGTATCGATCATCTCTCCTCCTCCGCGATAGGGATTGAGCTGATTTAGGATTTCTTCTTTCCCATAAAGAATTCCAGTTCCGGTTGGTCCGTACATCTTATGCCCAGAAAATGCATAAAAATCGGCATCTAAGGCCTGCACGTCTACTTTCTTATGCGGGACTGCTTGTGCTCCGTCTAATAAAACCCAAGCACCCACAGCATGTGCTTCTGCTATGATTTGATCGACTGGGTTCACTACGCCTAGTGCATTCGATACATGATTTACCGAAACTAGTTTTGTTTTATCAGATAACAAGTTTTTATAAACCTGCATATCCAATGTTCCATCAACTTTTAATGGAATATATTTTAAAATTGCTCCCGATTTCTCACAAAGCATTTGCCAGGGAACAATATTAGAGTGATGTTCTAATTCAGAAATTATAATTTCATCTCCTTCTTGAATAAGGCCTTCTAAACCTCTTGCGACAAGATTAATTGAATCTGTAGTTCCATAGGTGAAAATTACCTCATAATCATGTTTAGCATTAATAAATGCCTGAATTTTCTTACGGCTATTTTCCATAGCCTCTGTAGCTTCCTGACTTAGCGTATGGATTCCACGATGCACATTGGCGTTGATGCTTGTATAATAATCTACAATGGCATCATTCACCGATTTCGGGTTCTGCGACGTAGCTCCATTGTCTAAATAAACCAATGGTTTTCCGTTCACCCTGCGTTCTAAGATGGGAAATTGATTTCTTATGTGAGATAAGTCTTTCATATAAAATGATTGTAAAAATGAATAGCTCAAAATTGAGCTATTCATAGGTACTTATTAATTTTTAAAAACTTAAGTCAACGCCCAATTTTTTGGCGATAATGACTGAAATTTTGTTTTTCAATTCTGGGATATCAATTGTTTCCATAACGTCGGCACAGAAAGCAAATAACATCATTGCTTTGGCTTCTTTGTCTGGAATACCTCTTGATTTTAAATAGAACATCGCTTCATCATCTAACTGACCTACTGTACAACCATGTGAACATTTCACATCATCTGCAAAAATCTCTAATTGAGGCTTGGTATCTACACCAGCGTTAGGAGATAAAAGAATATTATTATTTTGTTGGAATGCATCAATTTTCTGAGCATCTGCATCAACTAATACTTTTCCGTTGAATACTCCTTTTGAATTATCATTCATTACAGTTCTGTACAACTCATGGCTTTCGCAATTTGGGCTCATGTGCTCTACAAATGTATGGTGGTCGATCAACTGATCTCCTTCACCTAAGGTAATTGCCTTCAAAATTGAATTACAATTAACTCCATTTTGAATAAAGTTCAATGAGTTTCTAGTAATATTTCCTCCTAAGGAGAAAGTATGTACGCTAGAAGTTGCATCTCTTTCTTGTGTAGAATAAGTGCTATCTACTAGAGAAGCTGCGAAATCATCATTTTGAATTTTATAATAATCCAAGTGGGCGTTTTTGCTCACGTGAATCTCAGTCACTGAGTTAGAGAAATTCTCTAAACCATTCAGCGTTTGATGTCTTTCGATAATTTTGGCGCTAGAGTTATCTCCTAAAACTACTAAGTTCCTTGGGTGTGAAATCAACTTCTCATCTCCCGTTGTGAAATAAGTAATTTGAATAGGTCGAGATAAAATCACATTATTTGGAATGTGAATATAAGCTCCGTCTCTTGTATAAGCTGTATTTAAAGCGACAAAATGCTCCTTATTATCGGCGATTTTGTTATAATAATTCTCTATAACTGGCTGATATTTACCTTGTCTCATTGCGCTTGACAAAACACAAATATCTGCTTCGTCGTGCGTAGTTGTTGATAAATAGCTTGAATAAACACCATTGATGAACACCAAATTATAACTATCGATGTTATGTACCATGTACTTTTTAATATCAGAATAGTTTACTGGGATGTCTTTGGTCTCTGAGAATATTTTATACTCGTCTTTTAAGACTGAACGCATGTTGGTGTATTTCCAATCTTCTAATTTAGTCGTTGGAAAACCCAATTGTTCAAAATTCTTTATGGCTTCTTCTCTCAACTTTTCCATCACCGTAGGTTGCTTACTGCCTCTACGATCGAATAGAATATGTTCTGAGATAAGTTTATCTTGTAATTCCTTCATTTTAAGCTTCTTCTTTTACCCAATCATAACCTTTGCTCTCTAACTCTAAGGCTAATGATTTATCTCCAGATTTAATGATTTTACCGTCTGAAAGAACATGTACAAAATCTGGTTTAATGTAGTCCAACAATCTTTGGTAGTGAGTAATTAATAACACAGCGTTTCCTTCATTTCTGAATTTATTAACTCCCTCTGCCACGATACGTAACGCGTCAATATCCAATCCACTATCCGTTTCGTCTAGAATAGCCAACTTAGGATCTAACATCAACATTTGGAAAATTTCATTTCTCTTTTTCTCACCTCCCGAGAATCCCTCGTTGAGTGATCTTGATAGAAAATCTCTTCTAATTCCTAATAATTCTGATTTCTCACGAATCATTTTCAACATTTCAGCTGCAGGCATTTCTTCCTGTCCTCTAGCTTTTCTAACTTCGTTGATAGATGTTTTGATGAAGTTCGTTACCGAAACACCTGGGATCTCGATTGGATATTGGAAAGAAAGGAAAATTCCTTTGTGAGCTCTTTCGTCTGGACCAAGCTCCATGATGTCTTCGTTTTCCATTTCAATGCTACCTTCAGTAACTTCGTAATTTTCGTTTCCAGCAATCACAGACGATAAAGTTGATTTACCTGAACCATTTGGCCCCATGATAGCGTGAACTTCACCTGGTTTAATTTCTAAGTTAATTCCTTTTAATATTTCATTACCCTCAATACCGGCATGAAGATTTTTTATCTTTAGCATAATCAATTTATTGTGGTACAAAAGTAGTGAATTTAAACGCTATTTAAAATTAACCTAAATAAAAAATAGTTATCTGCTTATATCGAAAATAATATCAGTTGAAAATTAACTCTAAAACACGTCCTTATCCACTATTTGCGCAAATTGCTTTAGCTAAAGTTGATTTTAATCATGCTTGACTAAAATCCAGATAGCATAAAGCGTGATCGATGACTCAACTTTCATTTTAGACGTTTTATATTTTTAGTATCTTTAAAACTTAAATTGAAATAATTAATGAGAAAAATAGAGCATTTAGGCATAGCAGTTAATAACTTAAAGGAAGCCAATGAACTTTACACCAAATTACTAGGCGTAGAGCCTTATAAACAGGAAAGCGTAGAAAGAGAAGGCGTTACAACTTCCTTTTTTAAGGTTGGTGAAAGTAAAATCGAATTATTAGAAGCTAGCAATCCAGAAAGTCCTATCGCTAAATTTTTAGAAAAACGTGGACAAGGAATTCATCACATCGCTTATGCAGTAGATGACAT
>CAZKJO010000017.1:0-42474 GCA_964553105.1 uncultured Weeksellaceae bacterium | reverse complement strand
TATTAAATTAATCACACAATCTCCAAATAAGAAACGTTCTTTGAGTGGTTATGATTTGGAAATTGTGGATTATATTCAGATTTAAAATTCTCAAACTAATATATAAGCTGTTTCTAAAATAGGAACAGCTTTTTTGTTCCATAAATTCTTTATTACTTTATTATGCAAATCCGATATTATAATAATTTCTTGAGTTAAAGTAAAAGTCAATGAACCAATAGATTAATCTATCTTTTCAAAGAAATTGACATATGATAATTTGGTTTTTTTATGAATTTTTAGTATTATTGAATTTCAAACTACTCTTTAACAAACCTGCTTATCTAAAATTAAAATTGTATTTGGTTGTTATTGATTAGTTGGCATTAATATGAAACTTAACCTTATTTATTAATACTAAAAAACACAACTATGTTAAGATTTACAGGACTATTAATTTTATTTTTATTTTTCTTTTCTCAAGGAAATGCACAAGTAAAAACAGAAAACAAGCGTATTCACAAAAAGGTTCTTGCCAATAAGGATTTTTCTAAAAGCATTCAAGACAAATCCTATCAAGAAGTAAAAGATGCTAAATTGATTAATAGTATCTCCAGAAATGCCAAAAAGAAATATAAAAATGCCAAAGTAGAAAAAATATATAAGAATAATGAAGGAGTTTATGGTGTGGTGCTTTATTACCCAAGGAAAAGAGCTGTTCCTTTGAAAATTAAGAATGTTTATAATAAGTACAAAAAACGCAATTCTAAATTAAAAATGGATGAGAATAGACAGATTGTATTTTTCAATGGTACAAGATGGGCAGATGAAACCAACCTACCTGAGGAAGTATTTTTTCCAGGGGACATGTTTTTTCCAGGGGATATGTTTTTTCCAGGAGATCACTTTTTCCCGGGTGATCATTTTTCTAAATAGGCATTATATATAAATACATCTTAGGGCTTGTCAAATGCTTGACAAGCCTTTTTTATGATTAAACAGCAAAGTATCTAATTGCCGTTAATGCTCTATTCTCCCCTATTAAACAAATAATATTATTTAAAAGAAAAAACCTAACTACTTAATAAAAAGCAATTAGGTTTTGATTGTAGCGAAGACGGGAATTGAACCCGTGACCTCAGGGTTATGAATCCTGCGCTCTAACCATCTGAGCTACCTCGCCATTTCCCTTAAAAGGATTGCAAATATAAAACGAATAAATTATTTAACAAATAATTTTTAGTCCTTTATTCGTAAAATTTCCTTCGCCAACGAAATCATTCTCGGATCTCCCGTATGCTTTCCTGGTTCGTCTGATAATTTAATCGTAGGAACCCATTCATTGTCAGAAGTTAATACTTCAGTCAACTTCATCACAATATTCATAGGACGCAATCCTACATCATTTGTTAAATTTGTTCCAATTCCAAAAGAAATTCCAATTCTACCCTGTGTTGCCCTCGTAATCGACTCCACTTTCTCGGTATTTAAGCCATCTGAGAAGATGATATATTTATAAAGCGCGTTTATTCCATGGTTTTTATAATGCTCAATCGTCTTGTTAGCAAATTCAATAGGATCTCCACTATCATGACGCACACCATCGAAAAGTTTAGCAAACTTGGTATCAAATTGCTTGAAAAAAACTTCTGTAGTATAAGTATCTGATAATGCCACACCCAAATCTCCTCGGTATGCCTCTACCCAATGCTCTAAAGCCATGGCATTCGACATTTTAAAGCCATATTCTGCCGCATGGAACATAAACCATTCGTGGGCATGTGTACCAATTGGTTTGGTGTTATAAAGCATCGCCATATGAACATTAGATGATCCAGTAAAGTTATCTCCACTGTGTTTCATTAATGTTTTTACAATCAAACGATGTACATTGTAACTATGTCTTCTACGGGTTCCAAACTCTGCGAACTTAACCCCTAGTTTTTTATAATGTTCAACTTTTTGAATGGTATTTTCTACAATTTCTTCGTCAGTCCATCGCTCTTGCTCTGTAGCCACATAGTAGAACTCAGAAATTAAAGCCAATAAAGGAACTTCCCACAAAATGGTTCTATACCAGTATCCCTCCACCTCTACTTCCAGGTCAGTTCCGTTTTGGGTAATTTTCACTTCGGTTGGATCATATCTATAACCTTCTAAAAAGTCGATATAGGTTGGAGGCAAATATGGACATGTAATCGTCAAGAATTGTTTCTCATCTTTGGTAAGCTGAAGTTCAGCCATTTTATCCACCGCTGTCCTTAAAATTTGATCGAATCCAGGAGGAAATTTATGCTCGCCTCGGTTAATGAATTTATATCTAGCTTTTCTATTTGGGAATAATTTAACCACAGCAGATTGCATGGTAATTTTATAAAAATCATTATCTAATATAGAATTGAATACTCTGTAATTGTCGGTCATTGGATTTAATTTAAAGCAATTTAATTGATTTTAGATAAATTTGAAAGCTATTCTAGGATATCTTTATCTTTGACCTATGAAGAATTTTATTTTAGCGAGTACATCTACGGTTTATGGTAGCGACTATTTAGCTTATTTGAAAGACGAAGTTGCTGACTTATTTCAAGGAGTTAAAGAAATTATTTTTGTTCCTTATGCTCGACCTTCAGGCGTTTCACACGATGAGTATACCCAAGTTGCAAATAAGTTTTTTAATAGCATTGGGATTAAGGCAATAGGTCTGCATACTTTTGATAATCCTAAACAAGCCTTGACTCAGGCACAAGGAATTTTCACTGGAGGTGGAAACACTTTTTTATTGCTAAAGACCTTATATGAACTAAATTTAATTCAAGATATTAAGAATAAAATCTCAGAAGGAACACCATATTTGGGAACTTCAGCCGGAAGTAATATCGCAGGATTAAACATTAGAACGACCAACGATATGCCGATTGTTTATCCACCGAGTTTTGATGCGATGGGTGTTATACCTTTTAATATAAATCCACATTATTTAGATCCAGATCCAACTTCTAAACACAAAGGAGAAACTAGAGAAACAAGGATTTTAGAGTTTTTAACTCAAAATGACACTACGGTTATTGGTATAAGAGAAGGAAATTGGATTCGAGGAAAAGGAGATCAATTAACGATAGAAGGAAAATTAGATACAAGAATCTTTCAGACCCATAAAGAGCCTTTTGAAGTTGCTCCGGGAACGGATTTATTAAAACTATAATTCAGTTTCAATGATTTTTCTATTATAACCTTATTTAAATTTAATTATAGAACCTGCTTATAGCAAGTTAAGTTGTAACATTGACATGCTTTTTGCTACTTATAAGGCATGGAAGCAACAAAGAAATTATATCGTTCAGAAAATAAAGCTATCGCAGGAGTTTGTGCTGGCTTAGCAGAATACTTCAACATAGATGTTGCCTTATTCAGAATACTATATGTTATAATATCTGTGCTAAGCGCAGCCTTTCCTGGTGCTTTAGTTTATATAATCATGTGGATCATAATGCCCAAGAGACCTTAAAGCACTTGGTCAATATTCTCGGTTGGGCGAGCCACTACAGCTTTGTCTTTATTGACAACAATAGGACGCTCAATCAATCGTGGGTTTTCAACCATCGCTTGAATAATCTGGTCGTCAGAAAGCTCTAAATCTTTAAAGTTTTCTTTCCAGATAGTTTCTTTGGTTCTCACCAATTCGATTGGTTTTATGTTTAGTTTTTGAATTACCTCTTTTAATTCATCTGCTGTAAACTCATCTTTAAGATATTGTATCACTTCAAACTCAAGGCCTTTGTCCTCAAGATATTTTACTCCTTGTCTACTCTTACTACATCTAGGGTTATGGTAAATTTTAATCATAATAATGGTATTAAAAAACTTATGTAAATTTAAACCTTAAAATTCGGACTTAATAATAAATTTAAATAGATGAAATATTTCACCGTACTTGTTCTACTGGTCAGTCTACAATTCGGAATGGCGCAGGAGAAAAAAACACTCACCCTAGAAGATGCTACACTTGGCTATTGGAAAGGACTTTATCCCGAAAACTTAAGTGGCCTACGTTGGGTTGAAGATGATAATTCTTATGCTTATAATGATGAAGACGCCATTGTATTCTTTGATCCAGTTACGCAAAAAGAACAAAGAAGAATTAGTTTAGCTGACTTACAAAAAGTATATCCTCAGCTTAAACGATTACCATCCATGAAAAATTTAAGCAAAGATGGTTTTACTTTTCAGGATAAAAACAACTTTCAATTTTATACCCAAAGCACAGGAGAAAAACAGGTATTAAGTATTAATGAAAAAGCTGAGAATGCTGACTTTTCTAAAGAAGCCAAAGCAGTTGCTTACACCTTAGACAATAATTTATATGTACATAAATTAAACGGCGCTGAGGTAGCCGTAACTAAAAATCAAAATAAAAACATTGTTTCAGGGCAGGCGATTCACCGTTCAGAATATGGAATTACCAAAGGTACTTTTTGGTCTCCAAAAGGAAACTTTTTGGCTTTTTATCAGAAAGACGAGAGAGATGTAAAGGAATATCCTTTGGTTGATGAAACTACTTATCCCGCTACGGCTATTCCGATTAAATACCCAATGGCAGGTTTAGGAAGTGAATATGGTGCTGTGGGAATCTATGATGTTGCAAAAAACAAAAGCATCCTATTGAATATTGATACCTCAGACAATCATTATTTAACCAACTTAACTTGGACACCAGATGAGAAATATGTGATGTTAGCTGAAATTAATCGTGCTACAACTCATTATGACTTGAATTTATATGATGTAAAAACAGGAAACAAAGTAAGAACTATTATGTCAGAAACGAATCCAATTTGGGTAGAGCCTGAGCATGATGCGGTTTTCTTACCAAACTCAAATACCGAATTCATCTGGTTTAGCGAGAAAGATGGATTTATGAACCTATACTTATATGATACTTCTGGTAAATTCAAAAAGCAATTAACCAACTTCAAATGGGTTGTTCATGAAGTTTTAGGTTTCGATAAAAACAACAAGCATGTATTTATTTCAGGAACTGGTAAGGATGCTAGAGAAACACATACCTTTAAAGTTAATTTAAGAAACGCTAAGTCTACACAACTTACGAGTCAGCCAGGAACACACCAATCTCAGTTAAGCCCAGATGGAAATTACTTAATCGATAGATATAGCAGTATTAATGTTCCAGGCGAAACACAGATTATTGATACGAAAACTGGAAAGTTTAAAACAATTCAAACCTCTAAAAATCCTTTAAAGGATTATAACCTAGGAAAGCAAGAATTTGTTGATGTTAAAGCTGCTGATGGTACCAATTTACACGGAATCATCATGAAACCAGCTAATTTTGACCCGAACAAGAAATACCCAGTATTGGTTTATGTCTATGGTGGTCCACACGCTCAATTGGTTACCAACTCATATTTAGGAGGAGCTTCTATGTGGTTGCCTGCATTTGCAAGTTTAAACGACTATATCGTATTTACTTTAGACAACAGAGGTTCGGCTCATAGAGGATTTGCTTTCGAAAGTGGAATTCACAGAAGATTGGGTGATTTAGAAATCGAAGATCAATTAAAAGGTGTTGAATACTTGAAATCACTTCCTTATGTAGATGCTGATAGAATGGCAGTAAATGGATGGAGCTTTGGTGGATTTATGACTTCTAGCTTGATGGTACGTCACCCAGATGTGTTTAAAGTAGGAGTTGCAGGTGGTCCTGTTATCGACTGGAAATATTATGAGGTAATGTATGGGGAAAGATATATGGATACGCCACAAGAAAACCCAGAAGGATATGAAAAAACTAAGGTTTCTAATTACATTCAAAACCTAAAAGGTAAATTGATGTTGATTACTGGTAGCGTTGACCCTGTAGTTGTTCCTCAGCATAGCATGAGCTTATTAAAAGCTGCTGTTGATAACAAAGTTCAGGTAGATTTCTTCTCATATCCAACCCATGAACATAATGTGAGAGGATTGGACAGAGTTCATTTAATTGAAAAAATCGCAGATTATATTGTTGAGCACAACAAATAAGATTCAAATTAACTTCATAAAAAAACGTCTCAAAGCTTTTATACTTTGAGACGTTTTTGCTTTTTATAACTAAAGCTAATTAAGCGAGAGCATCAACCTCTCCTTTTCCTTCTCTTAATACTTCTATGTCTCCGTTTCCAGAGCAAATATCAATAATTGATGAAGGTGTAATTCCACCAGGACCACTATCGATAATAATATCAACCAACTTATCGTATTTGCGAGCGATTAACTCTGGATCGGTAAAGTACTCCTTGTCTTCGTCATCATGTTTTAGTGAAGTTGAAGCAATTGGACTATCCAATAATTTTACAATTTCGTAAGGAACTTTATGATCTGGAACTCTAATACCCACCGTATCTCTTGATTTGTAATAACTCGGTAAAGAATTATTCGCGTTCATTACGAATGTATAAGGACCAGGTAAGGCTCTTTTTAACATTCTAAAGGTTGTATTATCTATAGGTCTTGTAAAAGTTGAAAGGTGTGTCAAATCGTTACAAACAATAGAGAATTGAGATTTTTCTAAATCCACTTCTTTTATTTGCGCCAATCTTTTCATTGCTTTTGCATTAAAAATATCACATCCTAAACCGTAAACGGTGTCTGTTGGATAAATAATTACAGCTCCTTTCTTTAATGCTTCTACCACCTGCTCAATAGCCCTTTGATGAGGGTTATCCGGATGAATTTTCAAAATTTTTGCCATGTATATAAATTTAATTAACCAGTTAAATTCTTAATCCTGTCGAAATGAAAATCTAACTGGTTGCGTTCATAGTTTAAAGTTATTAAATCTTTATTGATTTAAACTATTAAGAAGTATAAAATATTATTAAAGTTGACTTTTATTGGATATCAAGCACATTTTTAGGCTCAAAAAAGTGGATATAATACATTAGGCTAAGTCTTTTTCTGAAATTGACTTAACGGAAGTCAAAGCATGCATCAAAATTTTCTGGACATTTAAATTATCCCTTTCAGAAATAATAAAATCGTCTATCTCGCTCGAATGTACATTCAGGTTTTTATCAATAAATCCATAGCCACAATATTTGCCATTTTTAATTCTAATAAATGCATCTTCTTCCAAATGTCTACCTTTTTGCTTGATTACTCCATCGGGTAGGTCCTGCCTAACTTTTTGTATCGCCTCTTCTACCCTTTCATTATAGGTGTCTATGTCTTCTTCGCCTTTACAAATACCTTGGCAAGTATAAAATATAGAATCTTCGCAGGTGTCATTATTTTCAATTAAATGACAGTATTTAGCACATAGATTAAAGTCTGTAAGCAAGTGCTCAATATAATGTCGAGCTTCTACAGGGTTGAAGAAGTTCTTGATCGGATTTACAGCATCCTTTAAGCTTTGTAAGCCTAGGTGCTGAATGCCTTTTCTATCGGTATAAGTGACTAATGCTAATCCATTAATTCGTTGCTTTGAAGCTCGATTGTATTTTGGGAAATTACGTTTAATTAAAGCATCTTCCATTAACAAAGCTATCAACTCCGTACCCGATAATTCGAATTCCACATGAGCAATTTCGCGAATCATGCTCACTTTCTTGGTCGTCTTGGTATAGAAATGACTTAGAACTCTTTTCTTAATGTTCTTAGCTTTACCCACATAAATTAAATCTCTTTGTTCATTATAGAACTTATAGACGCCTGGATCACTAGGTAAAGCTTCAAATTCATCTTTATCTAAATGTGAAGGTATAGTTGCCTCCTTACTTCTTTGGTTTAAAAAGGTAGCAATTGTTTTTTCAAACGCTGGTTGATTTTCTAATTTCTTAAACAGCTCGACGGTGGCCAAAGCATCGCCATATGCTCGGTGTCGACTATGATTAGAAATCCCCAAAGCACTACAAATATTGCCTAAACTATAAGAGCGATGCCCAGGCAACAATTTTCGACTCAATCGAACTGTGCAAAGTTTAGGATATTTGAAACTATGCCCGATGTTTTCAAATTCAGCCTTCAGTATATTATAATCGAAGTTAACATTATGAGCCACAAAGACACTACCTTTTAAAGCTTGCTTTACCTCCTCTGCTACTTCTTTAAAGCTCGGTTGATCTACCAGCATTTCTTGGGTAATTCCGGTGAGGGATGTAATAAAACTTGGAATGCTTCCGCCAGGATTGACTAAAGATTCATAAGCGTGAATAATTTTGCCATTTTCATACACAATTATGGCCACCTCGGTAACACGATTGGCGCGTCCATTGGTTTCTAAATCGACGATGGCGTATTTGTACATTAAAAATTAGCTTTGAAAGTTAGATGATGGTCAAATACTATTCCGATTAATTTGGAATAAAGTCTAGAACCATTAAGTCCTTAAAAATATAAAAACCGGAACACTTTGCAGCATTCCGGTAAAAATTAAAATTAAAAAAACAATAAGTTATGAAAAAGAATTAATAGCTGCTTCGTAATCTGGTTCTTCTGTAATTTCAGGAACTTGTTCTGCGTGAACCACTTTGTGATTCTCATCTAAAACAACTACGGCTCTACTGTGTAATCCTTTCATTGGGCCATCAGTAATAGTTAGACCGTAATCTTCACCGAATTTTCCTGTATTAAAATCAGATAACATTTCTACATTTTCGATTCCTTCGGCAGCACAAAAACGATTTTGAGCAAATGGCAAGTCTCTCGAGATACATAATACTATTGTATTATCCATTTTAGCTGCTTTTTCGTTGAAAGTTCTAACCGATTGAGCACATACTCCTGTATCTACACTAGGGAAAATATTTAAAACCAATCTTTTACCCTTGAAATCCTCTAAGCTTTTAGTGCCTAATTCCGTTGTAGTTAATTCAAAATCTTTTACTTCACTACCTTTTGATGGTAAACTTCCTGAAGTATGAATTTTATTTCCTTTTAATGTTATTTCTGACATAGTTGTTAATTTGTAATTATTTGAATTCAATATTACAAAATTTAAGCTAGAGTTTGCGTTAAGAATATGATAAAATAAGTATGATATTCTATAATTCAATACCTTATGATATGTTTACTTTAATCAGGTATATCATCTTATTTATCATCCAGTAATTCCTTTGACAGAAAGTTTGTAACGATTTTAAATTTCTATAGACATATAGATGTAACGATTAAAGCAGTTTTATGAAATCATACGAGGTTAAAATGGTGAAAGTGAAGTTCTCTCCTAATAGTACAGAAAAGTTGCGCAAAGAAACCGAAGATGAAATCAATAAAGGTGCTGCCATGGGTTGGAAGTTGTTTAAAGTTGATTTTGAATTTGCTTCTCAATCCGGCTATATCTATTCATACATTATTTTCGAGAAATGATATCAATTAAAGACTTAAATAAATCTTATAAAATGGGTAAAAATTATCTTCATGTGTTGAAGGGAATTAACCTAGAAGTAGAAGAAGGAGAATTTGTTGCCATTATGGGATCATCTGGATCGGGTAAATCTACCTTATTGAATATAATTGGTATGCTCGACACCCACGATACAGGGCTGTATGAATTGGATGGAATTGAGATTGATAATCTCACAGAGAAAAAAGCTGCGGTTTATAGAAATAAATTTTTAGGTTTTATTTTTCAATCCTATAACTTAATTAACTTTAAAAATGTAGTGGAGAATGTAGCGCTCCCACTCTATTATCAAAAAGTTAGTCGATCTAAGCGAAATGAAATCGCATTAAAATATCTAGAACGCGTAGGTCTTCTACCTTGGGCGAAACATATGCCTAATGAATTATCAGGTGGTCAAAAACAACGTGTGGCGATTGCGAGAGCTATGGCTTCTCAACCGAAATTATTATTAGCAGATGAGCCTACGGGAGCATTAGACAGTGTGACGTCAAGAGAAATCATGCAAATGATTCAAGAAATTAATGATGATGGGAAAACCATTTTGATGGTTACCCACGAGGATGATATCGCCAATATGTGTAAGCGTGTGGTAAGATTAAAAGATGGTGTGATCATGGAGGATACTAAGATTAATCAAGTTAGAGCATAAATGTTTGATATAGATCGTTGGGCCGAAATTTGGGCTTCTATTAGAAGTAATAAACTCAGAACATTCTTGTCTGGGCTTACCATTGCTTTGGCTTTGTTTGTCTTTATTACTTTGTTCGGTTTGAGTAAAGGCTTACAAAACGGCTTCGAGCGAGAGTTCTTTCCTCCAAACGTAAAAGCTTTATTTATCTCAACTTGGAAAACTACCAAACCTTTTAAGGGTAAAAAGTCGGATCGAATGATTCAGCTTAAAATGGAGGATTATGAGTTGTTGAAAAAAGATTATTCAGATCGTGCTGCGATTATTTTGCCCAATTTAAACAAAGGTGTCACCGCAAGGAATTTCTCTGAATATGGGAGTTATTCCCTCGTTGGAACTACTTCTCAACAGAAACAGTTTAGTGAGAATGTCGTACTAAAAGGTCGTTATTTAGATGACGTAGATGGAGAACGCTTAGAGAAAAACGTTGTGATTGGTCGTCTGGTAGAGAAGGATTTGTTTAAATCTGGAACTGCGGTTGGTCAGCATATTCAATTAGGCGAAACTATGTTTAGGGTGATTGGCGTATTCTCCGATGAAGATGGGGATGACGAAGAGAGAATTATTTACCTTCCTATAGAAACCATGAACGTAATCTATGGAACAGATGAAATCAGTCGTATTACCATGGTTCCTAAGAATGATTTGAGCCTAGATGAGGTAAGCAAAATGGCAGATGAAATCAGAGCTCAATTAAAGCTTAAGCACGATGTACACCCAGATGATACCAGTGGAATTAACGTTTTCGACCCCAAAGACAGTTTAGAAACTACGAATATGTTCTTTTTTATATTCACCATTCTTGTGTTCATTATAGGAATTGGGAGTTTAATTGCCGGTATTGTTAGTATTGGTAATATGATGGTATTCAGTGTAAAGGAGAGAACCAAGGAAATTGGAATTCGAAAAGCTTTAGGAGCAAAACCATCCAATATTGTAGGTTTAATTTTACAAGAATCCATTATGGTGACTTTCTTATTCGGATTTATAGGCATTATTTTAGCCGTATTGGTAACAGAATCCATTCAAGATAGTTTGGTAGATTACCTTATTTATGAACCAAGTGTTGAGCCAAGTAGGATTTTTTTGGCCACTCTAGTCTTATTTTTCTCGGGAATGTTAGCTGGATTTATTCCCGCTCGTAGAGCCTCGAGAATTAAGCCTATTGAAGCATTAAACGAAGGTGAAAATTAATATGAAATACATGTTTAACGATAACGATACTTTTCTCTTATGCTAATTTTTAAAAGAGATACTTGGTCTGAGATTTACCATGCTTTAGATAAAAATAAGGCACGTACACTTATCACTATGATTGGTGTGGCTTGGGGAATGTTGTTATTTGTATTTCTGTTAGGTCTAGTGAATGGAATGCGAAATGGCTTCGATCGAGATTTAAAAGGAACTTCTACCAATAGTTTATTTGTTTGGACACAGCAAACCAGCATTCCATATGCTGGGTTTGGCCGTGGAAGAACTTTTAATATGAAGGTGGGCGATGTAGATGCCATCAAAAAGGAATTTCCAGAAGTTAAAATTATTGTACCTAGAAATAGACGAAATACAACTGTGGTGCACGGAACTCAATATAAAAGCTACAGCGTTTATGGTGATTTCCCGGAGCAGAATAAAATGTTTGTGAAGAAGATTATTCAAGGGCGATTTATTACGCAAGATGACATGGAAAATGAGTCTAAGGTTTTGGTAATCGGCGATGGTATTGTAGAGGATTTATATAGCAAGGGCGAACAGGTAATTGGTAGCCAGGTTAAAATGAACAATGTTGCTTTTACGGTGGTGGGGATTTATGAGGGTCAGGAAAACAGTTTTGAGGGAAGTAGATCTATTTTTTCTCCTTTCACAACATTCCAAAAATTGTTTAATGAAGGCGAGAATGTTGGTTTTGTCGCTATTAATATTAAAGATGAGAGCGATATTAAAAAAGCTGAAGAAAACATAAAAAACTTTCTAAAAACTCGTCATAACGTATCGCCTGATGACACCCAAGCATTTGGTTCTTTTAACCTAGGAGAGATTTTTGGTAAGATATTTAACTTCATGAAAGGCTTAGAATTTCTAACCGTTGTCGTTGGATTTCTTACGCTTTTGGCAGGTGTGATTGCGGTGAGTTCAATTTTATTAATTACCGTTAAAGAGCGTACCAAGGAGTTTGGAATTAGAAGAGCGTTGGGAGCAAAACCCAATCAGATTATTGGTCAGATTTTACTCGAGAGTTCTGTGATAACTTTCTTTTCGGGTCTAATAGGAATTATTTTAGGAACCTTAGTTTTAATGATGGTTAACAATTTTGTAGATAACATGGAAGACAATAATATTCCGCTTGTCAACAGTTCCATCGACGTATATATATTATCAGGAGCATTTCTATTGGTATTGATTATGGCGTTACTAGCAGGATTTATTCCAGCTATGCGAGCGATATCTATCAAACCTATTGATGCCTTAAGAGAAGAATAAATTTAAAGAAAAACATTGTATATGAACGCAAAGAAAATAATACTAATTGTTGTCCTGCTAGTTTTGGCATTACTAGGTGCTTGGGCATTTTTCTATAATAATAGCAAAAGCGCTCAGGAGAATGTAACTTTTGAAACAACAAAGTTATTTAGAGCTGATATTAAGAAAACTGTCGTGGCTACAGGTGAGGTAAAACCACGTGAAACTATTGAGATTAAACCTAATATTTCGGGAGTAATTAGCAAGCTTGCAGTTGAGGAAGGATCAAACGTAGAGAATGGTGAATTGATTGCGCAAATTAAAGTAATTCCTAATGTAGGGAGTTTGAACAACGCAAAACAAATGATAAATTCTGCTCAAATCAGTGTTCAAAATGAAACCAGGAATTTTAATCGTCAGAAATCTCTTTATGATCAAGGTGTAATATCTAAGTCAGAGTATGAATCGGCGTTAGCTACTTTTAATATCGCCAAGCAAAACCTAAGAAATGCGCAAAACGACTACAAGGTTGCCCAATCAGGAATTGCACCCGGATTAGAAAAATATGCTACTACGCAAATTAGATCTACTATTAAAGGCATGGTCTTGAGTATTCCCGTGGAGATTGGTGATAATGTTCAGGAAATCAACAACTTTAGTGTGGGTACAACTATTGCTACAGTAGCTAATATTGAGGATATGATTTTTGAAGGAAAGGTTGACGAAGCCGATGTAGGAAAATTAAAAGAGGGCATGGAAATCGAAATTATGATTGGTGCTCTTCCGAATGAAACCTTCACAGGAGTTTTAGACTTTATTTCACCTGCCGGAATAGAGGAAAATGGCGTAGTTCAATTTGAGATTAAAGCTAGCGTTAACTTAGAATCGGAATCTTTTGTAAGAGCTGGATATAGCGCAAACGCAGAAATCGTTACCGAAAATCAGAAAAATGTGTTAGCTTTAAAAGAAGGAAACATTCAGTATGATGACGATGGTACTCCTTTTGTTGAGGTCAAAAAAGGCGAAGAATGGGAACGTAAAAACATTAGATTGGGAACAGGCGATGGAATTAATATAGCCATATTAGGCGGTGTTTCTGAAACCGATGAAATTAAGGTTTTCAATACTGATTTAAAGGAATCTGAGGAGAAAGGTTCTAGACCTCGGAGATGATAGTTTTGATGAATTTCAAGTTTAAATAATTAGAATTTAAAAGGGTGGTCTTGATCAAAAGCTACCCTTTTTTATGCTTAAAATACTTTTTATATAAAAATTAGGTTAAACCTTTTACGACTTAAAATGTCAAAGGAAATATAAGTTGCATGGAGATTTCGGATCAAGAAATATTAGAATTAATCAAAATTGATGCAAATGCGGGTTTTAAGTTGTTATTGAAACAATACCAAAAACCTGTTTATTTCCATATCCGTCAAATGCTTTATAGTCACGAAGACGCAGATGATGTGACTCAAAATGTTTTTATTAAAGTTTATAAGAACATTGCTAATTTTAAGGGTGAATCTAAGTTGTTCACTTGGATTTATAGAATTGCCACCAACGAAGCATTAAATTTTCTACAACAAAAGGCGAGAAAGAATAATATTCCCTATGAGGAAGTGGCTTATGAAATGAGTCAAAACCTAGAAGCTGATGTTCATTATGACGGCGATGATATATTGTTTAAATTAGAAAAAGCGGTAGCCCAGTTGCCAGAGAAGCAAAGATTGGTGTTCCAAATGAAGTATTTTGAGGAAATGAAGTATCAAGATATTGCAGAAATCACTAATACCTCGGTAGGATCATTAAAGGCTTCTTATCATCATGCAGTTAAGAAAGTAGAAGAATTTTTGTTACCTGATTAAACCTTTTGGGATTTAAAGCATCTAATTAATATGAGACCAAGTTTACCACATAATAAATTTAACACACCCAAAAATTATTTTGAGGATTTAGAGAATAAGATTTTAGCTAAAACCATTGAAGCAAATACGTCTAAAATAATTCCTATTTATCAAAAGAATTGGTTTAAAGTTGCTGTTTCTACAGCCGCAGCGGTGTTATTAATAGTTGGATTTTGGTTTATGAATCAATCTCCTAACGTGAGTGCAGAAGATGAAATTTTTGCTCAAGAAACGGTTTACGAGGTTTATTTTGAAGATGATTTAAACGAAGAATATTTACTGGACGAAGAACCCATTTTAGTTGAGTTCGTTGGACTCAGCAATCCATAATAATCATAATTATTGGTCATAATAATAATTATTTTTTTTTGTTTATATAGAAAGTCGCATTCATGAATCTTGAATGCGACTTCTTATTTATAATTAAATCCTAATGAGTTCTATATTATCCACACTTGCTGTGTCCACAGCTTTTGCAGTTTAAGCAACCTTCTTCATAGATTAATCCGTTTGGATCGCCACAGCTAGGACATTTCTTGTCTGCTGCTACAGTTCCGTCTGGGATATATCTCTTTAAAGCTCTGGCAACACCATTCTTCCAAGTATTGATGTTATCATCGTATAGACTTAAATCGGATACTAAGTCAACAATATAGTTGATTGGCATTCCATGTCTTAATACACCTGAAATTAATTTAGCATAATTCCAGAATTCCTTGTTGAATGAACGGCTTAATCCTTCAATAGTTGTGCGATATCCTTCTTTATCAATAAATTGGAAGTCATATCTATTTTCTCCACTTTCTGTTTTGTTCTTGATCACCCAACCTTCCTCTACAAATGGTGGTAAGTTGAATGAATCCTCTAATCTACCGGTAAAGATTTCATAAGGTCTACCGTCTATCTTACCAACAACAGCCATCCATTTCTCGTAATCGTTTTGGAAACGGATAACATCTGCTTGCAATTTCTTTGGACGTTTAGGTGCACTAGTTACACCAAAGCTTTTAGAGAAATTAGCCAATGCTTTTTCGTCTGCTTCTTGCTTTTCTGCTTCTGTTTTTTCCTTCTTAGTATCAGAAGAAACTAAAACTCCGCTTCTACTTCCATCGCGATAAACCGTAATTCCTTTTAATCCTTTCTTCCAAGATTCAATATAAATCTGAGCTACTTTATCAACTTCAATGTCTTCTGGTAAGTTTATCGTTGAGCTAATACTGTGTGTTACATATTTCTGAACCAAAGCTTGTAATTCAACCCTCTTGATCCAGTCAATTTCAGGCGCAGTAGATCCAGCATATGGACTTAAGTTCACGTCAGTTTCACCTGTAACTTTCATCCATTCGTTTAATTTTGGATGGAATACATCGAATTCTTCCCAAGAATCGCCCATATCATCCACAAAAGTTACTTTGGCATCATCTGCAGCACTGTTAATCTTTCTTCTGCGTTTGTAACCTAACATAAATACAGGCTCAATTCCAGAAGAGGTTTGTGCTAACATACTCAAAGTTCCTGTAGGTGCAACGGTTGAAATAGAAATATTTCTTCTTCCGTTTTCCATCATTCTCTTGTAGATAGCTGGGAATTCTTTCTCCATCATTTGCACAAACTCAGATGTTTTCTCTACCTCAGGATCAAAGTTTCCGAAAGCACCTCTTTGAATCGCCATATCGATAGAAGAATCAAATTCAGCCTCGAATTTTGTGCGCATGATCTCGTCTACTGCATTTAATGCTTCTGCAGAATCAATTGAATGACCTAAAGCAGCAACACAATCTGCTAAAGCCGTGAAACCTAATCCAGTTCTACGACCGATTTTTCCTGTATTATATAATAATTCCCAAGTCGCTAATTCACTGGCTTTAATATGATCTGGCTCTGGATCACTTTTAATTTTATCCATGATGCGTTCAATATGACCTAATTCTAGCTCAACCAAGTCATCCATCAATCTTTGAGATTCATAAGCAACCTCGTAGAATTTCTTTTTATTGAATGTAGCTTTGTCCGTAAATGGATTGTCAACAAAACTATATAAGTTAAGTGCAATTAAACGACAGCTGTCTCCACCTTGCATTGCAATCTCCGAACAAGGATTGGTAGAAGCATTCTCGAATCCTGGATATACAGATGAGGTAGAATACCAATGTTGTCTATCCCAGAAAATTAATCCTGGTTCAGCTGTTTTGTGTGCACAAGAAATAATGGTTTCCCAAAGATCTTTTGCTTTAATGGTTTTAACGTACTTAGCTTCATCAATTGGCACGTCGATAGGCCAACGGTGTGTATATTCTTTGTCTTCTACTACCGCCTTCATAAACTCATCTGAAAGACGTACTGAAATGTTAGCCCCAGTTACTTTAGATAAATCTTGTTTAATAGTCACAAAATCTTCAACATCTGGGTGAGCAATATCAATAGTTAGCATCAAAGCACCTCTTCTACCATTCTGTGCAACCTCTCTCGTAGTATCAGAGAAGCGGTGCATGAAAGAAACAGCTCCTGTAGTACTACCAGCCGCATTAGAAACTTTTGCATTAGCTGGTCTTAAACCAGAAATATCTACCCCAACACCACATCTTCTCTTAAACAACTGCACCAATTGTTGGTCTGTGTGCATAATCCCACCATATGAATCAAATGTAGACGGAACCACAACACAATTTGATAAAGACGCAATCATATGTGGATGCCCCAAAGCAGACATTACACTTCCTTGTGGAATAACATATTTGAAATCTTTAAATAAACCGAAAATATCTTTCTCCGTTAATTTGCTTCTGGTCTTACCATATTCAGATAAGTTTTCTGATGAAGTATCATTTCCAAACTTATCTTCGATTTTAGCAAATTCACGCGCCATTCTATGGTGCATGTCTTCGGGTGTAGTTTCTTCATATAAACCATCCTCATTTTTAACGGCATACTTTTTCATCCAAGTTGTAGCAGCCATTTCATCACCATTAAAATACTTTAATGCTTTTTTAAGTACTTGATCGTACTTATAGGTCTTGTTTTTTTCGAGAGTCAGGGACGGTGTCATTGAGAAATATTTTTTAGTTAATTAAATTTTTATTTTTTTTAATCGTCTCCAAAAGTACCCAAATAGAAAATCATATTCAAGAGAAACTAGCTATACTTATAAACATAGACTTGTTAGAAACAAAATTCAATAGCTTTTATTTAAATATATATGAAATTGATAACCAAACTTTAACACCATGCCAAAAATACGTTTACTTTAGGTCGATTTAAAAATTAGATTTTGGTAATTAGCAAATTTAAAAATCAAGAATGTTTGTTTTTAAAAATAAAAAAAATCCAGAGGTCGATTTTATTTTTGTTTTAAAAAAGAAAAAATATTTCCATTACTGAAAATATTTTTCTTTTTATGCGATGTCGTTTTAAATTAAACGGAAGAATTTATTTAAATTTCAATATGAATTTACTTAATATTAAACACCATATTCGTCATCACCTTCATAAGCTTCAATTTCTTTTTCAAAGAAATCAAAAGCTTCGTCCATTAAATTTTTAACTGTATTTTCTAAATCTTCCTCATCCTCTACGTCGTCAAACCACTCAACTTCGTCGGTGTTAATGTTTAACAAGAAGCGTGGAAATTCTGTGTGTAATACAAATGCATCCTCTACGTCAGAATTATCGGCTAATAAGAATCTTGGTAATTCCATGTTTAATATTTTATAATGATTTAAATCAAATTTAAGACCTTAGATTCAAATTGACAACTTATTATTCGTTAAAATATACTTAAGTATTAATATCAGACACCAAGTGAATTGATTAAACATTACTAATTAAAAATCAGCAACTTAAAAACGTTATTACATTTGAAATGATTTATAAATCTAATTTCAATTTTTGTTCTTTAGCACTAATCAAGTAGTTAGTTTTATACATGTACCTTAAGACTAATAATACCGCCGAAACAGTTAATCCAATACCTAGAGCAACCCACATTCCCATTGCGCCCATGTCTCTTTCTATTGTAAGATAATATCCTAAAGGCATAGCTATCACAAAATAGGCAAACATGGTAATTACGGTTGGTATATTCACATCCTGCATTCCTCTAAGTGCACCTAATAAAACTACTTGAATTCCATCTGACAATTGGAATAAGGCCGCTACAATCAACAATTGAGCTGCAATAACAATTACATCCATATTATCTATATATAACGCAGGCAGCTGATGACGGAATATAATTAATATAATACCGGCAACGCTCATAAAAGCGGCCACCATCATAAAGGCAGACCAACCAGCTCTTTTCATCGTATGGAAATCTCTTAATCCTAATTGATTTCCCACCCTTACGGTAGCGGCAATTGCAACACCTGTACATAACATAAAAGATATAGATGCAAGATTTAAAGCAATTTGATGCGCTGCTAAATCGTCTTTACCTGCCATACCAACAATAAAGGCTGCACCAGCGAATGCTCCTACTTCAAAAAACATTTGAAGGGATGTAGGAATACCCAATTGAATTAATTTTCTAAAAATTACCTTCTGGAAATTTTTAAATTTAATCATACTTAGATAAGTTCTAGATTTCGGGTGGAACCACATAGCAGAAAGCAAAGTAAACACCATCAAAATACGCGAAATAAGCGTCCCATAAGCTGCCCCTTCTACTTCTAATCTCGGCATTCCAAAATTCCCGAAGATCAAACCATAGTTAAAGAAAATGTTCAATAAGTTGGCTATGATCGTGGCTACAGCAACCACTAAAGTTAAAGATAGACCTTCGGACAACTGTCTAAACGACTGAAATATCATGAGTGGAATCATTGAATAACCCACAATTTCCAGATATGGCAAAGCAGCGTCAACTACGTCTGTTGGCTGACCCATTTGATACATTAAAGGCGAAACGAGCAATAGAACCGTAATAAGAAGAACGGTAATGATCAGGTTTAAAACCAATCCATGAGATAAAATTGCCGAACCTCTTTTTAAATTGTTTTTAGCATCTGCTTGTGCAATTAAAGGTGACATAGCAAATGAAAATCCCATGGCTGCAACCATAATCATGAAAAACAAGGCATTTCCCAATGAAACTGCACCTAAAGCTACTTTTCCAATTTCTGGGTTCTGTATATGATCGTACTTACCTCCTAAGGCTCCCACCATTACATTATCTGCAACGTTTACTAGAATTTGCCCAGCTTGTGTAAGCATCACAGGCCATGCAAGAATGAAATTTTTACGTAAATGTTCCTTTATTGTCATGGCGCGAAATTAATTAGTTTTAAAAATTTAAGTTGAATTCAATAATAGATAAAGTTAATATCACCTATGATAGAATTATTAGGAAACAACTATATAACTGAATACCAGTCTTTAAAAACAGACTTTGAAAATTATAAAAACAAAATTGCATTCAATAAATCATTGAATGCAATTTTGTACAGTAGTATTATTTAATAACAAAAGAGGTTACATCTTTCTTTGTAACAGGATTATCACCTAAGATGATTAATCTCTCAACAACGTTGCGTAGCTCTCTAATATTACCTGTCCAAGATTGAGCTTTTAGCGCCTCAATAGCATCTTTACTAAATTCTTTCTTGGCCTCACCGTGATTCATGGCAATTTTTTCTGCAAAGAATTCTACTAAGCTTTCAATGTCATCTTTTCTTTCATCTAAGCCTGGAACCTTAATTAAGATAACAGCCAATCTATGATAAAGGTCTTCTCTGAAGTTTCCTTCTTCGATTTCTTTTGTTAAATCCTTATTGGTTGCTGCCAACACACGAACATCTACATTGATTTCCTTATCTCCACCAACACGTGTGATTTTACCTTCTTGCAAAGCTCTCAGAACTTTTGCCTGTGCAGATAAACTCATATCTCCAATTTCGTCTAAGAAAATAGTTCCCTTGTTGGCCAACTCGAATTTACCAGCTTTATCTTTGTGCGCCCCCGTGAATGAACCTTTCATATGCCCAAACAATTCACTTTCGATTAGTTCAGAAGGAATTGCGGCACAGTTCACCTCAATCATTGGCATTTTGTTTCTATCGCTTTTCTCGTGAATATGGTGCGCCACTAATTCTTTTCCTGTTCCGTTGGGTCCCGTAATCAAAACGCGCGCTTCGGTAGAAGCAACTTTATTGATCATTTCTCTAATCTCATTGAGGGCATCGGAATTACCAATCATTTCATATTTTTCGCTTACCTTTCGTTTAAGCGCCTTGTTTTCATCTTGGAGCGTGCGATTCTGCTTAATCAATGATTTTCTATCAAGTGCGATCCTTACACTATTGAGTAATCTGTTTAAATCTGGTGGTTTAGAAATATAATCGTAAGCTCCTTTTTTAATACTATCCACTGCTGTTTCTATATCACCGTGGCCCGAAATCATTAAAAAAGGTAAATCTGGATTTATATTTAAAGCTAATTGTAATACCTCTAAACCATCTTTTTTTGGCATTTTTATATCGCATATCACTAAATCATAATCCTTCTTTTTGATCAATTCCAATCCTTCTTCCCCGTCTGCTGCTTCGTCTACTTTAAAAGACTTATCTTCATCTGTTAATATGTCTCTCAGCACATTACGAATTGCTGATTCATCTTCGATGATTAATATATTTGGCATAGTATTTTAGAATTAAGTTGCAAAGATAAGCTTATTGCAAAACATTGACACGTGAAATTAATAAAAGCCTTGTTGAGATAAAATTAAAATTTTGTTAATTCCAAATTATATGTACATTTGCACGAAATTAAAAATTAATTAAACTATGAAAAAGGTATTTTTAACATTAGGGGTTGTAGGTTTATTATTCACTACATCTTGTAAAGAGGAAAATAAAGATGTTGTTGTTGAAGAAACTACAATTGTTGAGGAGTCTAACGAAGTAGCTGAGGCTGCTGAAGCTGCATTAGTTGATGCTGAGGCTGAAGTAGAAGCTGCACAAGCTAATTTAGATGCTGCTGTTGAGGCTGGGGAGCAAGATGCTATTGATGCTGCACAAGCTGAATTAGATGCTGCTAATGAGTCTTTAGAAAACGCTAAATCTTCAATTGAAAAATTAGGTAACGATATCGAGGCTACTATTGACAATACTGTTGATGGAGCTGCGAACACTATCGAAGCTGTTAAAGACGGAGCTCAAAATGCTGCTAATGACGCTAAAGAAGGTGCTGAGAATGCTGCAAATGCTGTTAAAGAAGGTGCTGAAAATACAGCTAATGCTGCAAAGGATGGAGCTAAGAAATTAGAAGACGCTGTAACTAAGTAATTACTACAATAAAGTTTTAATATAAAAGTCTCGTTCTAACGAGACTTTTTTTATATATCAACTTTCAAGTTGTGATTTTAATATTATTTAATACCTTTATTTTTAAATAAGAAATATTATGAGACAGGAAATTTTGGATATCATCGTTCAACATCAGCAACAATTAGTAGATAATTTACATAAAGCCTTAGAAACTTATGAAACCACTACAGATTTAGATGAAGAATCTACGATAGATTTAGACGATCAATCTCATCAGGCCAATGTACAGGAGCTAAAATTGGAGATGAATCAAAAGTTACAAATGGAGCAAAGCGATTTGAAGCATATTAAATCTTTAAGACTGAGAGACGCTTCTGAAGTTCAGGAAGGTGCTGTGATTGAAACTAAAGAAGCTATCTATTTTATTGGATTTACTTTCGCTCCAATTAAAACTGAAAATAAAACTATTTATGGTGTTTCATTAGAGGCTCCAGTATTTAAAAACAACGAAGGAAAAAAGAAAGATGAAAATCTTGTTTTGGGTGATAAAGATCAAAAGATTTTAAATATTTATTAAAATAAACCAATACTTATCCACTGAACCATCTAAAATTAGATGGTTTTTAATTTTTAGCTATATTTAAATTACTTATATATAAAATTAATCTAAATAAAAAGTTGGCTTTTCTTGTCCCATGAGAAATAATTATTAAATACTTTAGCTTTTCATTAACATTTGGCACATACTTTGGCTTTTAGTTAATAACCTTAAAAACTTTACTCATGAAACACATTTACTACATATTTATATTTTCAATCCTCGCTTCTTGTAGTTCAATTAAACAAGCGGAGAAGTCAATGAATTCTGGAGATTATTTAAAAGCGTATGATTTATTGATAGAAGAATATCAAAAAGAAGTTTCTGAGAAGAAGAAGGAAAGATTTTTACCCATGTTTCAGAATGCTTATATGAAGATGGTGGCTTCTCAAGAATCGAGAATTGAACAATTAAAGTCAGCTAAGAATCCTGCCTATACTGAAGACATCTATAATACTTTGGTAGGGCTTCATAAACGACAAGAGCAATTAAGACGCTTTTTACCAATTTATCATAAAGGGAAAGAAATGCTGTTTAAAACAAAAAATTATTTACCTGCTGTAGATCAAGCTAAAAATGATTACGTAGCCTATTTATATCAATCTAGTCGCAAAAAGTTGGACTCGCAAAATAAGCAAGATATTCGCAATGCGCATGGAGAATTAAGAAAGATTCAGCAACTATCTCCAGGTTTTAGAGATGTTGAAAATCTTCTTGAAGAAGCTCATTATTTAGGAACTGATTTCGTGCTCATTCAAATTGAAAATAGATCTAACCAACTTTTGCCAAGACGTTTAGAAGAGGATTTAACTCAAATTAGCACCTATGGTCTAAATAACTTTTGGACTGAATATCATCAAAAAAAGCAAAATGATTATACTTATGATTATTTAATTAAAATGGATATTGAACATATCATGGTTTCTCCCGAGAGAATGAATACAAGGCAACATCAGTTTGAAAGAGAGATAATCGATGGATGGGAATTCCTTTATGAAAATGGAAGAAAAGTTTTGGATAGTCTTGGTAAACCTATTAAAGTGGATAAAATCATTCTAGTTAGCGCACGCGTGGAAGAAGTTATTCAAGAAAAGGATGCATTGGTTCAAGGTAGAGTTGATTTAATCGACCTATCTAATAATCAAATTATTGATTCACAAAAGCTGCATAGTGAGTTTGGCTTTAGAAATCATTTTGCTAAGTTTTTTGGAGACCGAAGAGCCTTGGATGATCATATGCAAAAGTTAAGTTACAATCAATTTATACCCTTCCCTTCTCACGAGCAAATGGTTTTTGATAGTGGAGAAGAAATTAAAGCTCAGTTAAAACGTCTTTTAAAACGTAGGTTTAAATAATTAATAAGTAAGTAAGTATAAAAAAAAGCTAGCTGTTTCCAAGGAGACAACTAGCTTTTAGTTTTTATTAAAGATTTATCCTGACTTACTTCTTGATAAATTTATGGGCAGTTGCACCCGTTTCATCTTTAATAGTAATTATATAAGCTCCTGCAGTTAAAGAATTCACATTTACTTGGTTATTACTTACTTTTTCACTTTTAACAACTTGACCATTCGCACTAATGATTTGAACTTGAGCATCTCCATCTAATCCAGAGATATTTAAGATATCACGAACTGGATTAGGATAAATACCTACTTGTTTATTTTGTAAGTCCTGGGTTGATTGGTTAGCTAGTTTTGCTCCCGAAACTACAAGAGCGTAAGCTTGCGTAATTCCCGCAATTCCATTCTTATGGTTCACCGTTAAGGTATAAGAACCAGCAGATGGAGCTGGAATTAAAATTTGCTCTACATTATCTAAGATATTATCACCAGGTACTGCTGCCGCTGAAGGATTCTCAACATCCAAAGTCCATGGCATATATTCTGTAAAAGAACTATTTTCAATGATTCTCATATCTAAATCATTCACCAACATGGGCGTTCTACTGTTTAACTCAAATGACAACGAACCTGCATTCTTTGCTGGATCTATCCACACCAATGTTGCTCTTATAGGTTGATCTCCGGTAGCTGTTA
This sequence comes from uncultured Weeksellaceae bacterium, assembly GCA_964553105.1. GTDB lineage: Bacteria > Bacteroidota > Bacteroidia > Flavobacteriales > Weeksellaceae > Profundicola. The sequence goes on along the minus strand of CAZKJO010000017.1, from coordinate 18,147 downwards.
ATGCATACGATTTTTCGCTTATAGCTTTAACGTCATGAATGATAATAGCATCATTATTCGATTGATCAACAATCAAATTAGCTGCATTAAAAGCATTTACTAACCCAAAACCATATTGATAATCAGGACCTGGATGAGCTCCAGTTTCATTAGTTGTATTAATAATTAAAGCTTTTAACTGAGCTGCGTTTAAATATTCCGAATTTATATCCGAATAAAGTTGTTGTAATAATACCGCGATACCCGTTACACTTGGTGCAGAGAAAGAGGTACCACTACCTTGACTCCAATATCCATTATTAGAAGTTGGAACAACAACAGAAGAACCTTGCGTTACTACGTCTGGCTTGATTCTACCATCATCTGTTGGTCCAAAACTAGAGAATACAGATGGCGAAACACTAGATGGTCCGTTATATCTCCCATTTCCACCTACTTGATTGGTAGAACCAACGAGTAAAATATTCTTGGCAGTTGCTCCATATGGTAAACAATCATATCCAGTTGTACCACAGTTGACAGGTCTGAAGGTATCTGAAACCTCCCATTCATCTTCATCGTTTAAAACGGCATGCTCTGTAGCTGAACTTGGTCCAGAATTTCTATCGTTTCCAGCGGATTTTATCATTAAATGCTGTGGTGCATTTCTAGCAATATTATCGATATAACTATCTATTGTAGAATATATTCCATGGTATGCTGATTCAGTATCTCCCATAGAGGGATACCCAAACCAATACCAGCCTTCTCCTAAACTCTGATCATACTCACCATATTTCCACCCTGCTTGATAACCATATGAGTGGTTAGATATCATGTAATCTAAATTATTTGCCGACTCTGTAACAATCTCGTTAAAGTTGTTATAAAAGTCGTAGCCAACAACATTAGCACTAGGCGCCATTCCTTTTGCTGCAGGTGATATACCAGCTGCTACCATAATTCCAGCAACACCTGTGGCGTGATCAGAAATTGGAGAATCAGCCATTTCCATATTGCTTGCTCTATTGTCTGTAAACTCAGTGTGAGCTGTATCTATACGTCCACCATCCCATTGATAAACTGTCATTCCTTCACCCGAAACAGCAACACCAGATATAGTGTTGTCATATAATTTATCTACATCTGCTAATTTAATCTGATCACTATCTGTGTTATCAATGTAAACTAAATAATCTCCGTACTTACCAAGAAAGTGTTTCTTAAGTTGATCTTCGTCCCAACCTTTTTTAGCAGCTAATTCTGAAATAAACTTTTGATTTTCTTCGTGCTCAATTTGAAATTGAGTTCCTAGTTTTTTCAGTTCTTCCACGTTTGTTTCTTGACCATATGTCAAGCTCATCAAGCCCAGGCTTAAAAGAAATACATATTTCTTCATTCTTTTTTATATTTTTTGAATTTCAAAGATACTTATTTTTGTCCTAAAGCTCCCATAATTGATAGTAATGGTTTCATTCTCTATCTTATCGATTGTCCCCACACTGGTGCTATCTTTAATCCTTACCCTATCACCTATTTTAAGTGATGCAATTTTGCTTGCTGTCTCCTCTTTTTGTTTTTTCTCAATCTTTTGTTTAACCTCTTGTAGTTTGCCTTTATTCTTATTCAAGTCATTTTTCAATTTTTTCTTAATGACTTCTTGTTTCTTTTTGGTTTTAAAATAGTCTTTTGGCTTTTTTGAAGCATTTTCCATCTCAATTAACTTCAAGAACTCTCCTATCAGCTTTTTCCGACTGCGCTTTTTGAGATACTCATCGGCCATTTCATCTACCTTTCTCCCTAGCTGCATCATCTTTTGCTCATTTTCATATAAACGTTGAAAATCAACAAGTTTTGACTGTATTTTATCTTGTGTTTGATCTAAAGCTTCATTTTTCTCTTCAGATTTGGATTGAAGTTCTTTTAATTGCTGCTTCGTTTTTTGAACATCAAATTTCTCTTGCTGAAGTTTTAAAATTGTTTTATCTAAACGGATTTTATTGCGTTCAATTTTCTTTTTAGCACGGTTTATTAACCTAAAAGGTATTTTATTTTTCTGTGCAACTTCAAAAGTAAATGAACTTCCCGCCTGCCCTATTTCTAATAAATAAAGTGGTTCTAATGATTTCTCATCGAACAACATGGATGCATTTTTGGCGGCTTCCAATTGTTCAACAAGAATTTTAATATTCGTATAATGGGTTGTAAAAATCCCACAGGCTTCCATATCATAGAATTCTTCTAGGAAAACTTCAGCCAAAGCTCCACCTAATTCCGGATCGGATCCAGTCCCAAATTCATCAATTAAAAGCAAAGTATTCTCGTCCGACTTTTGCAAGAAATATCTCATCTGCTTTAAGCGATAAGAATAGGTACTCAGCTGATTTTCTATGGATTGGTGATCACCTATATCTGTAAAGATGGCGTCATAAAACCCCATTTTACTCTTGGGATGAACACTAACTAGTATTCCACTTTGAATCATAATTTGCAATAAACCAATAGTTTTCAAAGTAATACTTTTTCCTCCTGCGTTAGGACCAGAAATTACCAATATTCTTTGATTATCATTTAAACTGATAGTCTGTGGAATAATCTTTTTTCCTTCTTTATTATGTTTTAACCATAAAATTGGATGATAAGCATCAATTAAATGAGTAGATTTCTCATAATTAATAGTCGGTAATACAGCATTAATTTCGTAGGCATATTTAGCTTGAGAAGCAATTAGATCCAATTGAAATAGGAAATTCTGATAAGAAATTAATTCAGGTTGAAACTCCTTCATCATATTAGTTAAATCCAATAAAATGACATCAATAATTTTCTTTTCATCTTCCTTCAATTCATCTAATTCTCTTTGAATTTTAAGAACTGATTCTGGTTCGATGTAAGAAATAGACCCAGTCTTACTAGAACCTACAAATCTACCCGCCACTTTTTTACGATACATGGCAGAGACGGCCAAAACCCTTCTCCCATCTACCACAGATTCTCCAATATCATCTAAAAATTCTCGATGTGCTCTCATCGCTCCATTAAATGTAGCACTCAGTTTACTCGTAGTAGCTTTAATGCCTTTTCTAACAATTTTTAACTCAGAGCTCGCATCATCTTTTATCTCTCCATGCTTATCAAAGACCTTTTCAATTTGTTTTAAGATATCTTTTTGAATATCAATTTTTTGAATTCTATTATGAAATACTGGAAAATACTCTTCGAAATTGACCAGGAACTTCTTAAGCTCCATAATTTGAAGCATATGCGTTCTAATCGCCAAGAATGACGAAGAAGGCATTCGGTAGTTTTCAACTTCTAATTTTTCTAAATCTTCGCGAATATCGTCGTAGTCACCAAAAGGGAATCTATTGTCCCCCTGTAAACCAGCCAGAAACTCATTGGTGGCCTGTAATCTAAATTCAATCGCTTTTTTGGATTTAAGAGGGCGAATTTGCTGAATTACACGTTTAACGCGTTGGGTTTTTGCGTACTTCTCTATTTCGGCTAAAACCTTATGAAATTCTAAATCTTCTAATGTTTTATCAGGAATATTCATTGCGACAAAAATACAATGAAAATTGAGCTTTAATTATTTATTATGGAATATATTTTTTTAGCTTTGATTAAAAAGAACTTAAGACTTGGAAAAACAACTTTCAGAAAATTGGTCAAAACTACTTAAATCAGAAATTGAATCTGATTATTTTAAGAAACTTAAAGAGTTTTTAGAATTGGAGTATCAGATAAAAACCATATATCCTCCTTATCATCAACTATTTAATGCTTTCAACTTACAACCTCAGGATATTCAAGTTCTTATTTTGGGACAAGATCCATATCATGGAAAAGACCAAGCTCATGGATATAGTTTTTCGGTTCCCAAAGGCATTGCGATTCCAAAAAGTTTACAAAATATTTATAAAGAATTGAATTCGGATTTAAATTTGAGCATTCCTAATCATGGAAATCTGGAGCATTGGGCAGCGCAAGGTGTCTTGTTATTAAACGCTGCTTTGAGCGTCGAAAAAGCTAAGCCTCTCTCCCATCAAGACAAAGGTTGGCTGAAATTTACAGATAAAGTGATTTCCATTGTATCTGATAATTGCGAAAATGTGGTTTTTATGCTTTGGGGAAAGTTTGCACAATCCAAAACATCATTAATAGATGAGAAAAAGCATTTAATCTTAAAAGCTCCACATCCATCACCACTCTCTGCTTATAGAGGATTTTTTGGATGCGAACATTTTTCTAAGGCTAATGCATATTTAGAACAAAATCAAAAAAAGCCAATACTTTGGTAAGAATTGGCTTTCATAGGTTTTTATAGTTTATGATTTATTCAATATAAATAACAAAATCTGTTTTAGAAGCTTCTTGTTTTGAATTTTCAGTATCTAGTAATCCAACAACTTCATATTCACCTGGATTTAAAGAAATTGTAGAAGCTTCTGAGGTGGCTTCCTGAACAATTTTTCCATCTTTTTGTTTCACTAAATATTTTACTCCTGAATTTGTAGATTCGAGTCTAAAACTATATTCCTTGGCTTCATTTAGAACATTAAAGGTAAAACTCTGGGTTTTAGGCGAAGAAAATGAACCTCTGAATTCCTGTTTTTGAAGTTCGATATTTTCATTAGCTACCATATTGTTATTTTCGTCATCTACGCCGGTACTTCCTTGGTACTGTTCTGGAGTTTGATCACCTTCTAACACCTGTTCTGAAGTCGTATCCTCCTCTTGAATATTTTCTGCTTGCCTCTCACAAGCTACATTGATTAAAGAAAATGAAATTACGGCTGTTAAAAATAGATTTTTCATAATTATTAAATTTTGTTTTAAGTTAATGCTCAATAAGTAATCCAAAGTTTAAAGTTAAATGAAAAAATAGTATAAATTTTGACAAATAATATTATTCAATTATAATTGTTTCTAATAAGTACGATTGATAAATTAAAACCTTTATATACTAACAAAATAATTGGTTTGAATTATCTTTGAGCCCATATTGCTTAATAATAACAATGACTAACGTTTCACAATTAATAGATTTAATACATCTAGAACAGCTAGAGGATCAAATTTTCAAGGGCAGGAATGAGCCTATTGGCAGTCCTTCCATTTTTGGTGGTCAAGTTATTGCTCAAGCAATTTATGCTATGAGTCAATCTGTGCCAAAAGGAAGATTTTGTAATTCATATCACTGTTATTTTATTTTGCCCGGCGACTTAAAAGAACCGGTTTATTATGAAGTAGAAACCATTCGCGATGGTGGTAGTTTTTCTGTTAGACGTGTTAAGGCAAAGCAGAAAGATAGAGTTATATTTTTTATGGGCGCTAGTTTTCAGGGGTTAGAAGAAGGCTATAATCATCAATTAGAAATGCCCAAGGTTCCTCACCACGAAGGATTGTATAGTTGGGATCAGATGTATGAACAATTAAAAGGCTTTTTACCAAAATCTATTGAGAAATTCTTTTCCATCGAACGTCCGATTACATTTAAACCGACGGTTGTTACTAATCCGGTTGAGAGAAAGAAATTAGATCCATTTCAAAACATTTGGTTTAAGATAAAAGGAGAAATCGAAAATGATCCTATTTATAATAGAAGTATTCTTTCCTATATTTCTGATTATAATATATTGACCACGGCGCTACATCCGCATGCTGATGTTGCACATTTCGGCAATACACAAATGGCCACTTTAGATCACTCTATGTGGTTCTTTAGAGAATGTGATATCAACGAATGGATGTTATTTAGTATTGAATCTCCTAGCGCTTCGGGTGCAAGAGGATTTGCGAGAGGAAACATATTTTCGGAATCTGGTCAGCTAATTGCTAGTGTGACGCAGGAAGGTTTAATGCGACCAAAAAATTAATTAATTAAAATAAGATAAATGAAAATTTTAAAGAATTCATTAGGTGCTTTATTAGTAACGATGTTTATTTTAACATCATGTGAAAAAGAACCCAAGAACTATGCAACTTTCTCAGGAGAAGTGGCTAACATTAATTCAGATATGGATAGTGTGATTGTATTCATTCCGAATGGATATAGAAAAGCTATTGTTTTAAAAGATGACGGGACTTTTAGTGATACATTAAAAGTAGATGAAGGAAAATATCGTTTTAAGATTGGTGACGAATACGGAACGATGTATTTAAAGAATAATGAATCTCTTCATCTTAAAACTGATTATAAGGATTTCGATAAAGCTCTAAAATTCACAGGGCAAGGTGGGATTCTTAAGAAAACGCAAGCTGAAACTAAACTTTTGCACCTAAATTTGGAGACATTTAGCGCAGAAGTTGCTGGAATGGAAGAAGAAGCTTTTAATCAAAAAATGGCTGATTTTAAAAGCAATTATGACAAGTTAAAATCAGAATACAAAGACTTAGATCCATCATTTTGGAAAGAGTCTGATGAAAGTGTAGAAAAAAGCATTGAAGGATTTAAAGAATATAGAGCTAGTAAAATTGCCATTGCAGAGAAATTTACCGGCATTAAATCACCAAGCTTTGCGATGGAAAGCATAGATGGAGAAACTATTAAATTAGAAGATTTTGCAGGCAAATATGTTTATGTAGATGTTTGGGCGACTTGGTGTGGACCTTGTAAAAGAGAAATACCTTCTTTAAAGAAAATCGAGGAGCAATACAAAGACAAGGATCTTGTGGTAGTAAGCATGTCGATTGATGAAGCAAAAGACAAAGAGAAATGGCAAAATTTTGTGAAAGATGAAGATTTACAAGGTGTTCAGATTTTTGCTGAAAATGCTTGGAAATCAAGTTTTGTAACAGAATTTGAGATTAAATCAATACCTCGATTTATCTTAATTGGCCCAGATGGAATGGTGGTTGATCCAGACGCCCCAAGACCAAGTGATCCAGCTTTGGTAGAATTATTCAATGATTTAAAAATATAATTCAAATATTCAAAATTAATGTTGAAAGTGTGAATTTCACTTAGTTTAGCTTTTCTTACATTTAATTTTAATAATTTTGTAAATCTTAAAAATTTAATATGACCGAAAAGACATTTAGAGAAGTGATTGCAGAAGCCATGAGCGAAGAAATGCGTCGCGATGATTCTATATATTTAATGGGAGAAGAAGTTGCTGAATATAATGGTGCCTATAAAGCGTCTAAAGGAATGTTAGATGAATTTGGACCTAAGCGAGTTATTGATACGCCCATTGCGGAATTAGGGTTTTCTGGAATTGCTATTGGTTCTGCCATGAACGGAAATCGCCCGATTGTTGAATATATGACTTTCAACTTTTCATTAGTGGCAATTGATCAAATCATCAATAACGCTGCGAAAATGAGACAAATGTCGGGAGGCCAATGGAATATTCCAATCGTATTTAGAGGTCCTACGGCTTCTGCTGGACAACTAGGAGCTACTCACTCACAAGCATTTGAGAGCTGGTATGCCAACTGTCCTGGACTGAAAGTAGTTGTACCTTCTAATCCATATGATGCAAAAGGTTTATTAAAGTCAGCGATTCGTGATAACGATCCTGTCATCTTTATGGAATCTGAGCAAATGTATGGTGACAAAATGGAGATTCCAGATAGCGAATATCTGATTCCTATTGGTGTTGCAGATATTAAGAGAGAAGGAACCGATTGTACCATTGTTTCTTTTGGGAAAGTTATAAAAGAGGCTTATAAAGCGGCGGATGAGTTAGCTAAAGACGGAATTAATGTGGAAATCATCGACATTAGAACAGTTCGTCCGTTGGATTATGAAACTATTTTAAAGTCGGTTAAGAAAACAAATCGTTTGGTAATTTTAGAAGAAGCTTGGCCTTTTGCTTCTGTATCTTCCGAAATCACTTATATGGTTCAGCAAAAAGCATTTGATTATTTAGATGCGCCCATTGAGCGTATTTCTACACCAGATGTACCTGCACCATATTCACCAGCTTTATTAAAAAATTGGTACCCTACTCCTAACCAAGTAGTAGAAGCAGTAAAAAAAGTAATGTATAAATAATAAAATCTCACATGGAGAAATTTGATGTAATTGTAGAAATCCCTAAGGGTAGTAGAAATAAATACGAAATGGACAAAAATACTGGTAAAATCCGATTGGATAGAACCATCTTTTCGTCTATGCACTATCCAGCGGATTATGGATTTATTCCAGACACCTTAGCCCTAGATGATGACCCTTTAGACGTTTTAGTTTTAGTAACTGAACCAACTTTCCCAGGTTGTATTATCGAGGTTAAACCAATTGGAGTATTCCACATGGAGGATGAAAAAGGTCCAGACGAAAAAGTAATCTGTGTACCACTAGGTGATCCTGTTTGGAATAAAATGGAGTCTTTAGAAGACCTAAATCCTCACCTTTTAAGTGAAATTGAACACTTCTTTAGAGTTTACAAAGACTTAGAAGATAAAAAGGTAGATACCCAAGGTTGGGGAACCAAAGAAGAAGCAATTAAAATTGTAAAGGATTGTTTTGATCGATACGAAGGATAAGATCTACTGTATATCTGAATAAATTGAAAAAGCCGCAAAATATGCGGCTTTTTCAATGTTTAGTACTTTCTTACTCGCGGATCTAAGAATCCATATATGATATCAACCAAAATATTGATGATTATAAATGATATAGCAATCACCAATACAGCGCCCATAATTACAGGCTGATCCAAAGTATTCAAAGCATTAACGATTTCTTTTCCCAAACCATTCCAACCAAAAATAAATTCAACAAATACAGCTCCTGCTAACATTCCTGCAAACCAACCAGATGCTGCTGTTATAACTGGGTTTAAAGCATTTTTAAGCGCATGTCTCTGAATCACCTGACGTTTACTTAAACCTTTAGCGAAAGCAGTTCTAATAAAGTCTTTGTTCATAACCTCTAACAAAGAATTTCTTGTCAATTGTGTGATGACAGCCAATGGACGTATACCCAAGGTTAATGAAGGCAAAATTAAATTTTTAAGCGTTAAATGCTTTCCGATACCATAATCATCTACTTCATATAAACTTCCGGTCATATTAAGCTGTGTCCAATCTGATAAAACATAGGCAAAAAACCAAGCCATCAAAATGGCAGAGAAAAATGAAGGCAAACTCATTCCAATCGAAGTTATCACCAATAAAAATTTATCAATCCAACCTCCTTTGTTCAAAGCCGAAACAATACCCAATACTATTCCCAAAAAGAATGCTATGATGATAGCAAACAAAGCTAAAAGCATGGTGTTAGGAAGGGTTTCTTTTATTATTTGTAATACGGGTTTACCTTGTTGCTGAAATGACTCTCTTAAATAAGGAACTTTTAAGGCTAAATCATATCCACCTAATGAAAAAAGCTTAATCCCGCTGTGCTTATTCTCACTAAAATAGGTGTAATCCCCCAAATTCTGAGAATGCAATGATATAGGTGATAAATCATTTAAATAGTAGAAATACTGCGTCATGATAGGTTGATCTAAACCTAAATTCTTACGAATAGCAGCTAGTTGAGCTGGATCTTCATTTTGGTCTAACATCATTCTTGCAGGATCCCCTTGCATAACATTAAACAAAATAAAAATTACCGTAATCACCCCAAGAAGAGTGAGAAAACCATAACCGATTCTACCTAGAATATAATTTATCAATTCAATATTTTTTGAACTTCAGCTGCATTTGGAATATCATTCCAGTTATATTTTCCAACCACAGTTCCCTTTTTAAGCAACAAGATTCCAGGGTTTGCACGAATCATGGTTTTCAATGTAACTGGGTCCATAAAGCAGTTTGGAACGCCATTAGACTCAATAGCATAAGGTGATAAACTTAAAACTTCTATATCGCTACCTTTTAAATTATCTAACAATGCATTGATTTTATCTGTGCCTTTTTCAGATGCTTTTGCCGGAATCGAAGTTACAACAAACATTAATTTATCAACTTCAAGATAATGTTCGGTTTTATCTCCCTCATCACCGCAATCTATCATAAAATCAGAGATAGGTGGTTCGTAACCTTTTTTGACAATTCTATCTTCTGTCTTTTCAATTTCCCAAGGGGTACCTCCAGACCAATAGTTTTTGTTTCCTAAATATTCCTCCTCGGTTAATCTTACCTTTTGTTTATTTAATTTATTTCTAAGGTGATAAATCATTTGAATTTGGGTGGTTTCTAAGCCTAATTCTTCCGCTGATTTCATTCCTTCGGTGATATTATTTCCAACCGCATAGGCTCTAAAATCCTTTATAGGTAAATGGAAGATTCCTTGGTAGGCAATAAATATAGAAGCAATCAAAGCAGCAGCTGTTACATACTTTCCTAGCGGTTTTGCCAACATAGGTTTAATATGTTTTCTGCCTGCCCATAATATTAAAATTAACACTAGAAGTATCACATCCTTAGTGAATGATTCCCAAGGCTCTAGGGATATAGCATCTCCAAAGCAACCGCAGTCTGTTACTTTATTAAAGTAAGCCGAATAAAAGGTCAAGAAAGTGAAGAATACAATCAATCCAAGTAAGCTCCATAAGGTGAATTTTCTATAAATTCCTAAGATTAAAAGAACCCCTAAGACTATTTCAAATATCACAAAGAAAGTTGCAATGGGCAACGCATAGGCTTCTAAAAAAGGAATATTAAATACCGAAGCAGAGAAATATTCTTCTAATTTAATAGAGAAGCCAATGGGATCTATGGTTTTCACTAAACCCGAAAAAATGAATAGCACTCCTACTACCCAACGTAAAATTAAAATTATATACTTCATAATTATTGATTTGAATCTTGTTCTGCAATATGAATTAATGAAAAGACAGCATAATTCAACATATCTAAATAATTTGCCTTTAAACCTTCTGAAACCAAAGTCTTTCCTTGGTTGTCCTCAATTTGCTTTATTCTTAAAATCTTTTGTAAAATTAAATCTGTAATAGACGAAACTCGCATATCACGCCAAGCCTCACCATAATCGTGATTCTTTCTTTCCATTAAATCTCTAGCCTCCTTAGCCTGAAAATCATATAATTCTAAGGCTTTCTCATTTTCTAAATCTGGAGAATCAACAATACCTAACTCTAACTGAATCAATGCAATAATAGAATAATTAAGGATACCAATGAATTCACTTTTTTCACCTTCTTCAACTTTCTTCACTTCATTCTCCTGAATACTTCTAATTCGATTGGCCTTAATATAAATTTGATCCGTTACAGACGATAATCTAAGAATCCTCCAAGCTGTTCCATAATCTTGCAATTTATTTGCAAACAACTCGCGACATTCTTTTATTACTTCGTCATATTGGTGTAATGTTTTTTCCATATTTTCGCAATGCACTCGTTTTTGGTAACGATTTTAGTGATTAATCTACAAAAATAATAAAACAAACAAGATTCCACGCATGACTATCAACTGTAAAGGCAAATTACTCGATTTAAGCTCTCCAAAAGTGATGGGTATTCTTAATCTTACCCCCGACTCTTTCTTTGATGGTGGCAAACACCACAACCAAGACAATATTCTAAAAACGGTTGAGCAAATGCTTGAGGATGGTTTGGATATCTTAGATATTGGAGGACAAAGCACGAAACCAGGTTCAGAAGTTATTTCCGCTGACGAAGAATTGCAAAGAGTTGAACCTATTTTAGATATAGTAATTAAGAATTTTCCTGATCTTATTATTTCGATTGATACTTTTTATAGTAAAGTTGCCCAACATGCTGTGGAAATGGGTGCTGCCATTATCAATGATATTTCAGCCGGGAGAATTGATGAGGATTTATTTAAAACAGTAGCCAAACTTAAGGTTCCCTATATCCTGATGCACATGCAAGGTATGCCAAAAGATATGCAAGCCGAGCCGCACTATGATAACATCATACAAGAGGTTAATTTATTTTTTGCAGAGAAAATTCAAGCATTGAAACAGCTGCATATCAATGATATCATTTTAGATCCTGGATATGGATTTGGAAAAACTTTAGAACATAACTTTCAGTTACTAAGAAATCAAGAATTATTAGGCTTTAATGACTACCCTATCTTGGCAGGAGTCTCTAGAAAATCAATGATTTGCAAGACTTTAGGCGTAAATCCAAAAGATGCACTCAATGGAACTACTGCTGTCAATATGTTGGTGTTACAACATGGCGCTAGAATTTTGCGTGTACACGATGTTAAGGAGGCTAAAGAATGTATTAAAATTTTTGATTCCTATCAATCCGTACAAATATTGTAATTTTACCGCATGAAGGATAGAATTTTCGGTCTTAGACCTGTTTTAGAAGCTATTGAAGCTGGAAAAACCATAGATAAATTAATGATTCAGAAAGGTTTGCAGGGCGAACTATACCACGAATTATTAGAGAAAGTAACGGAATATGGAATTCCGATGCAACAGGTTCCATTACAAAAGCTTAATCGACTTACCGGTAAAAATCACCAGGGTGTATTTGCTTTTATATCGCCGATTGATTTCCATAAATTGGAGGATGTATTACCTAGTATTTACGAAGCAGGAAAAAATCCCTTAATTTTAATTTTAGATCGCATTAGTGATGTTCGAAATTTTGGAGCTATTGCCAGAACTGCAGAATGTACAGGAGTTGATGTCATCATTATTCCAGAAAAAGGTTCAGCATCTGTAAACGAAGACGCTATAAAAACTTCGGCGGGAGCACTATATCAAATTCCTGTTTGTAAAGTTAAATCCTTGAAAGAAACGATTAAATTTTTACAACTTTCAGGAATCTCCATCACTTGTGCCTCTGAAAAAACGAGTGACACCATTTATGATATGGACTTTAGTTTACCTACAGCAATTGTAATGGGAAGTGAAGACGATGGAGTTTCAAATGAATTGATTAGAATCTCTGATAACTTGGCCAAACTACCCATGTATGGTGAAATTGGTTCCTTGAACGTTTCTGTAGCATGCGGTGCTTTTCTATATGAAGTAATTAGACAAAGGCTATAATCAGACTGATTTTTAAATTCTTCTTTTAATTAAAAAACAACAACTATGACTTATTCATCTATCATTGGTTTACTCCTTACAGCGATTGGTTTATTTCTATACATTGTTCAAGAGCCGGATTATACTTATAAAGAATTTTATATAGCAGCTATGCTGGGTGTTGGTATCGGATTATTGATTGGTGGTTTCTTAGGTTATGCCCAAAAAAAACGCAAGAAAATTATTGAACCTAAGTTTGAGTCTAAAACTGAAGCTAGTTTTAAAAATGGCCCTATTAATAAGATAGATGATGAGAGCGGTTTGAAGCTTTAATCAAAAATTCAAGTTTTGCTTTATAAGCTTTAAAAATTTAGCTTAAAATTGGCTTAATTTTATTAACTTTATTTCAAATTCTAATATTATGAGAAGAAAAATTGTAGCAGGTAACTGGAAAATGAACTTAACTTGGGATGAGGCTAAATCGCTTCTACTAGGAATCAATAATTTTGTAAATAGGCATAGACCTGAATCTAAAATTATTGTTTGTCCACCTTTCCCATTTTTAGATAGAGCTAACGATATTTTTATTGGACATGCCTCTGTAGGTGCGCAGAATATTTCAGAATACGAAAACGGTGCATATACTGGCGAAATTTCAGGAAGTATTTTAAATTCAATCGGAGTTCACTATACCATTGTTGGTCATTCAGAAAGACGCAAATATTTCCACGAAACTAATGAGCAAATTGGGGAAAAAGTTCAAATGGCTATCAAAAAAGGGATTAAAACTATTGTTTGTTGTGGAGAAACTGGTGAAGAAAGAGAGAGTGGAAAACAGAACAAAGTGGTTAAAGAACAATTAGATGTCGCTTTGAAAAACATTTCTGCTGAGGATATGATTCGTCAAATAATTGCATATGAACCTGTTTGGGCCATTGGTACAGGACAAACAGCATCTCCAAGCCAAGCTCAAGAGATGCACGCCTTTATTAGAAACGAAGTATTAGAGCCATTATTTGGAGCTGACGTAGCCAACGCGGTTAGAATTTTATATGGTGGTAGTGTAAACTCTGGTAATGCAGATGATTTATTCTCACAACCTGATATTGATGGTGGATTAATCGGTGGAGCTTCTCTTAAATTAGATGACTTTACCTCAATTATACATGCAGCAGAAAGAAATTAATCAATGGATTTTTTAGAATATAATTTTACTATTTCACCTCCTACTCCATGGTCGGAAATATTATTAGCCAAACTATCTCAAATTGAATTTGATTCATTTGAGGAAAATGACACAGGTCTAAAGGCTTATATAAAAAGAGATTTTGACGACGAAGAGTTTGTCCAAGAACAAATTGGAGAAATGGAAGCTGCTCAGATTACATATGAGAAGCAAAACATTCAACAGGTGAATTGGAATGAGGAATGGGAAAAGAACTTCCAACCGATTTCTGTAGATGACCGATGCTATATTAGAGCCGAGTTTCATGAAGAGAAACCAAACGTTAAATATGACATTGTGATTCAACCCAAAATGTCTTTTGGTACAGGACATCACGAGACTACTCATTTACTAATAGAATTTATTCTAGATACAGAATTTGATGATAAAGTGGTTCTCGATATGGGAACGGGAACGGGAATTTTGGGAATCTTAGCCAAGATGAGAGGGGCAAAATCCGTTGATGCCATTGATATCGATGAATGGTCTTACGAAAATGCTATTGAAAATGCAGAGCGTAATAAGGTTAATATTCAAGTAATGAAAGGTGGCGCTGAATCTATTCCTCCTTCTACGGAATACGATATTATTTTGGCCAACATCAACAAGAATGTTTTAATTGAAGATATGCCATTTTATGTAAATCAATTAAAGAAAGGTGGAACCCTCTTTTTGAGCGGTTTATATAATTTTGATGAAGATGATATCAGAAAAGAAACCGAGAAATATGGCTTAACTTTTGAGGCTAAAAGAATAAGAAATGAGTGGATTGCTTTAAAATTTAATTATTAAATTGATTTTAAAGTAGTCAGTAAGATTATAATTATGAAATATTTAAAGGAAGAGTCAATTCATTTTCAGACTAAAATCAAGGAAAAAGAAGAGGTACTTGTTTTAGAAGAAGAAACAATTAAGCATCAGATTATTTTGCATAATGATGATGTGAATACATTTGATTGGGTAATTAAATGCCTAATCGATATTTGTGATCATGTCCCTATGCAAGCCGAACAATGTGCAATGATAGTACACTATAACGGTAAATGCGATGTTAAATCTGGTGATCTTAAGGACTTAAAACCAAGATGTGAAGCATTATTAGATAGAGGATTAAGCGCAGAGATTGTATAAAATTAAATCATGAGAGATTTTTTGAGTCTCCCAGAATAAAACCAAACTTAGGGTTATGTATTTTTAAGTAAATCATAACCCTAATTTACTTAAAATAATATGTCAAAGATTCTTGCAATAGATTACGGAAAAGTACGAACAGGGTTAGCAGAAACTGATCCTTTGCAGATAATTGCTTCAGCTTTAGAGACTGTTGCAACCAAGGAATTAGACAAATATTTAGAGAAGTACTTAGCAGAAAATGACGTTAAGGATGTGGTGATTGGTTTGCCAATGAGAGCCCATGGAGTTCCTGGCGAAATTGAAGAAGATATTCAAAAGTTTATTAAAAAATTCACTAAGAAATATCCTAATATTAAGATTCATAGAGAAGACGAAAGCTACACCTCTATTCGAGCATCTGAAGCTATTTTTACAGCAGGCACAAAAAAGAAAAAACGTCGCGAAAAAGGTTTAATAGACCGTGTAAGCGCCACCTTAATTCTTCAGCAATTTATGGATCGGTCTTACTAATTTGGCTTTAATTATTTTATTTTGAGCTTTAAAAAGCTTTAAATTAAGAATCTAATCTTTCATAAAACAATTTGCTTCTAAATCCGTTAGAATATTTCTATTCATCAAAAATTGTTTAACTTTGAGCCCTAAATTTTTTAGCCTATGATATTACCAGTTCGCGCTTATGGCGACCCGGTTTTACGAGCCATGTGCAAGGACATAGATAAGGATTATCCTGAATTGGATAGTTTATTAGAAAATATGTTCGAAACCATGTATGCATCTCACGGTGTTGGTTTGGCAGCTCCGCAAATTGGTTTACCTATCCGACTTTTTATTGTTGATGTTTCACCTTTTGCGGAAGATGAAGAAGATGAAGAATTAATTGCTGAGCTTAAAGATTTCAAAAAAGTATTTATTAATGCCAAAGTTGTTGAAGAAACAGGCGAAGCTTGGAAATTCAATGAAGGATGCCTAAGTATTCCTGGTATTAGAGAAGATGTTTCTAGATTAGAGAACGTTACCTTGGAGTACTATGATGAAAACTTTGAAAAGCATACCACTACTTTTACAGGATTGCCAGCTCGTGTAATTCAGCATGAATACGATCATATAGATGGTATACTATTTACTGATTATTTAAGCGTTTTTAAAAAGAGATTAATTAAAAAGAAACTTAAAAATATTTCAACCGGTGATGTAAGTGTTGATTATAAAATGAGATTTCCAAAATAAGAATTAAAGAATAATATGAATATAGATAAAGTAATTTCGATTTCCGGTAAACCGGGCTTATTTACCCTAGTTACCCAAGCAGCTAATGGTTTTATTGCAGAAAACCTTGATAACAATAAGAAAACTGCGGTTCCAGCTTCTGCGAATGTGAGTTTATTGAATAACATTGCTATTTATACTTTAAATGAGGAAGTTCCTTTGGTAGAGGTTTTCCAAAAAATATATGATAAAGAAAACGGTGGTCAAGCGATTAACCACAAGTCTTCTGAAGCTGAATTGAGAGCTTATATGTCTGAAGTTCTTCCAGATTATGACGAGGATAGAGTTTACAAATCAGATTTAAAAAAACTTTTCCAATGGTACAACATCTTGCATAGAAATAATATGTTAGAAAGTGCTGAGGAAGAAACTGTTGCATCTGAAGAAGAGGAATAAATGAATTCACGCGAAGCCCAATTACAGGCATTTGATAGATTGTTGACTATTATGGACGAATTGCGCGAGCAATGTCCGTGGGATAGAAAACAAACCATGGAAAGTCTTCGTCATCTTACGATAGAAGAAGTCTATGAATTGGGCGATGCTATTCTCGATGAAGATTTAGAGGAGGTTAAAAAGGAATTAGGAGACGTTTTCCTACATCTCGTCTTTTATAGTAAAATCGGATCAGAAAAGAAAGCTTTTGATGTTGCAGACGTATTAAATTCTGTTTGCGAAAAACTGATTCATCGTCATCCACATATTTATTCTGATGTGGAGGTGGCCGATGAAGATGAAGTAAAACGTAATTGGGAAAAGCTAAAACTTAAAGAAGGAAAAAAATCCGTTCTAGAAGGAGTTCCCAAGGGTTTGCCTGCTATGGTTAAAGCCTATAGAATGCAAGAAAAAGCTAAAGGCGTAGGGTTTGAGTTTGATAATGTAGAGGACGTTTTAGCTAAAGTTAAAGAAGAAATTTCTGAATTTGAAGCTGAAAAAGATCTCGATTTAATGGAGAAAGAAATGGGAGATGTATTTTTCTCATTGATTAATTACGCGAGATATATAGGTATCAATCCTGAAAATGCATTAGAAAGAACAAATCAAAAATTCATTAAGCGTTTTCAAAAAATGGAAGAACTTTCTAAAGAAAGAGACCTAGTATTTAATGAACTTAGCTTAGAAGACCAAGATGCACTTTGGACCGAAACTAAAAAAGATATTAACTAAGATTGAATACTAATAATAATTACAGTTCCACTTTTTCAATAGAGAAAGTGGAATTTTTATTTTAGCCTTATAAATAAATCCAGCTTAAAACTTATCTTTATCCTATGAAAATAATTTGTATCGGAAGAAATTATACGGAACATGCTAAAGAATTAGGAAACGATGTTCCAGATGAGCCTGTGCTTTTTATAAAGCCAAAAACAGCATTGAAAACCAGCTCTAGCTTCGAGATACCATCTTTTAGTGATGACATTCATTTCGAGTTAGAATTAGTGCTCAGGATATCTAAATCTGGCAAGGACATAGCTGAAGAAGATGCACATCAATATTTTAATGAAATTGGTTTAGGTATTGATTTTACTGCCAGAGATGTACAATCAAAATTAAAAGCTAAAGGGCTTCCGTGGGAAAAAGCCAAAGCCTTTGATGGCTCTGCTGTTGT
>CAZKJO010000016.1:8924-44079 GCA_964553105.1 uncultured Weeksellaceae bacterium | reverse complement strand
AACATAAACAATATTAGTTTTAAATATTTGATGTTTTTGTGCTTAAAACATTTTACAAACATGCATTTGTATGTCGTATAAGTCACCTTACAGGTTTAGCATTTATGATAACTTTGTTCAAAATAATTGATATGCTACAATTCCTTATTAAATATAAGCTTTACTTCTTAGGTATTTTGGTGGGACTCATTGCCGGTTATGTGTATTATGTGCAGGTAGGATGCTTAACAGGATCATGTGCCATCACCTCAAATCCATGGGCGTCTACGGCTTACGGCGGCATTTTTGGTTATTTTATAGCAGATTTTGCTGGTAAAAGAAAGAAGCCAGTTTTTGAAAACGAAGAGCTTGATACTAAATCACCTACAGATATTAATACCTAATTAGACTATAAACCCAGTTTTATTAGGAGAAGTAAGTAAATGGTTTATTTTTATAAGATCTTGCTTTAGCAAATTTTTCTTGAATGGTTTATCATTGCTATTTCTCTTATAACAAACTTTTTTAGTTAATATCACTTGATATATGCCTTAATCCTTTATTTTTGCAAGGTTAAATTAAGTTCAATCGAATAAAGATCCAATTTTTGTCTCTTAAAAAATTATATCCTTTAAAATTTACGCCAATTCAGCAACCCAAAATTTGGGGTGGCGATTTATTGCATCGTTTTCTAAACAAGGAGGAGAGAGATGAACCTATTGGCGAAAGCTGGGAGATATCTAATGTGGATAATAATCACTCGGTTATTTCTAATGGAGAAGCTAAGGGTAAAACACTTCACGAGCTGATATTGGAGGAGAAAGATAGGATTTTAGGAGATGAGGTTTACGCAACTTATGGAGCTGATTTTCCCATTTTAATTAAATTTTTAGATGCCAAAGTTCAATTATCTATTCAGGTGCACCCCAACGATAAGTGGGCCAAAGAATTAGAGAATGGGCGTGGAAAAACCGAAATGTGGTATATTATGCATGCCGAAGAGGATGCTAATCTGTATTTAGGTTGGAAAAAAGATTTAACGAAAGAAGAGATAGAAAAAGTTTTACTAGAAGGTAATGTAGAGGATTATCTTCAAAAATTTAATCCTAAAAAAGGAAATGTATTTTATGTTCCGGCTACTACGGTACACTCGATTGGTAAAGGTGTTGTGTTGGCCGAAATACAGCAAACCTCTGACATCACTTATCGATTATTTGACTTTAATCGTAAAGAGAAAGGAGAGCCAAGAGATTTGCATATCGAAAAAGGATTGAAAGTTATGAACCCTAATTTTATTCCTGATTTGAAAAAGGAATATGAGCCAGTTGATAATCAGGCTGTGGATGTAGTAGATGAAGAATATTTCTGCATGAAATTTATTTCGCTTACCGATACCATAGAGGTTGAAACGCACCAAAACTTTCAGATTTATATTGGAATTTCAGGGACATCTAAGTTTGATGTAGATGGAGAAATCACGGAATTACAAAAAGGAGAAACCTTGTTGATTCCTGCTAAAATGAAAGATTTTAGTATTCAATCTGAATCTGCTGAGTTGCTTTGTGTATCTACCTAATTTTACTCATCATCCTCATTTTCTTCTGGGTCGGGTAGTTTATAAATTTTATTTAATTGCTTCTTTAATTGTGAAAAACGCACAAAACCAATCATTAATATGATGATGCTCACGCCAAGGCAAGTAATGCCGATATAAGGCATTCCTCTAAAATCTTCCATTCCCAGAAAAGCAATTCCAGCAATAATTAGATACAAAGCCGACCTTACATAAGTCAAAAGAGTTCGCTCATTCGCAAGTTTTGTTCGCTGCAAAGCCAAGTGATCACGTAATATGATTTTCTCTTTTACATCATATTCATCGGTGAATTTGATGAGTTTTTTGACTTGTCTTTTACTATTTCTAAACTTTTGTGACATCTATTTTATCTTGAATCTTGCTCAAATTTATTTAAAGTTAAGCATCATTTCTATCTCCATCAACTAAATTTTAATTTCAATTGTGATTCATGCTACGGATAAAATTAAAAAATAGTTTTAACTTTATTTGATAACTAGATAACTCATCAAAATTGAATTCATGAAAAACCTAATTATCTTCAGTCTACTTAGCTTTTTTATTCTGTCTTGTGAAAAGAAAGATGAAAATAGCTCTACACAAGAAATAAATACTTCCGAAATCGATGACACAACCGATTTCTTAACCAAAGGACAAGAAATTGCCATGAACTCTCAAAAAGCTTTGGGAAGTCAATTGATGGCTAAATTGCAAGAAGGTGGACCTATCCATGCTTTAGAGTTTTGTTCAGTAGAAGCTATTCCCATTACCGATAGTTTATCTAAAGTTCATAATGTCAAGATTTCTCGTGTTTCAGATAAAAACAGAAATCCTGATAATGAAGCCAGTCATGCACAATTAGATTATATGGATTTGGTTAAAAATCAACTGAAATATGGAGAAAAACCTATGCCTTTATTGGAGCCAACGAGTAAAACTCCAAAGGCTTATTATCCTATTGTTACCAATGCTATGTGTTTACAATGTCATGGAACCCCAGGAAAAGAAATGTCTGAAGAAACTTATGCTAAAATTCAAGAATTATACCCTGATGATAAGGCAATCGGTTATAAAGACAATCAGCTTCGTGGTATTTGGGTGATAGAAATGATGAAAAACACACCCTAGGTTGATTTTAAAATAAAAATTAATCTAATAAACTATCTATTTTATTTTTAAATGGATAGTTTTTTTATTTAAACTAACTTGTCTTTCAAGAAGCTATCTAATTGAATGCAAGCTTCTTCGTATCCCATGTTGAATATCTGATCTAAATTGGATTTAGATAAAACATTAAAACTATTCAAAGCTTTAGGAGCGATTAGTACATCACATTGATTTAAATTCTTTTTTGAAATAGCATTTCTCATGATTAAGTAAGATCTAAGCAATACGCTGCGAGTACTTTTTAGATTCTTGTCTGATATTTCTTGAAGTGGATTTACATATACTCCAATAATATCATCAGACAATGGAATCAGAGGTTCTACGGGTAAATTATTAGTGACACCTCCATCGCATAACAATCTGTTTTTAAACTTGACTGGTGAAAACACCCCAGGAATTGAAGCCGAAGCAATTAAGGGCAAAATTAATTCACCTTCAAAATAAAATCTCGTTTTGGCTTCCAATAAATCGGTTGTACCAACAAAAAGTGGAATCTCTAAAGATTCAAAGCTATCTTCCTTGAAAATGTCAGAGAATAGAGGTACGAACTTGGTGCTGTCTAATAAGCCTGCCTTTTGGAAAGTATAATTTTTATAGGAAACAACATTGGCTTCTTTGAAAAAATAAAATATATCGTTCCAGTCGAGTCCTGCAGCATACAAAGCTCCTATAATTGCGCCGGCACTTGTCCCTGAAATAAAACTGGGCGTGATATTACGCTCAGCCATGGCTTTAAATACTCCAATGTGTGCCGCACCTCTGTAGCCACCACCCGAAAGAACTAAACCGATTTTATTGTCTTCATACATAAGTCTAAAGATAAAAAAAAGTGAGAACTAAACATTCTCACTTTAGGATTATTAAACGATATCTCTTTTAATTGGGTAGATGATCTTTGTACTTACCATAAACAAAGGTGCCGAGTACAGCACTCAAGATGGTGACAATGATTACCGTATATCCATATCCGAAATTAGCAAAAAGTGGTCCCGGACAAGCTCCTGTCATTGCCCAGCCTAATCCAAATATGAAACCACCGAAAATTTGCCCTTTTCTAAACTCTTTAGGACTGATTTTGACGCTTTCTCCATAAATGGTTTTTAAATTAAATTTCTTAATAATCAATACAGAAATTATTCCTATAACTACAGCAGATCCAATCACCCCATACATATGAAATGATTCAAATCTGAACATTTCTTGGATTCTAAACCAACTTACTAACTCAGCTTTTACAATGATGACCCCAAACCAAATACCCAATAAAAGATATTTTAAATTATACCACCATGGATGCTTTTGCTCACTTTCGTTTACACAGTCTGTTCCGTCTCTTAATGTTTTGTCTTGTAAATTCATCTGATTATAGGTTTAAGATTAAAGGTAAGATTAAGTGTGTCATAAAAATCCCACCTAACATGAAGAAAATAGTAGCTACCAAAGAAGGCCATTGCAGATTAGATAAGCCCATAATAGAGTGACCGCTCGTGCAGCCACCAGCATATCTGGTTCCAAATCCAACCAAGAAACCACCCACGACAAGAAGTATAAAACCTCTTAAAGTAAATAATCCTTCCCAAGAGAAAATTTCTGTTGGTTCATAACCTTGTTCCGTGCTAATACCAAATTGACTTAAGTACTCTGTTAACGAGGATGCAACGACTATATTTTCTGGATTATTTAAAAGGAGAAATGCGATAAAACCTCCTAATACGATTCCACCAACAAAAAATAAGTTCCATATTTCCTTTTTCCAATCATAATCGAAGAAAGGTATTTTATTCGGAATACAAGCTGCACAAGTATGTCTTAGGGAAGAACTTATCCCAAAAGACTTGTTGCCAATAAGCAATAAGAAAGGCACTGTTAATCCAATTAATGGACCTGCCACATACCAAGGCCATGGCTGTTTTAAAAACTCTAACATATATCTTTATTTTTTTTGTACATATTAATTTAGATTCAAAAATAATTTAATTTTTTCTCTAAATTGAAGTTGCGAAGATATAGAAAGCGCTTATCGAGAGGCGTAACTTGAGTTACTTAAAACTATGTCTTTGTGAGCTGAACGAGCTAGGAATTAGAAGAATTTTTATCAATAGTTTCTTTAACTTTTTCTGAAAGTTTGTCATTCTTTTTATCTATATACACAGGAAATAGGAAACTTGTGGGATGTGTTTTGATCTCCTGAATAACCGATAAGCTCAATGGCTTTAATTCTTTTAACGGAACGTTCTTGGATTTAAAAGCCAATAATAAAGAAAGTCCAAAGCTGACGATAAAGTTCATAAATCCAATCAATCCAATACCAAGAATAGACCAAATCCAGGTTTCGGTAGAGATTTCTGCCTGCGAACCGAATAAGGCTAAACCAAAATTTCCAGCAGCAAATGTTATGTGTCGAATGTCTAGGTCTAAACCAAGAAATGCTCCAATAGAAGCGGTGGATCCCATAAAAATACCAAACCATAGGTTAGAAATCACGCCTGGCCATTTGTTGTCATACCAGGTTTTTAATTTCTCTGCACGTTGCAAACCAAAAGTCCATTTAATGGTGGGATTGTCTGCGAGTCTTTTTGAAATCCCATAAAACTTATTGCGATTGGCTACTTGACCAGCTATAATCCCCGATACAAATAAAAATACACCTGCAATCGCAGCATGGAATAATGCTTTTGATGTTGTTGGGTTTAGATTATACAATAATTTAGGCCACGCCTTAATGCTAATGTCATTTCCAGTGAGTAAATATATAATAAACACACCCAACGACGCCACTGCCATGGCCATTACCACGTTACCTACAAAAGCAATGAATTGAGTTCTAAATAATTGCGAGAAATAAACAGCAAAAGCCCTATAACGATACCTTGCCTTTACATCGAGATTGATTCCCTTTTCTATCAAGTCCACCAATGTAGAAGCTGTCATGGCAGGCTGCTTGGTCGCTAAGGTGAATCCCATTAAATATAAGATTATGAATCCAATGGAATAGTTAAGCGAGTAAAAGAAAGCATGCCCAAAATCACTCACCTGCAAGTCAGTAAGTAATAATTTAATGATACATAAAATACCAACAATAAATCCACCACCTAAAGCGGTGTAGAGCATTTTCCAATATTCTTTTCGGCTAGAGGAAATATATTTCTCTCCTGTTTTTGCTTTATGCGAACTTATTTCTGACGCCACCAACCTAGTTGAATCCGACACGAATTCCATTAGCTTTTTACGGCTTGAGTGAATCTCCATCAAAACATAAAACAAATGAGTTAATTTAATGTTTTTGATGTCTTCCTCTTCTCTCACAAGCAAAGGAAGCATCAACTCAATACGATTTAATTGCTCTCGAATTCTATTTATATCTCGATTGGTTTGTAGGGTAATTCCATAGGTCTCACTACCTTTATAAGCCTTCGCTAAATAGTTTTTACACTGCTGGAGTAAGACATAAATCTGCTTGTAGTCCTCATCATCCTTGCTCTTTAATTCGTTGTTGGAACTCGCTTTATCCCACAAATCCTCAATTTCTCGATACAATGCAACAAAGGGAGAATTCTTGTTTTGATAAGAGGGCGTAAGGTTGACAATATCTTTTTCTAAAGCCGATCCACTTGCGCGCAATGCAATCACAACCACCGAATAATAAATTTGCCACATACTTCCTTCTTGTTCAAAAGAAGTATCGATTTCTGGCACTTCCAAAACATCAAATAAACGAACTAATTGATTGTAATCTATAGATGTAACCCATTGAAAATCATTTTTCTGGTGAAATACTTGCTTAAACAAATATCTCATTTTTCGAGAGTCAGAGGTTTCAGGAAGAATTTTATCTGTTAGCCTTTTTCTAAACTCTCGCCCAAAACTTTCTACAGACGGAAGTCCAACATCTGTAATCATTTCTGTAAAGAAACGATTCTTGAACAGGGTGTCTAAATAATTCTTAAAACTCTCTTTATAATCCTGATTCTCCTCTAAAATCTTAATGAGTTTTTCTAACCCAACCTTGGCTGTGTCTTTCTTTGGGCGAATCGTGTTTACAATTAAAACCAATAAATTCACTTGGTCGTTTACTAAATCCCAACCTTGATTTTTTGTGAAATAAGTGGAGAAAATATCCTCTAAGCTAGATTTGTTAATATGACTCTTGTGCAGGGGCATTAGAAAATGATTTTAGACTATTAGCTACAAGTATTCTGAAAAACAAATGGACAGAATTTATACTTGAGCATCATCCTATGGATGTGGTTTTGCAAGGCAAAAGTACATTTAATAATCATATTTAAAGGAAATATATGCTTTTAAGATAAACAAACGAATAAGATATAACGACTTTAAATCAGATCAATCTCATCCAATTTTTTTAAAAATAAAGACGATTCATTTAATAATTTAATTTTATTAATTAACTTGGACGTTCTTTAGAATTAACCAATTAAGAAGTGATTTCCATTTCTTTCATTACATAAATATTTGCACATGCAAGACAACTTTTCTCTTAAAGTAAACGATGAATATAGCTATTCGCTTACTCCAAAAGATGCAGAAGAATTAGACGTTTTAGCACTAGATGAAACGAATTTTCACCTGCTTAAAGACCATAAATCATATAAGATTAAAATGTTGGACTCCAACTTTCATCAGAAAATATATGCTGTTGAGGTAAATGGAAACCTATATCAAGTCGATATTTCCGATGCGTTGGATCAACTCATCAAAGATTTAGGATTTGAGGTTGGTGAGAGCAAAAAAGTGAATTCTGTTCATGCACCAATGCCTGGTCTAATTTTCGACATCATGGTGAATGTTGGCGATGAAGTGACCGAAGGACAATCTCTATTGATCTTAGAAGCTATGAAAATGGAAAATGTAATTTCTTCGCCAAGAGATGGGGTAATTAAAGAAATTCACGTGAGCAAAGGTCAAGCGATTGAAAAGAAATATTTAATGATTGAATTCGAATAAGCAAGTATGAGAAAGATATTAGTAGCAAATCGTGGTGAAATCGCGATGAGAGTCATGAAGTCTGCCAGGAAAATGGGAATTAAAACCGTAGCGGTTTATTCTGTAGCGGATAGAAACGCGCCTCATGTTAAATTTGCTGATGAGGCAGTTTGTATTGGAGAAGCTCCTTCTTCAGAATCTTACTTGCGCGCAGATAAAATTTTAGAAGTCGCCAAATCATTAAACGTAGATGGGATTCATCCGGGTTATGGGTTCTTAAGTGAAAACGCTGATTTTGCAGAAAAAGTTACAGCTAGCGGAATTACTTTCATCGGTCCAAAACCACATGCTATTCGAGTAATGGGAAGTAAGTTGGCAGCTAAAGAAGCTGTGAGTCACTATGATATTCCAATGGTTCCGGGTATTGATGAAGCTATTACAGATGTAGAAAAAGCTCGTTCTATAGCCAAAGAGATTGGATTCCCGATTTTAATTAAAGCATCTGCTGGTGGAGGTGGAAAAGGAATGCGCGTAGTTGAGAAAGAAGAGGACTTAGAATCTCAAATGAATCGTGCGATTTCTGAAGCTACTTCGGCTTTTGGGGATGGTTCAATTTTTATTGAAAAATATGTTAGCTCTCCACGTCATATCGAGATTCAAGTATTAGCCGATGAGCATGGAAATGTGGTTCATCTTTTCGAACGCGAATGTAGTGTTCAAAGACGTCATCAGAAAGTAGTTGAGGAAGCTCCTTCTAGTGTTTTAACGCCAGAAAAGAGAGCCGAAATGGGTAAGGCTGCAGTTGCAGTTGCTAAGGCTTGTGACTATGTAGGTGCTGGAACCGTTGAGTTTTTAATCGATGGAAATTTAGATTTTTATTTCCTAGAAATGAATACACGTCTGCAAGTTGAGCATCCAGTGACAGAAATGATTACCGGAAAGGATTTGGTGGAATTACAAATTAGAATTGCGAGAGGAGAAAAATTAGCATTCGCACAAGAGGACTTGACTTTTAAAGGACATGCACTAGAATTAAGAGTTTATGCAGAAGATCCAGTAAAAGACTTCTTGCCGAGCGTAGGTGTTTTAGAAACTTATAAGTTACCTCAAGGTGAAGGAATTAGAGTGGATAATGGATTTGAAGAAGGAATGGAAATTCCAATTTACTATGATCCAATGATTTCTAAGTTAATTACTTATGGTGAAAATAGAGAAGAAGCGATTGCTAAGATGATTGAGGCGATTGATGCTTATAAAGTAGAGGGTGTTGAAACAACCTTATCTTTCGGGAAGTTTGTTTGTCAGCACGAAGCTTTTGTGAGTGGTGATTATGATACAGGTTTTGTGAAAGACCATTACACGCCAGAAGCATTACATATAGAGCCGGAAAAAGAGGCTGAAGTAGCGGCGCTTATGGCTGTTTATCAGTATTTAAAAGATCAAAAATTAGTTCGCTTACCAAAATAAGATTTTAATGAAAACGAAGATAAAAACATTACAAGAGAAATTAGATCTTGCGTATTTAGGCGGAGGAGAAAAACGAATAGAAAAGCAGCATCAAAAGAAGAAATTAACGGCTCGTGAGCGAATTTTATATTTATTAGACGAAGGTTCTTTTGAAGAGATTGGTGCTTTGGTTACACATAGAACCAAGGATTTCGGGATGGAAGACCAAAAATTCTATGGCGATGGAGTAGTAACCGGTTACGGAACAATCAACGGTAGATTGGTTTATGTTTTCGCACAAGATTTTACGGTATTTGGTGGGTCTTTATCAGAAACCCATGCGGAAAAAATCTGCAAAGTGATGGATATGGCTTTGAATGTTGGTGCGCCTATGATTGGTCTTAATGATTCGGGTGGAGCTAGGATTCAAGAAGGTGTTCGCTCATTGGGTGGATATGCAGATATATTCTATCGCAACGTTCAAGCGTCGGGAGTGATTCCTCAAATTTCTGCCATTATGGGACCTTGTGCAGGTGGAGCAGTTTACTCGCCAGCTATGACCGACTTCACGATGATGGTACAGGATACTAGTTATATGTTCGTAACAGGTCCAAACGTTGTTAAAACAGTAACCAACGAAGAAATTACATCCGAAGAATTAGGAGGTGCAAGTACGCATTCAACTAAATCTGGAGTAGCGCATACGGTTTCTGTTAATGATGTTGAATGTTTAGAAGACTTAAAAAAGTTATTGAGCTACATTCCACAGAACAACAAGGAAAAACCAGAATCTTTAGAATATACTTTAGGTGAAGAAATTCGCGAAGAATTAATGGATATTGTTCCTGATAATGCGAACAAGCCTTATGATATGAAAGCTGTGATTGAAGGAATTATTGATAAAGATTCTTTCTACGAAATCCATAAAGATTACGCTGAAAATATAATTGTTGGTTTTGCGCGTTTAGGTGGAAAAAGCATCGGAATTGTTGCGAATAATCCAATGTTCTTAGCGGGAGTTTTAGATGTAAACTCTTCTAAAAAAGCAGCTCGTTTTGTTAGGTTCTGCGATTGTTTCAATATTCCATTATTGGTGCTAGAAGATGTTCCGGGATTCTTGCCAGGTACAGATCAAGAGTGGAATGGAATTATCGTAAACGGAGCTAAATTACTTTATGCGTTTAGTGAGGCAACGGTCCCTAGAGTGACGGTAATTACACGTAAAGCTTATGGAGGAGCATATGATGTAATGAACTCTAAACACATTGGTTCTGATATGAACTATGCTTGGCCATCGGCTGAAATTGCAGTAATGGGAGCTAAAGGTGCTGCAGAGATCATCTTTAAAAATGAAATTGCTAAAGCAGACGACAAACAAGCTAAATGGTTAGAAAAAGAAGCTGAATATGCTGAGTTATTTGCTAATCCTTATTCTGCAGCCGAAAGAGGATTTATAGATGAGGTGATTTTACCAAATCAAACACGCAAAAAGTTAATCAAAGCATTTGCGATGTTAGAAAATAAAAAAGTTAACAAACCAGATAGAAAACATGGGAATATTCCATTATAATTGAAATAAATATTAAATATTTCATAAAACGTCGAAAAGTATCCATTAATTAAGAAATTAATTGGACTTTTCGGCGTTTTTACATATACAATGGTTAGAAAGATAAGTGTAGTTTTGAGTTTAATGATGTTTATCTGGAGTTCTGCCCAAGAATTTCAAATCAAACAAGACGATGATGATATTCTGTTCTTTAATGAATCAGAACAAACTTATGAGATTTGGCTTCGAGTGCAAGACACAGCCTATAGTGAGATAGTTTTGCCAGGTCAAATGAAGAAAATTATCAATTCATCACATTTAACAAAGGAAGATTTACGTAATTCAGAAATAATCCAAGCCTATTCCTATAGAGCTTTGGCGCAGGATGTTTTACTTTCTTTAGATGGTTTTTATGATCGATTAGATAAGAGTAGAAAATTACTCAATCGTGGTTCTAAAGAGGTGAATCAGCCATTTTATAGAATGGATGTTTTCGACGAGTTTTTAGAGCTTGAAGAGCAAAAGCAACAAAAACAGAATCTAAAATCTTCTCAGCTAGAGAATTTTGTGGCTAGTTCTGTGCTTCCAAAGTCGAAAAACCTAATGGCTAAAACCAATATAGATAACAGTAAAAGTCAAAAAGAATTACTGAGTGTGGTGAGTAAATTCGTGGCTACAAAAGTTAAGCACGAAGGCGAGTTGCCTGCCTTTTTGGAAGAGATGAACAAAATCGAAACTTTGTTTTATCAATACCTCAATGAAGATAATCAGACGCAAGAATTAGGTAGTTTAGAGGAAAACGACTTTAAATTATTCACCAACAATCCCGGGACTGAATTAGGAGTTTATATTACTACCAATAGCTTTGGTAAAATAGAGAGGTACGATTATCCAGAGATGGACACACGTGGATTTAACTTTGAAGTGTTTGCGAGTCAGCGTTTTCACCAAATGAGAGTTTCTAAGCGAAGAACTTTAAACTATCACGCGGCAGCAAGTTATTTGAGTTTAAAAGACAAAGGATTTGATTTAAAGAAGAGTTTCATCACTTTTGGTCCTCAAGTTCGTTATACAGGTTATTATGAAAATCAAGTTGCCCTAATCGGAGAAGGAGGTTTGGTAATGGATATCACCGCTGATAAATATATGATGCCAAAGGATAAAAAGCAGTTTGGATATTATTTAGGAGGTGAGATTTCATTATTGTTTGTTAGAATTGGTGTTAGATATTACGACCGACTTACAGAACCAGAATTATCACCAGAAGGAAAATTGTATTATCGTTTAGGTTTGGTAGCTAAATTTTAATTTAAAACTTTTTCAAAAGCTTTTCTAGCATCGCCTCTAAAATAAACTTCGCCACAATATTGATATCCAGTTTGATCTAAAATTCGGAGCATCGCGGGATTGTCGTAGTTCGTGTCAACACGAATACTAAAGGTTTCTTTAGCGATGGCTAATTGTTCTATTTCGTGCATTAAAATTTTGGCAAAACCTTGTCCTTTAGCTTTCTCAGAAACAGCAATTCTATGAACAACCACATAGTTTTGATTGCTTAACCAAGTTCCTTCAATCTGTTCGTAGGCAGGTTCAATATCAAAAATGACTGCGGCATATGCCATGATTCCATTTTCGTTGGAAAGTACATGGGCATATGAATGATTAATGTCTGTTCTGATACTATCTATATTCGGGTAGCCGTCTTGCCATTGTTTACTTCCGTCGGCTTTGCGCGAAGCAATCGCAAATTGAATAATTTGCCAAATTTCATTTAAATCTGATAAATTGGCTTGTCTAAACTCAGTTTGAGATGTCATGGATTTTAATTTTCTTGGTCCAAAATACAATATTAAAATGTAAAACATGGGCTTTAATTGTAGATTAGCAGTCTAATACTAACATAAATTTAGTTTGAAAGTAATTCAACAACATATCGTTCCCAAATTCGAAAAATCAATCCGATTACAAGAATATGCAGTTGATTTATTTAATGAAATTCCAACCAAATCGGCCGTTAAAAAAGCCATTAAAAAGGGCTTAATTTTAGTTAATGGAAAAACGACAACTTCTGCACATTTTGTTCAAGAAAATGATGTTATTGAGTTATTAGAAATTCAAAAAGCTAAGCAAAAAGTTTATGAATTAAAGTTGGAGGTTTTGTTTGAAGATGATTTTTTAGCAGTTATCAACAAACCCGCTGGGATTTCAGTGAGTGGAAATAAGTTTGCCACCATTGCCAATGCTTTGATTCCGCATATTCAGCCTAGTTCGCAAGCTGATGCAGTACAGCCCTTTCCTGTGCATCGATTAGATTATCCTACGAGTGGTTGTTTAATTATTGCTAAAACCGCAAAAGCTAAAAGAGAATTACACGCTATGTTCGAGGATCATAAGATTCAAAAAACATATCGAGCGGTCAGTATTGGCAAAATGAAAAACACAAAAGGAGAGATAAATTCTGATGTGGATGAAAAGAAGGCGTTTACAACATATGATGTTCTTCAATCCTTAAAATCAGAAAAATTTGAAGCCTTAAATTTAGTTGAATTATATCCTCAAACCGGTCGTAAACATCAATTGCGTCAACATCTATTTTCTTTGGGAAACCCAATTATGGGTGATCAGAAATATTATTTAGAAAATAAAAAACATCAAGGATATGGTTTATATTTACATGCATTTGCTTTAGAATTTATTCATCCATTTACACAGGAAAGATTAAAGCTAAAAACACAAATGCCTAAAAAATTTATTAGATTGTTTCCTGATTTTAAAGAAGATTAATGCATTGATAAACACTAAGGCCAGTTGGACTAAATAAATTATCTGTAAATTTGCAATGCAAGCATAATAAATTATGAAAGATATTACTGAGATTTTAAATATAAAATATCCTCTGATTTTGGCGCCTATGTTTTTGGTTTCCAATACAGCCATGGTGATAGAGGGTATGAAAATGGGCGTGGCGGGATGTATTCCTGCTTTAAATTACAGAACCATAGAGGAATTGGTAGCAGCGATTGAGGAATTAAAACAAGCCAAAACAGAAAATGGTGCTTTTGGGTTTAATTTAATTGTAAATCAATCCAATCCTAAATTCCCAGCCCAACTAGATGCTATTTGTGAGCATGGGGCGGATTTCATTATTACATCATTAGGAAAGCCAGATGAGGTGATCAGAAAAGCTCATGCCAAGGGAATCAAGGTTTTTTGTGATGTAACTAACTTAAGTTATGCTAAAAAGGTAGAAGAATTAGGTGCCGATGCATTGATTGCGGTAAACAATCAAGCGGGTGGGCATAGAGGAAATATAGATCCAGAAGTTTTAATTACTGAACTTAAAACTAATTGTAGCATTCCTGTTATTTCGGCCGGTGGAGTTGGTAATTACGAACAATACCAACATGTAATGTCCTTAGGTGCTGCTGGAGTTTCTGTAGGAAGTCCATTTATTGCAAGTGTGGAATCTGGAGTCAGCGAAGAATACAAACAAGCTTGTGTGGATTATGGTAAAGAAGATATTGTCATGACACAGAAAATTTCGGGGACGCCATGTACAGTTATTAATACGCCATATGTTCAGAAAATTGGAACAGAGACCACTTGGTTAGAGGATTTTCTTAACAGAAATAAAAGTTTAAAGAAATATGTTAAGATGCTGAGGTTTATGAAAGGAACCAATGCTGTGACTAAAGCAGCAACACAAGCAACTTATAAAACCGTGTGGGTTGCAGGTCCAACTATTGAGGAAACAAAAGCGATTGAACCTACGCAGGACATTATTAAAAGAATATTAGGCCTTTCTTGAATTGGCTAAATTTTTGAAGGAAAGAAGATAAAATTATTTGATGAAGAAGTTTATTTCACTATTAAGTATAATTCTGATTTTAGCGTCATGCTCAACAAAGCAAGCTAACCAAGATGAAGTAGAAACAACAGAAAAAGTTATGAATTCAGAGAAAAAAGATTTAGAGTATAAAGAAGTAGATATTGATGGAGAACCAGCTTTGGTTGGTGAGATTAACCAAGAAATGCTTCAAGGCGAAAACTACAATACTTGGTATTCATTCTTCAAGGAAGATTACAAAACAAACTCAGAAATTGTTGATGAGCTTAAAGGTAAAATCAACGATTACGATGTTAAGGTTTTTATTGGAACCTGGTGTTCAGATTCACAAGACAAAGGACCAGCTTTCTTTAAAGTGTTAGAAGAAGCAGGCTATGATATGAGCAAAATGCAAATGTTCAGTTTAGATAGAGACAAGAAAGGATTAAACGGGGAAGAAGCTAAATACGGTGTTTCTCATGTGCCTACTTTTATATTCATGAAAGATGGTGAAGAAGCAGGAAGAATCGTTGAAAATCCTATTAATTCTATCGAAGAAGATGTTCGTGATATTCTAAACGGAACGCCACAAACGCCTAATTACGCAGAATAATTGAACAAGATTAAACCTATCTTTAAATATATCGCAGCCTTTGTTGCTGGGATTATACTCACTTATTTTATTGTCAATTGGACAGAGAAAGACACCAAAGTTGAAGCCACACATACCATAGCTTATGGTATCGAACGCCTAAATAAAATGGTAGTGGCTGAACAGAATTATGCGAATTTTTATTCTCATAAGAGCAAGACAAGTTACATGGGTGATTTGTTTTCATTTGATAAAAATCTTCTATTAAAAGTTGATATCAGAGCACAGGCGAGTTATGATTTAAAGCAAATGAAGGTTGAGTTAGATTCCATCAACGAAACGATATATATTCGTTCGATTCCTGAACTTAAAATTGAGACTTTCTCTGATGTAGAGTTTTTTGAAATGAATCAAAGTAGATTAAATCAATTTACGAAAGATGAAATCAACGGAATCAAGAAAAGAGCGGTAGAGGAGGTTAAAAAGACCATAGATCAGACAGATTTAAAGCAGCAAGCTCATGAGCAGTTGATTTCGAATCTAGAAGACATTTATCTTTTAGCCAAGATTTATGGTTGGAAGATAGAGGATACGACGAAATATGCTCAGGAACTAGAGCAGAAAATTAAGTTTTAGGCTTAACTTTACTCATATTAGAATTGGAAAAAATCAAGTATTTCTTCCAATTTTTTTATACCTTGAAATATGGAAAATAAGATACGCTGCGCTTGGGCCGTAGCTGGTGACGAGAAATATATTGCCTACCACGACAATGAATGGGGGAAACCGGTTCATGACGATCGAACGCATTATGAATTTTTGGTTTTGGAGAGTTTTCAATCTGGTTTGAGCTGGAAAACGATTCTCAACAAACGAGATAACTTCAGAAAAGCTTTTGCTGATTTTGAATATAAAAAAGTAGCAAAATTTAACGAAGATAAAGTTCAAGAATTATTGCAGGACAAAGGTATCGTTAGAAATCAACTCAAGATTAAAGCAGCGATTAACAATGCACAGCGTTTTCAAGAGATTCAAGAGGAGTTCGGCACTTTTGATAGCTACATTTGGAGTTTCACAAATAATAAAGTTATAATAGGCCATTGGAAAGAAATTTCAGAAGTTCCAGCTTCAACAGATTTATCTGATAGAATTGCTAAGGATTTAAAGAAAAGAGGTTTTAAATTCTTAGGAAGAGTGACAATTTACGCTTACTTACAAGCCACTGGTATCATAAACGATCACACGACGGATTGCTTTTGCTATAAGAATGAATAGCGCATAGAATGCTATATTTTTTTGAATTCATACATTTGCCATATAGAAATGATTTATGCCTGATAATAAAAAGTTTAAAAAAGATGCACTTAGATATCATAGTGCTTACCCAAAAGGAAAAATACAAGTAGTTCCTACTAAAAATCATAGCACACAAAGAGATTTGTCTTTGGCTTATTCTCCGGGGGTAGCTGCACCTTGTTTGGAGATTGAAGATGATGTTCGTAAAGTGTATGATTATACGGCCAAAGGAAACTTAGTTGCTGTAATTAGTAATGGAACTGCCGTATTAGGATTGGGAGATATTGGTCCAGAGGCATCTAAGCCTGTAATGGAAGGTAAAGGATTGTTGTTTAAAATTTTCTCAGATATAGATGTATTTGACATAGAAATCAACGAAAAAGATCCAGAAAAGTTTGTTGAAATCGTTAAGGCAATTTCTCCAACCTTTGGTGGAATCAATTTAGAAGACATTAAAGCGCCAGAGGCTTTTTATATTGAACAAAAATTAAAAGAGGAATTGAATATACCGGTCATGCACGATGACCAGCACGGAACAGCTATTATCTCAACCGCTGCTTTAAAAAATGCTTTAGAAATCGCTCATAAAAAGGTAGAGGACGTTAGAGTAATTGTTAATGGCGCCGGAGCAGCAGCTATTTCATGTACAAATCTTTACAAAAGTTTAGGTGTTAAAGCCGAAAATATCATCATGTGTGATAGTAAAGGTGTGATTTCTACCAAAAGAACTGACTTAAATGAGCAAAAGAAGGCGTTTGCTGTAGATACAGACAAAACCACTTTGGCTGAAGCTGTTGATGGAGCAGACGTTTTTATTGGCTTATCGGTGGGTGGAGTTTTAACACCAGAAATGTTGCTGACTATGGCAGACAATCCTATTGTTTTTGCTTTGGCTAATCCTGAGCCAGAAATTGAATATAAGTTGGCGATGGATACCCGCGATGATGTGATTATGGCAACAGGACGTAGTGATTATCCTAATCAGGTTAACAACGTTTTGGGTTTCCCGTATATCTTCAGAGGAGCCTTAGACGTTCAAGCCGAAAAAATCAACGAAGAAATGAAAATGGCAGCGGTTCACGCTTTGAGCGATTTAACCAAAGAGCCTGTTCCTGAAATGGTGCTTCTGGCATACAACAATAAGAATTTGTCTTTTGGTCCAGAGTATATAATTCCTAAGCCATTTGATCATAGATTAATTACAAAAGTATCTATGGCTGTAGCAAAAGCAGCTATAGAATCGGGTGTTGCCCAAAAACCAATTGAAGATTGGGTGGCATATGAGGAGCATTTATTAGCAAGAATGGGAAGCGATCAGAAATTGATCCGAATGATGCAAAATCGTGCTCGTGCTAATAAGAAAAGAGTTGCTCTAACCAATGCAGAAGAATATAATGTATTAAAGGCAGCGCAGATTTTACACGACGATGGTCTTGCTACTCCAATTCTATTAGGAAACAGAAAGAAAATCAAACAATTGATGGAAGAGTCTGCTATAGAAGTGGATTTTGAAATTATTGACCCTAGATCAGATGATTTTGAGTTGATGCGTGAGAAATATGCTCATCAATATTGGGAAAAGCGTAATCGCAAAGGTACGACACTATACGAAGCAAGACGTGCAATGCGTAACCGTGATTATTTTGGTGCAATGATGGTTGAAATGGGAGATGCGGATGCTTTTTTAACAGGATATTCCAAGAGTTATTCCAATGCATTAGTTCCTCTTTTGCAAGTGATTGGAAAAGATAAAACGGTAGAAAAAGTATCTGGAATGATGATGCTTTTAACCAGTAGAGGGCCCATGTTTTTTGCAGACACGGCTATAATTAGAAGGCCAGATTGGAAAGATTTGGTGCGAATCGCAAGAATGACTTCTTATGTAGTGAAGAGTTTAGGAATAGAGCCTGTGGTTGCTATGTTATCTTATGAGAATTTCTCGGCAAGTGCAGCATCTTCTAAAGAAGTGGCAAAAGCTGTAGCGCATTTACATAAAACTGTTCCAAACTTAATCGTAGACGGAGAGATTCAGCCTGACTTTGCTTTAGATGAAGATTTAGTTTTAAGCGAGTTTCCATTTTCTAAATTAGCAGGTAAAAAGGTGAATACAATGATTTTCCCTAATTTATCTTCAGGAAACTTATCTTATAAAATTTTGAGAAGTATACACAAAGCACAAACCATTGGTCCTATTTTATTGGGAATGAATAAACCTGTTCATATTTTGCAAATGCGCTGTAGTGTAGAGGAAATAGTTAACTTAGCAACCATCGCTGTTTTAGATGCTCAACAAAGAAATTCATGATTGCACAATTAAGAGGAAAGCTTATTGAAATTCATCCCTCTCACGCCATAGTAGACTGTGGCGGAGTTGGATATCATGTCAATATTAGCTTAACAACTTACGCTAAAATTCAAAAAGAAGAAAACGTACTATTTTATACGCATCACTTGGTAAGAGAAGATGCTCAAATTCTCTATGGTTTTGCTGATAAAGAAGAGCGATTTATTTTTGAGCAATTAATCTCTGTCAATGGAGTTGGACCTGCCTCGGGCATGATGATGATTTCTACCTTAAATCCAAGTGAAATTTACCATGCGATTGGTAGCGAGGATGCTAAAACTTTACAATCTGTAAAGGGAATTGGTATCAAAACGGCCCAGAGAATTATCATTGATTTAAAAGATAAATTAGCGAAACTATCTGATTCAGAATTTATATCGTCTAGTTCAGAAAATAAAATTAAATTTGAAGCGTTAAGTGCTTTGGAGGTGTTGGGTATATCCAAGAAACAGTCTGAGAAGATTGTGCAAAAATTAATTACAGATACACCACAAATCACCTTAGAAGCCGTAATTAAAGAAACCTTGAAAAAACTCTAGCTTGAATCTGTTCGATTTTTACTTTAAACCCGTACGCAATAGGCTAAGTTTAGCCTTTCTATTATTAATTCCTTTTTTGCTTTTAGCACAAGAAGACAGTTTGCAGTATAATATAAAAGACCATAATGGTGGTTTATATCTCAATACGCCTGTTCAATATGCTGCTGAATACGATCCTTTTACTGGGAACTATATTTTGAGACAACAGGTGGGTAATCTTTCTTTTGGAGAGCCAATTATTCTTACTCAAGAAGAATATTTTGATATGTTGCTTTCTCAAAATATGGAGCAATATTATAAGGAAAAATCACAAGCTTTAGATTCTCAATTTAGATCCGTTCGTTATGATAAGGAAGGGGAAGAAGATCAAGGCTTAGTTTTGCCAAGTGTTCAGGTTAAAAATAAACTTTTTCAATCCATTTTTGGTGGAGATAAAATTGAGTTAATTCCACAAGGTTATGCTTCACTTGATTTAGGGGTTTTTATTCAGAAATTAGAAAATCCTCAAATTCTACCGCAGAATAGAAACACTTTTGCGATGGATTTGCAACAGCGAATTCAAATGAGTGTTTTGGGTAAAGTGGGTGAAAACCTACAGCTTGAAGCAAATTACGATACCCAAGCTGGTTTCGGGTTCGAAAACAGAATGAACCTCGGATGGAGACCTCGAGGCGAAGGTGGTGAAGACAATATTATTCAAAATATTGAATTCGGTAATGTTAGTATGCCATTGAGTACCTCGCTGATTACAGGGGCGCAATCTCTTTTTGGGGCTAAGGGTGAATTTAAGTTTGGAAACACTTATGTGAGTACTTTATTCTCACAACAAGAATCAGAAGCTAGAAATATTACCGTAGAAGGTGGGGGCGTTGTTAATTCTTTTAAAATTTATGCAAAAGACTATCAAGCCAATCAACACTACTTTTTAGCACAATATTTTAGAGAAAACTATGATGGAGCATTAGCGAATTATCCAGTGATTTCATCTCAAATTAATATTACGAGATTAGAAGTTTGGGTAATCGATAGAGGGAATGCCAATCAAGAAAACCGCCGTTCTATGGTTGCTTTACGTGATTTGGGGGATAATGGTTTCTCAGCGCCCAACAATGGTAACTTATACAACACCGTTAAAAACCTAGGAGGAATTCGTCAAGGAAATACAGCGAGTAGTGCGATTAACGCAGCTGGACTGACAGACGCTAACGGAAATACCTACTCTGAGGGTGAACAATATATGGTTCATGAGAATGTGAGACTTCTTAACCCGAGTGAATATAAATTTTATCCAAATTTGGGGTATATTTCATTAAATCAACCATTGAACGATAATGAGTTGATGGGAGTTTCTTTCCAATATACATTAACATCTCAGCCAGGACAAGCTTATAGCGTGGGTGAGTTTTCGGATCAGCAAAGTGAATTGTTGATTACCAAATTATTAAAATCAAATACCAATGTGAATACAAATTCACCGATGTGGGATTTGATGATGAAGAATATTTATTCTTTAGAAACGATTCAACTTTCTGCTGAGGACTTTAGATTAAATATCTTTTACCAAGATCCTTCCATAGGTTCAGGAGCTTTGAATTATTTGCAAGGAACTCCTGTTGAAAATCAAACTTTACTTCAATTGTTGAACATGGACCGATTGAATATGAATGGTCAGCTTCAACAAAGTGGAGATTTATATGGTGATGGTCTCTTTGATTATGTTCCAGGCATTACAGTAGATGAACAAAATGGTAGGATAATATTTACCACCATTGAGCCTTTTGCTCGTACCATTGCAAATAAATTAAGTTCAGACGACAGTGAATTTGTGATGAACGATTTATACTCTGAATTGCCGATTACTTTTGAGCAGAGCAGTGGAGTAAATCGCTATTATATGGAAGGTCAGTACAAGAGTTCTGGTGGAGATGGAATTCCATTAGGCGCTTTCAATGTGCCTCAAGGATCTGTGCGAGTAACTGCCAACGGGCAAGAGTTGATAGAAGGTGTTGATTATATTGTTGACTATCAATTAGGGCGAGTTCAGATTATTAATCAAATGCTAAAAGATTCGGGGACACCGATTAACATTAGCATGGAAAATAGATCAACTTTCAATATGCAAACTAAGCGTCTGATGGGATTGAATGTTGAGCATAAATTCTCAGAAGAATTATTGGCGGGAATTACCTACATGAACTACAGCGAAAGATTGGCTGGTGCGCAACAAAAAGCACAGTATAATTCGGAGCCTGTGAGTAACTCTATATTTGGAGCGAATGTTATGTACAACGGTACTTCGGATTGGTTGACCAGAATGACGGATAAAATTCCATTAGTGGATACCGAGACTCCATCGCAAATTAACTTTAATGCAGAAGGAGCTTACCTGATGCCAGGAGTGAATAATTCAACCAACAACGAATCTTATATCGATGACTTTGAGGATTCACAATCTAAGATTAGTTTAATGGATGTCAACTCTTGGAAATTAGCAGCAACGCCTGTGGTGAATTCGGAGAATCCAAACGATGATTTCGATCCTTCTGTTTTTGATCCAGATGGATTTAGCTTAAACTATTACAGACGATTACTTTCTTGGTATAATATTGATCCAAGATTTTATAGTATCGGTGGAAATACATCATTGTCAAATGCAGATATTTCTAACCACGCGTCTAGAAAAGTGCAAGTAAGAGAGTTATTCTCGAGTAGAGATTTAACCGCCGGAACACCTCTTAATTTATCTACTTTTGATATTACGTTCTATCCAGATAAACGAGGTCCATATAACTTAAACCCAAATTGGCAAACAGAAAGCAAAGATCTGAAATGGGCGGGTATTTCTAGACCTTTAACGATTACCAACTTAAAGCAAACCAACGTTGAGTACCTTGAGTTCTGGATGATGGACCCTTATGCTGATGGTATGAACAACGCACCAGATGCAAAAGTGTTATTACATATTGGTAACGTATCTGAAGATGTGCTAAGAGACGGTAATTTAATGTATGAAAATGGAATTAACCTTCCTGACAATGAACCTGAATTTAGTATTTGGGGTAAACAGCCAAGTAATTATCCAATTCTTTATTCATTCCAAACGGAAGGCGAAGAAAGAAAATTACAAGATGTTGGTTTAAACGGTATGACGGATGCTGAAGAGGCATTGCAAGATGGATATAACTTATTTATTAACTCAACTAACCATGTAACAGGTGAGGCGGATCCGGCTGCGGATAACTTCGTGTATTATTTAGATGAAAGATGGGATAACACACCAGATGCTGGTTATATTCCAAGTAGATATCAGTATTTCAGAAACCCACAAGGAAACTCTCCTTCTGGATCATTAGAAGCTGGTTCGGCATCTCCAGACACGGAAGACTTAAACAATGACTATAATTTAGATAGAATTGAAAACTATAATCAGTATACGATTAAGTTGGATAAGAATCAGTTGAATCTAGAAAACCCATTTATTGTAGACTCAAAAAGAGTTTCTGTTAATTTCGAAAATGGACAACAAGGAGAAAACAATTGGTACTTATTTAGGGTTCCAGTAAGTGATTATGACCTTGACCAAGGTGCAGCTTCAGAGGATGTTTTGACGTCAGCTAGGTTTATGCGTTTAATTGTAAAAGGTTTCGAATCACAAGCTACTTTAAGGTTTGCGACCATGGATATGGTACGTAGTGATTGGAGAAGATATGCTAAAAACATCTATCCTAACATTGATTTACCAGAAGGTGAGGAGCAACAAGATGTTGAGAACTTATCTATTGGAAATGTGAATGTCGAGGAAAACTCTACTGCAACTCCTCCTTATGTAGTTCCTCCAGGAATTGAAAGAGAGCAGTATCAAACCAACGCAGGATTACAAAGTCAGAACGAGGCATCGATGGTGTTGAGTCTAGATAAATTAGAGGCGCAAGATGCAAGAGGTGTTTTCAAGAATACCAATTTAGACTTAAGAAGATATAAGAGAATTAGAATGTTTAGCCACGTTCACGCGGGCGAAGTAGGAGCTGAGAGTAATGATTTAAAATTATTCATAAGAATTGGAAGTGATTTATCTAACAACTATTATGAGTATGAAATTCCTATGGAATACTCTCCATTGTCAGCCAATACAGCGACAGGAATTTGGCCTCAAAATAACATGTTAGACGTATATACTGATGAATTTGTTGAGGCTAAGAAATTGGCTTATGAAGCAAATAACTTAGATCGATTCCCATATGTAGTAGACGAAAATGGCAAGATGATTTATGTTAAAGGTCGTCCGTCGTTAGGTAATGTTTCTACCATTATGATTGGGGTTAGAAACGCTGGAGGGACAGAAATTAGAAATGCTGTGGTTTGGGTAAACGAGTTGCGTTTGTCCGAAATCGATAACCAAGGTGGTTATGCTGCACAAGCTAGCTTGAATGTTGCCTTAGGAGACTTTGCTCAAATTAATTCTAGTGGAAGTATTTCGTCGGTAGGATTTGGTGCGATTGATCGTGGTCCTGTAGAAAGACAACAAGAGGAAATCAAGAATTACTCTGTGAATGCGGCGGTTAATTTAGATAAATTCTTCCCGAAAAAATGGGGATTGAAGATTCCATTTAACTATGTAATCTCTGAGCAGTTTATCGATCCTAAATTCAATCCATTAGATAATGATGTTGAGTTCGAGGAAGATCCAAGAAAAGATCAATTGACGGATATCGTTAGAACTTATAACAAACGAATCACTTACGGATTTAGTAATATTAGAAAAGAACGCGTAAATACGTCTAAACCACAAAGATTCTATGATGTTGAGAACTTATCGCTTTCATTCTTATATAATTCAGATTTCCATAGAGATATTTATACCAAGTATAATAAGGATAAGAGCCTAAGAGCATCGATAAACTATAACTATAATTTCAAGACTAAATATATGCAGCCATTCAAGGATTGGCATATGGTACATGATACAGCCCAGTCAGCTAGATATTTAAATTGGGTGAAAGAATTTAATTTCAATCCTGTTCCATCTAGATTGTCTTTCCGTACAGATGTAATTAGAACTTATACCGAACAGCAGTATAGAGATTTAAATTCTTACTTGGTAGATGGTGCAACACCGATACAATTTAATCCAATTTTTAGTAATAACTTCCTATTCAATTGGCAGTATAACGTTGGATTTGATTTAACGAAATCATTACGTGTTGACTTCAACTCAGCGACCAGAACTTTATCTGATATCGTTGCAACCCAGCCAGACGATGGAATGATTTTTAAAGATTTGTTAAATGTAGGTCGTCCGATTAATTACAACCAGCAATTGCAGGTGAATTGGAAAACGCCATTACATTTATTACCTTATTTTGAATGGGCGAATGTAGAACTAGGTTATACGGCTAACTATGATTGGCAAGCTCGCCTAGCCAATAAACTGCAAATAGATGATGTAGAAGAGGACATAGGTCACTTAGCTCAAAACGCACAAACCATTAGCGTGATTGGTAATTTCGATTTCGATAAATTATACATGCAATTCGAAGGCTTCCAAAAATTAGATTCGGTTCGTCAAGGAAGAAAACGAGAAATGGATTCTATCAATAGAAGCTTCCAAAATCTTGCAGGCAAGAAGAATGGTTTGAGGCAAATCAATAAAACTAAGATTAAATATAAGCATAGATATAAAGTCACCGACTATTTGAAAATGGCACTTCAGAGTATCAAGAGAGGTCAATTTAATTTCAATAGAAATAGTGGAATTATATTACCAGGTATGTTGGCTGAGCCTAACTTTATAGGGCAAGGTGGTACAGGTCCTGGACCAACCGCTGAGTTTATGTTTGGATCTCAATTCGATATTAGAAAACGAGCGATTGAAAATGGTTGGATTACCAGAAGTTCATATTTAACTGAACCTTACACAAGTAACAGAAACGAAACCTTTACGGCAAGTGTTCAGGTAGAGCCAATGCCATCTTTGAGAGTGGATTTCAGTGCAAATAGAAATTATTCAAGAAACATGTTCCAAAGCGGATTTAATACGCAAATCGATGATAATACCTTTGGTTACGAAAGAGCTTTTGAGAATGTACAGGAAAACTTTACGATT
Organism: uncultured Weeksellaceae bacterium; assembly: GCA_964553105.1. GTDB lineage: Bacteria > Bacteroidota > Bacteroidia > Flavobacteriales > Weeksellaceae > Profundicola. The sequence continues at coordinate 18,721 of CAZKJO010000016.1, read as the reverse complement.
TCTACTTGGAGTATGGGAACGGCATTCATGGATGGAGATGCCTTATATGCTGACTTGAAAAAGAATGCTCAATTAATTTCTCAAAGACAAGGTGAACTATGGTATGGAATTACAGACGTGAATCCCGAAGGTTACGCTCCAGGTTTAAATTTATCTAATGCAGATGTATTAGTACCAGCATTTTTGGCGACTTATCGAGGTCGAAATGTTCCTGATTCTAACTTTGATTACAAGCGATTCTTCCCATTACCAAATTGGAATATTACCTATACAGGATTAATGAATACGCCATTTTTCTCTAAGAAGTTTGATCGCTTTGAGATTAGTCATAACTATTCATCTTCTTACACGGTAAATAATGTAAGCTCTAACTTGAATAGATTTACTGATCCAATTCCATTCGAAAATGGTTCGGCAGTGATTGGCGATGATGGAATACCAGAAGGTGGAATTGATGGTAATAATAATTTCTACTCAAGAAACACCTATGGAGCTGTTACTTTAATGGAATCTTTCTCTCCACTTATTGGAGTCGATATGACCTTAAGAAACAGTATGCAATTTAGAGCGATGTATAATCGTGATAGAATTATTTCATTAAGTTTGAGTAATTATACTTTATCAGAAGATTTCGGAAATGAATTTATTTTTGGATTTGGTTATATTCTAAAAGATGTTAAGATTAATATGCGCTATATGGGTAAGAAACAAACGCTGCAAGGGGATGTTAATTTTAGAGCAGATTTATCTATGAGAGACAATGAAATGAGAATAAGACGTATATTAGATGACAATTCGCAAGTAACCGGAGGGCAAAATATTTTTTCCTTAAAGTTAAACGCGCAATATATGTTAAGTCAGAATTTCAATTTAAGTTTGTTCTACGATCAAATGATGACGAAATATAAAATATCTACAGCTTTCCCTCTCAGTACAGTTCGTGCCGGAATTAAAGCTACATTTACATTTGGAAATTAAATTTAATATTATGAATACACCAAACGAATTAAAGTATACCAAAGATCACGAATGGGTAAAAATCGAAGGAGATGAAGCCACCATTGGTATTACAGATTTTGCACAACAAGAATTAGGAGATATCGTTTTTGTTGATATCGATACCGAAGGTGAAACATTAGATGCAGGTGAGGTTTTCGGTTCTATCGAAGCTGTTAAAACGGTATCTGACCTATTCTTACCAGTAACCGGAGAAATTATAGAATTCAACGCTAAGTTGGAGGATGAGCCAGAGTTAGTGAACTCAGATCCTTATGGAGAGGGATGGATTATTAAAGTTAGAATTACTGATGATGCTACAGAAGAGTTATTAGACGCTGAAGCATATAAAGAGTTAGTTGGTTAAGAAAAACTTTTATACTATCATTTTTTGGGGGTTTTTGGGTCTAGTCATACTAGCCACATTAACCCCTTTAGATGGAATTCCACCCATAGATATAGGATTTGATTTTATAGATAAAATTATTCATCTTATTATCTTTTTGGTGCTAACCATTCTATCTTATTTTGCTTATCCTAATTTCAATCGTTGGATTAACTTAGCCTGGTTGGTTTTCTTTGGTCTAATCATAGAAATATTACAACATGCTTTGCCAACAGGTAGAAGTTTTGATTGGTATGATTGGATTTTTGATATCTTTGGTGTGATTATAGCATTTGCCATATATTATTACACGGGCTTGATAAATTACATAAAAAGGAAACTGGATAGAATCTTTCTATATATCAAGTCTTAAAAGATTCATATTAAGCTAGTTTCACTTAGGTTATAGGCGCGGATTAAGGAAAATAGCACCTAAATGTTAAAAATGCACTTAAATCTATCGTAATTTATCACTTTAACAAAAAGTGGTCTAGTACTTGCAAATATGTTAATAACTCAAAAATTAATACCTTATTTGAAATATAGATTTTGTAGAATAAGGAATTAATATTATTTTAGTCGAACATTAATAAATAAACCATGGAAGTAAAAAAAACAAATAAAGCAAGCCTTAAAGGCAATAACATGCTCTATTTTTTAGGTGGTTTAAACGTGGTACTTCTTGTAGTTTGGGGATTATTTAGTTACCAAAACACACCCGATGAGGTTGTGATCGAAGAAGCACCAGAAGTTGTAGAAACATCTGAAGTTATGTTGATCGAGATTCCAGAACCGGAAACTCCACCACCGCCACCACCACCAAGTGATGAGCCGCCACCACCACCGCCACCGCCAATTCCAGAAGAGATTGAGGAAACACCGGAACCAGTTCCGCCACCTCCAATCCAAGAACAAAAGCATACACCTCCACCCATGCCAACAGGTCCGCCTGCAACTGGCCCAGTGAAGAAAGTAGATTTGTCTGGACTTAAAACGAAAACAGAAGCAGCTCCAAAAGAAGAGCGTGTTGCTGAACCAGTAACGGCGAATCGTGTTAAAGACATGGCTGTTTATCCAGGATGTGAAAAATTCAGAGGTAAGAAACGTGAACTAATTACATGTTTTAGTGAAAACTTATCTAAAGACATTAAGCGATACTTAGATACTGAGTTCCCTGATGTTAATAAAGAAAGAGTTGCCGTGCAGTTAGAGTTCCACGTGAGCCCTACAGGTGAGATTATAAATGTTAACCCTAAAGCTGGTGATAATATTTTCAAGCCAGAGGCGAAGAGAGCTTTAGAGAAAGCTGCTGAAAACCTAGTTCGTAGAGGTAAGAAAATCGAACCTGCAACTATGGCCGACGGTAGTAAAGCAACTTTAATATTCCAAAATAACGTAATTCTGCAAAACCCAGATTACTAGGAAAATTTAAATAATAAATTGAAATCCCGCTCCGTGCGGGATTTTTTTGTTTTGCACTTTATCATTAAAATACTTTTTAAAGAGCAATAGATAAATGAAATTGATAATGTTTTTAATCATATGATGAGTAAAAAATAGGTATTTGATTATAAAATTATATAATTTAACAAATAGTGGTTTAGATTTTGTGTTTATGTTAATCATTATGTGTTTTGCTTGAATGATATAATTAAATCACTAATCAATAATCAAAAATCAATTACAATGGAAGTAAAAAAATCAAAACAAAAAAGTTTAAACAAAAACCGGACACTCTATTTCTTACTAGGTCTTAACTTCGTACTATTGGGGGTATATGGCTTGTTTGAAATACAAAATTCTATCGAATCTGTAGAGCAAAAGGAAATCACATTGGTTCAGACCACGCCTCCCACAAGTATCTTAATCGCTGAAAGATCTGAAGAGGAGCAACCTTTACCGGAAATTGATGAACCTTTGCCACCGCCACCTTTAATTCCTCAAGATATTGAAGAAACCGAGGAGACAATAGAATTAACGCCCATTGAAAATCAGGAAGTGAAAAGACCAAGTCTTCCGAATGTGACTAGCATTAAATCTCCAGATAAGATTAACATTGATGATTTATTTGATAAGGTTCAAGCTGCACCAAAAGAAGAAAGAGTGCAAGATCCAGTTCCTGTAAGTAAAGTTACGAATATGGCTGTTTATCCTGGTTGTGAAGCTTATGAAGGTAAGAAACGTGAATTGGTTCGTTGTTTCGGAGATAACTTAAGTAAAGATCTTATAAAATTTCTTGATACGGAATACCCTGAAACTAGTAAGCCTCGAGTACAGGTACAACTAGAGTTTCATATCAACACCGAAGGAGAAATAGTAAATATTAATGCTAAAAGAGGTGATGAGGAATTTATGCCACAAGCAATGAGAGCTTTGGAAAACGTTTCAAAATATTTGAATAAGTCAAATAAGAAAATTAAGCCTGCTACCATGGATGGGGATAAAGAAGTTACCTTAATTTTCCAAAACAATGTTATTTTACAAAAACCAGAGAAATAGATGAAACAATTTAACTACTGATTATAAATCTCGCTTTAGCGGGATTTTTAAGTTTTATATAACTGATAACTTAATTTTTCAACTTAAATTGGCGTATCTTAATTATCATGAAAAATTCAAAACGTAATTCGATCATCTATATATGTATAGGGTTATTCATAACCTTATTTGTATTGTGGAGTATCATCGCTATTAGAAAATCTTTACCTCATCTAAAAGATTCGCTTGCGGTGGTTTCTATAGAAGAATTATTTAAAAAGGATAAAAAAGAAAGTTTCGATATTGAAGAAGATCTGAAAAATGATAATAAAAACTTGGTTGTCAACAAGGTGGTTGAGATTCCGGTTTATCCAGGTTGTGAAGACTTTATAGGTGATAAATCAGAATTAATAGCATGTTTATCTGATAATCTAGATAGAGATATATTAGATGTTTTAGATACAGAATTTCCTAATGTAAATAAAGATTGGGTAGAGGTTGATTTAGAATTCTATATAAACTGGCAAGGCCTTATTACAGATATAAGAGCTGTAGATGGTGATAATGAATTTAAAGTGCAGGCGGTGAGTGCATTAAGAAAAGTAGCTGATGATATGAAAAAATCAGGTATCAGAATAGAACCTGCTAAAGATGAATATGGCAGATACATGAAACTCCTCTTAAGAAACAAAGTAGTTTTATTAAATCCAGATAAATAGGAGTAGAAGCTTAATTATCTTCGTCCAATAAAGTCCAACGATAATTTCGGATATCAAAATTAAATCTATCCTTAGGTGGAATGGGCTGCGTATGATATGCTTTTAAGAGTTTCCCTTTAGAGATAAACTGTATTTCGTAATGGTTTCCCATAAAACGATTTCTCTTCACCACACCTGAATGTTTTCCTTTTTCAGAAATAGAAATCTCTTCTGGATAAATCAAAACTACATCTTTTAAGAAGTTACGCTCTATTCCCATAGCAGTCGCTTCTAGGGCGTCTAAAATGTTTACAAGCCCAAACATATGCGCTACATAAGTTGTTTGAGGAGAAAAATATACTTGTGAAGCAGAGCCTTGTTGAACAACCTCTCCATTCTTCAATAGAATAATCTTATCTGAATAGCCCAAAGCATCCTCTGCGCGATGAGAGGAGAAAATAACCCCGATTTTATTTTTTTCTAGAAAAGAAAATAGTTCTTCTCGTAACCTTCTGTGTAAGCCAGAATCTAATTGGCTAAAGGGTTCATCTAATAACAGTAATCGGGGAGGCTTAGCAACAGCTCTTGCTATGGCAACGCGCTGCTTTTGTCCACCACTTAACTCTGTAGGTTTTTTATCCTTAAGATCATAAATACTCAAGGATTTTAAAACCTCATTAACTCTAGATGTTTTATAATCTTGATTGGTATTGCTTAATCGACTTCCCACATTTTCAGCAACGGTATGATAAGTCGCTAAATCAAAATCCTGTGCAACATAGGTCATGTCTTCGTGCCCAGGAAGAAGTTGATGATTTCTCCCTTTAATTTCTTCTTTATTAAAAACTATTATCCCACTATCATGTTGAAGTTCAGCAAAAATAAGCTTTAGTAAGGTGGACTTTCCGCTTCCACTTTCACCAAGAATACATAGTTTTTCCTCAGAAAGTAGAGATAATGAAATGTCTTTTAAAACCGGTTTTCCAGGTTCGTAAGAAAAATGTAGATTGTCGATACTTAGCATGTATCAAAAATACTTATTTAAATGTTCTAATAGAATTAAGTAGTATAAAAATCTTATTATTTAATGATAAGAAAATGATTATCTAAAATCGATATTATGCTTTAAGTTTTTGTACTCATGTAAATCCATATCTAAAGACCCAACAGCTAATTCAGCTTTAATCTTCAACGGAATTAAATTAGCATCGTCACTCACCCACATCGTCACACTTTCCTTTGCTTTAAAAACACGACCTGACTGAACGAAAGGAGTAAGTTTAATGGCATTGATATAGCCAAACTTGGTTTTAATTCTTTCTCTACCCTCTACTTTCAGCTTAAAAGGATAAACCTCGCCATCCATAAAGATATTAACGCTTTGGTATTCACCTGTTTTATAGTCATTATTAGACTTTGTTCTCAAATAGTAATAAGCAGAAAGCATATCTTGAATCGGCGGATCGAAACGTTCATAAGTTACGCTTTTACCAAGTAAATCATTGATGGTAACTACCTTAGATTTGTGATCAAAAGTTAAAATTCTATTCTTTCTATGTCCACCTTCCCTAATTTTACGTTTAAACTCTGTGGGTTTATACGTGTTTTTATGAAATTTAGTTTCGTAAAAGTCATCCACCTTAAAAAATGCTCTAACTGCACCCGTAGAAGAACCTTCGCCTTTAACATGAAAATGAGGTTCGCCATTCACAGTGGTTTCACTAACTTTTAGGGAAGCGAAACCTGCATTTAAAAAACCATAGTGAACCCTATATTTTAAGAATTCTTTATCCTGAAAACCTTGTCCTAAAACGAGATTTCCGATAAAGACACTAAATAGGAGGAATATATATTTGTTCATTGTTATAATTATTAATCAAGGATACTAAGGCAATTTAAATGCCAAAATAATTTAGCACAAGTTGGCAACCTAATAATTTAGAATTGGTTACATCCTAATTTTTGATTCAATTAAACTATAACAATGAACAAAAAAAATAAAAATGAAAGCTAAGTTATTTAGCTCATAAGCGTTCGAATGGCTGATTGATAAATTTCCGGAGCTTTAAAAGGAATTCCTTGCGTTTTATTCAATGGTTTTGCATCGATTAAATAGCGATCTCTTAAAATTTTAATCAATTGACCTTGATTAATTTCAGGGACTAAGAATCTCTTATGATTTTTAAGCAATTCACCTAAATTTTTAGGGAATGGATTCAAATACTGTATCTGTAGATGCGCCACAGAATGTCCTTCTTCTAGCAATTGTAACATCGCTGCTTGAATAGCTCCATAGGTACTTCCCCAACCAATAATTAATAGATCGGCATCGCTTGCTCCACTTTCTAATTCAGCGTCAGGAATATAATTCTCAATCGCTTGAACTTTGGCTTGTCTTTGCTTCACCATCAATTCATGATTCTCTGGATCATAGCTAACATCACCTGTGATGTCTTTCTTTTCTAACCCACCAACTCTATGCTCTAGGTTGGCTGTACCGGGAATCGCCCAACTTCTTACAAAATCTTCATTTCGTTCGTAAGGTTGAAACTCCTCTTTCGTTAATTTAGGTTGAATCTTCTGAATCTCTGGTAAATCTGCTGTATTTGGATATCTCCAAGGCTCTGAACCATTAGCTAAATAACCATCAGAAAGTACAATTACCGGCGTCATGTGCTCAACAGCTATTTTACAAGCATTAAAAGTTATCTCAAAACAATCATTTGGAGATTTGGGAGCTACCACTGGGATCGGAGCTTCTCCATTTCTACCATACATAGCTTGCATTAGGTCGGCTTGTTCTGTTTTTGTTGGTAAACCTGTTGAAGGACCACCACGCTGAACATTTACAATCACCGCAGGAACCTCTAACATTAAGGCCAAGCCCATTCCTTCTGCTTTCAATGCGATACCTGGTCCTGATGAAGCTGTCATGGCTAAATCTCCTGCGTAAGAAGCACCAATCACCGCTGCCATAGCTGCAATCTCATCCTCAGCTTGGAAGGTCTTAACTCCCATATACTTATAGCTAGCTAAGAAATGCAAAATATCGGAAGCAGGTGTAATAGGATAACCACCATAGAAAAGATTTAGATTAGCTTTCTGTGAAGCAGCAATCGCTCCCAAAGCTAATGCGTGATTACCCGTAATATTTCTATAGTTTCCTGGAGGTAGAGGAGCTGGTTTCACAACATATCTTTCTGTAAAAGTATCAGTGATTTCACCATAATGATATCCAGCTTTTAACACCTTAATATTCGCGTCTAATATATCTGGTTTAGATCTGAACTTTTCTTCTAAGTAGGCAATTGTAAAGTCTAAAGGTCTAGTAAACAGCCAATAAACAAATCCAAGAGCAAACATGTTCTTGGCTCTATCTTTATCCTTAGTGCTTAGGCTAGAGTCTTTAAGGGCTTCTTTGGTATGCGCTAGAATATCGATTTCGTGTACATCAAATATTTCTTTAGCGGCATCAAGAGGATTTTCATCCTCATATTTAGCTAATTTTAAATTCTTACGATCAAAACCAGAAGTATTTGCGATTAAGATTCCATTCTTTTTAAGTTTGGCTTTATTTTTCTTAAAAGCAGCTGCATTCATTGCAACCATCACATCGCACTCATCTCCAGCAGAGGTAATATTTACACTACCAAACTGTAATTGAAAACCCGAGACGCCTGCTGTTGTTCCGGCAGGGGCACGAATCTCTGCCGGGAAATCTGGAAATGTACTTACGTCATTTCCAACTAAGGCAGAGGTTGTTGTGAATTGAGATCCGGTAAGTTGCATTCCATCACCCGAATCTCCTGCAAAAAGAATGACTACTTGTTTTAGTTCTGTACTCAAAACGTTGTTTAATTTATATTTATCACTTTACTAATTTCTGGAGCATGCTTTTTAACAGTCAGCTCAACGCCTGCTTTTAGCGTCATTTGATTTACGCTACAATCAATGCATGCTCCTAAAAGTCTAACGATAACTATGTCTTTTTCAATAGATACCAACTCGATATCGCCGCTATCTGTTTGAAGATAAGGCCTAATTTCTTGTAGAGCTTTTTCTACTCTTACTTTTAAATCACTGTTCATGTAGCTCTGTTTATTTAGGTTGGACAACCCGCCATAGTCGTAATACGGACTATTTCGGTTGGAGGTAAATCCTCATTGCGTTTAGCAAGACTTGATACTAAGTTCTTTGTTATTTCTGTGTAGGCTTGGCTTGCAATTGTATTAGCTTGAAGTGCTGCAGGTCTACCCACGTCACCTGCTTCTCTAATGCTTTGAACCAATGGAACTTCACCTAAAAATGGAATATCCATTTTCTCGGCTAAATTCTTAACACCATTTTCTCCGAAGATATAATATTTATTGTCTGGTAATTCTTCTGGTGTGAAATACGCCATGTTCTCTACAAATCCAAGTACTGGAACATCAATAGATTCCATTTTGAACATACCAACACCTTTTCTAGCATCGGCAAGTGCAATATGTTGAGGCGTACTAACGATTACAGCTCCTGTAACAGGAACTTCTTGCACCAAGCTTAAGTGGATGTCACCTGTTCCTGGAGGTAAATCAACGATCAGGAAATCAAGTTTTCCCCAATCTGCGTCATGTATTAATTGGTGAATCGCTTTAGACGCCATCGCACCTCGCCAAACTACTGCCTGATCCATGTCTGCAAAGAAACCAATGGATAAAAGCTTAATCCCATAGCTTTCTACAGGTTCCATTTTGCTTTTGCCATCTACGTTCACAGATCTTGGTTTTGCCTTTTCTACATCAAACATCAATGGCATAGAAGGTCCATAAATATCAGCATCTAATAAACCAACTTTAAAGCCCATTTTCTGTAGACTAATAGCAATATTAGCAGAAACCGTAGATTTTCCCACTCCACCCTTTCCAGATGCAACCGCGATAATATTTTGAATCCCATCTATTTTCTTGCCTTTTAAGGGAGCTGTTGGTAATTTAGCCGCTTTTTGAGCCTTTACACTTACCCGTACATTTACGGTAGCTTCAGGTAACTTGTCTTTAAAAGCGTTAATCAATGCATCTTCTAATTTCTTCTTATCGTGCATGGCAGGAGAAGGAGAAACAGCATCAATCATAATTTTCTTACCAAAAATCTGAAAGTTCTGAATCCAATCTTTCGCTTGTAATTCTTCTATTATCTTATTTACGTCACTTTTTGTAAAACTCATACTATTTAGAATAATTCTACAAATATACAAAACT